>JBLNEO010000118.1:0-5419 GCA_050262775.1 Pseudomonadota bacterium | reverse complement strand
TCACGATCGCCTCCGCCAGCGGGTGCTCGCTCTCGCGCTCGGCGGCGGCGACCAGGCGGAGAACATCGTCTTCGACGATCCCGTCGGCGGTCTCGATCTGGACGACTTCGGGCTCGCCGCGTGTCAGCGTGCCGGTCTTGTCGAAGACGACCGTGTCGAGCTTCGCGGACTCCTCGATCGCAAGCGCGTTCTTGAACAGGATCCCACGTTGTGCGCCGAGTCCGGTGCCGACCATGATCGCGGTCGGGGTCGCGAGCCCGAGGGCGTCCGGGCAGGTGATGACAACGACGGTGATCGCGTAGACGAGCGCCTCTTGCACCGAGGCATCCACGACGAACTTCCACACGAGGAAGGTTCCCAGGCCGCCCACGAGCGCGACGAGCACGAGCCAGAACGCCGCCCGGTCGGCGAGCCGCTGCGCGGGCGCCTTCGAGTTCTGCGCCTCCTGTACGAGCTTGACGATCTGGGCGAGTGCGGTGTCGGAGCCGACCGCGGTCGCACGCACGCGGAGCGTCCCGTTCTTGTTGATCGTCGCCCCGATCACATCGTCGCCGGGATCCTTGGAGACGGGCAGACTCTCTCCGGTCACCATCGACTCGTCGACCGAGCTCTCTCCCTCGAGCACCTCGCCGTCGACCGCGATCTTCGTGCCCGGCCTGATGAGCAGGATGTCGCCCGCCGTTACTTCCGCCGTCGGGATCTCGAGCTCGACCCCGTCGCGAATCACTGTCGCTTTGGGGGGTGCCAGATCGAGGAGGGCGCGGATGGCATCGTTGGCGCCGCCGCGGGCGCGCATCTCGAACCAGTGTCCGAGGAGCACGAAGGCGGCGAGGAAGGCCGCGGCCTCGTAGAACACCTCGCCCTCGATGAAGAAGGTGGCTGCGACCGAGTAGAGCCAGCCGGTGCCGATCGCGACCGCGACGAGCACCATCATGTCGAGGGTCTTCGCCCGCAGGGCGACGTAGGCGCCGCGGAAGAAGATCCAGGAGGAGTAGACGATCACCGGCAGGCTGAGGAGGAACTCCCACACGTCGTTGCGCATCCCGAACGGCGTGGGCGGCGTGCCGCCGAGGATGCGGTCGCCGAGCTCGGACCAGATCGCGATCGGGATCGCGAACGCAACCGCGACGAGGAAGCGGTTGCGCATGTCGCGCACCATCGCCTCCATCGACATGCCGGCATGGCCGCCGTGGCCGTGGCCGTGCGCCTCGTCGGCGCGTATCGTCGCCGCGTGGTCGTGCGCCGGTGCGAGCGGCTCCTCGTGAGCGAGCGGGTCGCAGACGTGACCGGGCACCGAGCGTCCGGCGCAGTGGTAGCCGCACTCCACGACCCACTGCGTCAGCTCTTCCACCGATGTCGCAGCGGGGTCGAACGTCACCGTCGCCGTCTGCGCGACAGGGTTCGCCTCGACCGCGAGCACCCCGGGCCGGCGGCCGAGCACCTGTTCGACGACGGCCTTCTCCGAGGCGTAGTGGAGACCGCCGACGTGCAGCGTCGTCGTCTGCCTCTCAGGCGCGAGCGTGTGGGCGTGCTGACTCATTGCGGCATCCTCCCTCCGCCGTGTGGAGCCGGTGCGAAGGCCGCTAGCGGGTGCGCGAGAAGCGCTGGACGGCGGCGAGCAGGTCCTCGCTCTTCTGCTCGGCAACCTCCGCGTCTCCGGCGGTAAGCGCGTCGGCGACGCAGTGGCGGACGTGGTCCTCGAGCAGCTTGACCGAGACGCTCTCGAGCGCGGTCGAGACGGCGGAGATCTGCGTGAGGATGTCGATGCAGTAGCGCTCCTCCTCGACCATCCGCTCGATACCGCGCACCTGGCCCTCGATGCGGTGCAGGCGCTTGATCAGCGCGTCCTTGTCGGAGACGTAACCGTGTGTCATGCGGGCTCTCCTTCGAGTTGGCGAAGGGGCTGCCGCGGTGACGGAGGCCCTGCTTCGCGTCGGCTGTGGAAGCGGCGCAGGCGCAGCGAGTTGGTGACGACGAACACGCTCGAGAACGCCATCGCCGCCGCGGCGACGATCGGGTTCAGGAGGCCCGCCATGGCGAGCGGGATCGCAGCCACGTTGTAGGCGAAGGCCCAGAAGAGGTTGCCCTTGATGGTGCGCAGGGTGCGGCGGGCGAGCCGGATCGCGTCTCCAGCCGCGCGCAGGTCGCCGGAGACGAGGGTCAGATCCGAGGCCTCGATCGCGACGTCGGTTCCGGTGCCGATGGCGAGGCCGAGGTCGGCCTGGGCGAGCGCGGGCGCGTCGTTGACGCCGTCGCCGACCATGGCCACGACCTGGCCAGCTTCCTGGAGCCGCCGCACCTCGGCGACCTTGTCCTCGGGGAGGACGTTCGCGAGCACACGCTCGATCCCGACGGCGGCGGCCACCGACTGCGCGGTTCGCTCGTTGTCGCCCGTGAGGAGCACGGGCTCGAGGTCGAGGCGCTTCAGCTCCGCGATCGCCTCGCCGCTCGTGGGCTTGATGCGGTCTGCGACCACGAGCAGCCCACGCACCGCGCCGTCCCAACCGACGGCGACGACCGTGCGCCCTTCCGCCTCCGTCTCCTGTCGCGCCGCCGCAAGCTCGGCGGGGAGCTCGAGGCCCCACTCGGCGAGGAGGACGGGCCGTCCGACGACGGCGGCATGAGCGTCGACGACCGCTTCGACCCCAAGGCCGGCGCGGTTCGTGAAGCGCTCCACCGGCGGCAGCGTGCCCAGCTCATCGCGCGCCCGCTCGGCGATCGCCCGGGCGATCGGGTGCTCGCTCGCATCCTCGACCGCCCCCGCGACGCGGAGCAGCTCCTTCGGACTCGTGCCGAGAGCGGGGACGAGGTCGGCGAGCCACATCCGACCCTCCGTCACCGTGCCCGTCTTGTCGAGAACGATGGTCGTGATCCGGCGCGTGCGCTCGAGAACCTCCGGGCCCTTGATCAGGATTCCGAGCTGCGCCCCGCGGCCGGTGCCGACCATGAGCGCGGTCGGCGTCGCCAGCCCGAGCGCGCAGGGGCAGGCGATGATGAGCACGGCGACGGCGGCGGTGAAGGCGGCCGAGGCGTCACCGGTGAAGACGAGCCAGCCCGCCAGCGTCGCGAGCGAGAGCCCGATCACGATGGGAACGAAGACGGCCGAGACGCGGTCGACGAGCCGCTGGATCGGCGCCTTGCCCGCCTGCGCCTCCTCGACGAGGCGCGCGATCTGGGCGAGCGCGGTCTCGGCTCCGACCTTGGTCGCGCGCATGAGCAGGCGCCCGGAGGCGTTGATCGTCGCGCCCACGACCTCGTCCCCGGGACCGACCTCGACCGGCACCGGCTCGCCGGTCAGCATCGACTGGTCGACGGCCGAGAACCCGTCCTCGACGACGCCGTCGGTTGCGACCTTCTCGCCGGGACGGACGACGAAGAGATCGCCCACCCGGAGCTCGTCGACGGGCACGACGTACTCGACGCCGTCGCGCATCACGCGCGCCTCCTTCGCTCCGAGCTCGAGCAGCGCCCGGATGGCCGCGCTCGAGCGTCGCTTGGCACGCGCTTCGAGGTAGCGACCGAGCAGGATCAAGGTCGTGATCACGGCGCCCACCTCGAAGTAGGTGTGCGCGTCCTCGAGCGCGACCAGCGCGACGAGCGACCAGGCCCACGCCGCCAGCGTGCCGATGGAGATCAGCGTGTCCATGGTCGCGACGCCGTGGCGTGCGTTCAGCGCCGCCGCGCGGTGGAACGTCCAGCCTGCCCAGAGAACGACCGGTGTCGCGAGCGCGAAGGCGACCCATTCCCAGCCCGGGAACTGGAGCGGCGGGACCATGGCCAGCACCACGAGCGGCGCCGTGAGCGCGGCCGCCACGACCAGCCGCGTCCACAACCTGCGCGCCCGCTCCTCGTCGGCCTCCGCCCGCGCGTCGATGCTCGCCCGGTAGCCGGCCGCTTCGACGGCGCGGATGAGGTCGTCGACGGCGGCGCGCTCAGGATCGAAGTCGACCGTCGCCTGCTCGGTCGCGTAGTTGACCGAGGCCTCGACGCCCTCGAGCTTGTTCAGCTTGCGCTCGATGCGCGTCGCGCAGGAGGCGCAGGTCATCCCCTCGAGGGCGAGCTGGACACGCTCGCGTGGCTGCTCGAGTGACGCGGTCACGCCGGCTCGTACCCCGCTTCCTGGATCGCCGCGCGCAGCTTCTCGTCGGAGAGCTCATGGCCGCGGATGGTGACGACCTTGGTGTCGATGTCGACCTCGACGTCCTCGACGCCCTCGACCTCCGACACCTCCTCGCGGATCGACATGCCGCAGTGGGCGCAGTGGATCGCGGGGACGCTGTAGGTGACGGTCTCGCTCATCTGGCTGCCTCCTTCGTCGTCGATTGCCGATTATACCCATCCGGGGTACGTGTATCGGTCAGAAACTGGTCGCGGCATCCGCGCGAGCAGAAGAAGAGGCGCCCGCCCTCCCGCTCGAGCGAGGCGGGGGCCTCGCCCGGATCGATCAGCATGCCGCAGACGGGGTCGCGGACGAGCGCCTGGAGGGCCTTGAACCGACCGTCCTCGAGCCAGAGCACGCGGTCGGCGACCTCGCGCAGCCGGTCGTCGTGGCTGACGATCACGACCGTCGTCCCCTGGTCCTTGGCCAGCTGCCGCAGCAAGCGCATGGTCTCGGCGCCGTGGTGCGAGTCGAGGTTGGCGGTCGGCTCGTCGGCGAGTATCAGCGCCGGCCGGTTGGCGATCGCGCGCCCGATCGCGACCCGCTGCTTCTCGCCGCCCGAGAGCTTCTCGACCGGGAAGTCGAGCCGCTTCCCCAGGCCCATCCCGACCAGCAGCGTGCGCGCCCGCTCGCGTGCCGGACGACCCCGCTCGCCGGCGATGTTGAGCGCGACCTCGACGTTCTCGCGGGCCGAGAGCGCGGCCACGAGGTTGAAGTCCTGGAAGATGAAGCCGAACGTGCGCGCGCGGAACGGCGGCAGCTCGCGTTCGCCGAGCGCGGCGATGTTCGTGCCGTCGACCCAGATCTCACCCGCGCTCACGCGGAGCAGGCCGCCGAGCATCGAGAGAACGGTGGTCTTCCCGCTCCCGGAGGGGCCCATGACGAGGACGATCTCGCCGCGCTCGAGCTCGAGGTCGAGCCCGCGCACGGCCTCGACCCGCGTCTCGTCCTCGCCGAAGGTCCTCGTCAGGCCCCGAATGCTTACGAGCAGGTCAGCCGCCATCGTCATCACCTCCGAAAGACACTGGCCGGGTCGACGCGCGCGACCCGGAGCACCGGGACCGCCGCCGCGACGGCGCTGACCGCCGCGGCGACCGAGAAGGCGAGCACCACGTCGCCGCGCCGGATGCTCACCGCCAGCGTCGGCGACAGCTGCGGCAGCAGCCAGGCGAGCAGCACGACGAGGGCGAGCGCCAGCAGGAAGCCGGCGACCACGAGCGCGCCGACCTGGCCGAGGACGACCGTCAGCGCCTGCCGGGC
>JBLNEO010000117.1:0-7456 GCA_050262775.1 Pseudomonadota bacterium | reverse complement strand
GGTAGCCCTGCGCGACGACCCGGTCGCCCATCTCGTCGTAGAGCTCCGGATCGGTCGGCGTCCAGGTGGCGAGCCCGTCGACGTAGCGGTTGTACATGCAGAACGCCGCCGCGATCAGCACGGTGTCGTGGATCTCGACGTCCGTGGCGCCTTCGTGACGCGCGGCCTCGACGTCCTCCGGCGTGACCGAGCGCCCGTCGGCGCGGACCTTCGCCGCGATCCGGAGCAGCGCGCGCAGCTTGTCGCTGATCGGCGCGCCGTCGGGGTCGCGCTTCACCCGGTCGACGAGCTCCATGCCCCCGTCGAGCTGCTTCGCCGCGAACGTGCTGTGCGAGGTCTGGCAGAAGACGCACTCGTTCAGGTTCGAGACGTACGCGGCGATCAGCTCGCGCTCGCCACGGGTGAGGGTGTTGTCGCCGCGGAGCAGCACCTCGGCGAGCTGGTTGAGCGGCGCGGCCGTCTCGGGCCGGAACATCATCGCGCTGCGGATCCCCGGGACGCCCTCGGGCAGGTCGATGTGAGGCAACGGATCTCTCCTTCGTCGTGGCGGCCGTAGGAACGACGCCTGCAGCGCACTAGCATCTCATGCCATGGCTGCGCCCGCCGTCGCCGACGCTGGCAGGCCGACGGTCCGCATCCGCGGCACGGCCTACCCGGTGCTGCTCCCGTCGGTGCGCGACCCCCGTCTGCACCTCGCCGCCGTGATCATCACGCTGCAGGTCCTGGGGCAGACGTCCTTCGACTTCAACCTCTCGATCGCGCAGATCCTCGTCTCGGTCCTGACGTGCGCCGTGCTCGAGGTCGCGATCACGTTCCGCCAGCAGCACGTCCTCATGTGGCCGGCGAGCGCGCTCCTCACCGGGAACGGCGTCGCGTTCATCCTCCGCGTCCCGGGCACCGAGCACGGGGACTGGTGGAGCATGAACGGCTGGTGGATCTTCGCGGGCACCGCCGCCGTCTCGCTGCTCTCGAAGTACGTGGTCAAGTTCCGCGGCTCGCACGTCTTCAACCCGTCGAACTTCGGCCTCGTGCTGTGCTTCCTGCTGCTCGGGCCCGAGCACGCCGACCCGCTCGACTTCTGGTGGGGGCCGATGAGCCCGGCGCTCGCGTTCGCGCTCGTGCTCATCACCGTCGGCGGGTTCTCGATCCTCCGCCGGCTCAAGCTGCTCGAGATCGCGGTCGGCTTCTGGCTCGCCTTCGCCGTCGGTCTCGCCGTGCTCGCGGCGAGCGGTCACGAGATGACGGCGCGGTGGCACCTCGGGCCGATCACCGGCTGGGAGTTCTGGCGCGTGCTCGTGTTCTCGCCGGAGATCCTCGTCTTCCTCTTCTTCATGATCACCGACCCGCGCACGATCCCCCGCACGGGCCGCGGCCGGCGCGCGTACGCGATCGGGATCGGCCTGCTCGCGGTCGTGATGATCGCCCCGCAGACGACGGAGTTCGCGACGAAGGTCGCCGTGCTCGGGGCGCTGTTCCTCGTCTGCGCGGTCCGGCCGGTGCTCGTCCGGCTGCAGGTGCCGCTGCGCCTGGAAGGCGGGCGGGCGCGGCTCGGGACGGTCGCGGCGGCCGGGGCGGCCGCGTTCGTCGCGGTCGTCGTGCTCGCGGGCATCCCCGCGCGGCCGGACGAGGCCACCGCGAGCGTGCTGCCGGCCCGCGCGCTCCCCGACGTCACCGTCCTGCGCTCGCCGGGCGTCGCGACGCAGCTCGACCGCCGCACCGCGGAGCAGATCGCGCGCGACGTGGTCGCAGACCTCGGCAACGAGGCGGACGCGGTGCTCCGCCGCGATCCCGACCGCGCGACGGCGGGCGCGGCCGGCGAGCGGCTCGCCTCGGTGTGGGCGCGGATCGACGCCGCCGGCGAGACGGTCGACGTCGCGGAGTACGACCTCGAGCACATGACGGTGAAGCTCGAGCGCAACGAGGGACAGGGGCCACCGCTCGTCGTCGCCGACCTCGCAGGGACGGTGGAGCGCGTCAGCTACCGCGGCTCGCCGCCGACCGTGCAGGCGCGCGGCACGCCTGCCCCGTACCGGCAGACGCTCGAGCTCGTCCTCGCCGACGGCCGCTACCTGATCGTCGGCTCGCGCGGCCCGACGCCGCCCGTGCTCGCGGCGCCGGCGGTCGAGCCCGCACCCGCACCGGCGACCGGCCTGCGGCTGGAGGACGTCGCCGCGGCGTCCGGTCTGCGCTTCCGCCAGGGCGCGTTCCGGTTCAGGACCTCGAACGACCCCGTCGCGGCGATGGGCGGTGGGCTCTGCTGGCTCGACTACGACGGCGACGGCTGGCTCGACCTCTACGTCGTCAACTCGTACTCGATCGAGGGCGACCTGACGCAGTGGAAGCGACGCGGCGGGACGCCGCGCAGCGCGCTCTTCCGCAACGAGCGCGGTCGGTTCGTCGACGTCAGCCGCGGCTCCGGCGCGAACGTCTCGCTGCGCGGGAACGGCTGCGTCGCCGCCGACCTCAACGGCGACGGGCACACCGACCTGTACGTCACCGCGACCGGGTACGACGCGCTGCTCTGGAACCGCGGCGACGGGACCTTCGTCGAGGGCGCCCGCGCGGCCGGGATCACGACCTTCGGCTGGCACAGCGGCGCCGCCGTCGGCGACGTGAACGGCGACGGGCGGCCCGACCTCTACGTGGCGAGCTACGCCGACCTGAACGCTCCGGTGCCGGGCGCGAGCAGCGGCTTCCCCGGCAGCTACCGGGCCGTCCGCGACCGCCTCTACCTCAACCTCGGCCCGGACGCGCGGGGCCGCTCGCGCTTCCGGGACGTCGCGCAGGAGGCCGGCGTCGAGACGAGGCAGGTCGACCACGGCCTCGGCGTCGTCTTCACCGACTGGAACGGCGACGGACGGCTCGACCTCTACGTCGCGAACGACACCGACCCGAACCGCCTGCTCGAGAACGTCCGCGACGGCGGCCCGCTCGGATTCCGGCTCGAGGAGCGCGCGGGCAACGCCGTCGTCGCCGACGGCCAGGCGGGGATGGGCGTCGCGGCGGCGGACTTCAACGGCGACGCGCGGCCGGACCTGTTCGTGACGAACTCGCACCGGCAGCTCCACGGCGTCTTCGGCAGCCGCGGACGGGGGTTCGCGGACGCCCGTCGGACCTTCGCGCAGGCGTTCGACACGAGCTATGCCGGCTGGGGCGTGGCGTGGTCCGACCTCGACCTCGACGGCGACCTCGACGTCGTGCTCGCGAACGGCGCGATCCCGATCCGGGACCTCGCCCGGGACGCGGAGCCGGTGCAGGTGCTCGAGGCGCGCGGACGCGGGGTCGTCGACGTCACCAAGGGCGTGCTCGGCGCGTCCGGCCTGCGTCTGAACGGCCGCGGGCTCGCCGCGGCGGACTACGACAACGACGGCGACGTCGACATCGCGGTCAACTCGATCGCGGGCCCGCTGGCGCTGCTCCGCAACGACGGCGCGCCGGGGCACTGGCTCGAGGTCGCGGTCGAGCCGTTCGCGCCCGGCGCGCGGGTGACGGTCGAGCTGGCGGATGGGACGCGCCTCGTGCGCGAGGTGCAGGCCGGGAGCAGCTACCTCTCGTCGGAGGACCCGCGCGTGCATTTCGGCCTCGGCCCGGCGGCGACGGTGAAGGCGCTCACGGTCCGCCTCCCGGACGGCCGCACGATCCGCCGCGCGAACGTGGCGGCGAACCAGGTGCTGACGATCCCGTCCTGACGCGCCGGGACCGCGAGGGAACGCGTGGGGCCGCCGGCGCGCCGGCGGCCCCACGCGTTCCCTCGCGGTCCCGGCGCGTCAGGACGGGATCGTCAGCACCTGGTTCGCCGCCACGTTCGCGCGGCGGATCGTGCGGCCGTCCGGGAGGCGGACCGTGAGCGCCTTCACCGTCGCCGCCGGGCCGAGGCCGAAATGCACGCGCGGGTCCTCCGACGAGAGGTAGCTGCTCCCGGCCTGCACCTCGCGCACGAGGCGCGTCCCATCCGCCAGCTCGACCGTCACCCGCGCGCCGGGCGCGAACGGCTCGACCGCGACCTCGAGCCAGTGCCCCGGCGCGCCGTCGTTGCGGAGCAGCGCCAGCGGGCCCGCGATCGAGTTGACCGCGATGTCGACGTCGCCGTCGTTGTCGTAGTCCGCCGCGGCGAGCCCGCGGCCGTTCAGACGCAGGCCGGACGCGCCGAGCACGCCCTTGGTGACGTCGACGACCCCGCGTCCGCGCGCCTCGAGCACCTGCACCGGCTCCGCGTCCCGGGCGAGGTCCCGGATCGGGATCGCGCCGTTCGCGAGCACGACGTCGAGGTCGCCGTCGAGGTCGAGGTCGGACCACGCCACGCCCCAGCCGGCATAGCTCGTGTCGAACGCCTGCGCGAAGGTCCGACGGGCGTCCGCGAACCCCCGTCCGCGGCTGCCGAAGACGCCGTGGAGCTGCCGGTGCGAGTTCGTCACGAACAGGTCCGGCCGCGCGTCGCCGTTGAAGTCCGCCGCCGCGACGCCCATCCCCGCCTGGCCGTCGGCGACGACGGCGTTGCCCGCGCGCTCCTCGAGCCGGAATCCGAGCGGGCCGCCGTCGCGGACGTTCTCGAGCAGGCGGTTCGGGTCGGTGTCGTTCGCGACGTAGAGGTCGAGCCGTCCGTCGCCGTTCCAGTCGGTGAAGACGACGCCGAGGCCGTGGTCGACCTGCCTCGTCTCGACGCCGGCCTCCTGCGCGACGTCCCGGAAGCGCGAGCGGCCCCGCGCGTCCGGGCCGAGGTTGAGGTAGAGGCGGTCGCGGACGGCCCGGTAGCTGCCGGGGAAGCCGCTGCTCGCGCCCGGCACCGGAGCGTTCAGGTCGGCGTAGCTCGCCACGTAGAGGTCGGGCCGCCCGTCGCCGTTCACGTCGCCGACGGCGGCGCCGCTGTGCCAGCCGAAGGTCGTGATCCCGGCCGCGCGGGCGCCCTCGACGAAGGTCCCGTCGCCGCGGTTCCAGAGCAGCGCGTCGTACCCGGTCGCGGTGACGTACAGGTCGGTGTGCCCGTCGCCGTTGAGGTCGGCGGCGACGCAGCCGTTCCCGCGCAGCGAGACGTTCGCGCCGGAGCCGCGGCTGACGTCGACGAACCGACCGCGCTCGTTGCGGAAGAGCGCGCTGCGCGGCGTCCCGCCGCGTCGCTTCCACTGCGTCAGGTCGCCCTCGATCGAGTACGAGTTGACGACGTAGAGGTCGAGCCAGCCGTCGCCGTCGTAGTCGAGCCAGCAGAGCCCACCGCCCATCGCCGCGACGGGGTCGTTCGAGGTCCTGAACCGGAACGCGCCCTGGCGGAAGCGCAGACCGGACGCCGCGGCGACGTCCTCCAGCCGCAGGCCGGTCGCCGGTGCGGGTGCGGGCTCGACCGCCGGCGCCGCGAGCACGGGCGGCGTCGGGCCGCGCGAGCCGACGATCAGGTAGCGGCCGTCGGCGAGGACGAGCTCGAGCGTCTGCCGGTACGGGGCAGGCGTGCCGCGCGCCTGCACGGTCGGCGGCGAGCCGCGGTAGCTGACGCGCTCCACCGTCCCTGCGAGGTCGGCGACGACGAGCGGTGGCCCCTGTCCCTCGTTGCGCTCGAGCTTCACCGTCATGTGCTCGAGGTCGTACTCCGCGACGTCGACCGTCTCGCCGGCGGCGTCGATCCGCGCCCACACCGAGGCGAGCCGCTCGCCGGCCGCGCCCGCCGTCGCGCGGTCGGGATCGCGGCGGAGCACCGCGTCCGCCTCGTTGCCGAGGTCTGCGACCACGTCGCGCGCGATCTGCTCCGCGGTGCGGCGGTCGAGCTGCGTCGCGACGCCCGGCGAGCGCAGGACGGTGACGTCGGGGAGCGCGCGGGCCGGCAGCACGCTCGCGGTGGCCTCGTCCGGCCGCGCGGGGATGCCCGCGAGCACGACGACCGCGACGAACGCGGCCGCCCCGGCCGCCGCGACCGTCCCGAGCCGCGCCCGCCCGCCTTCCAGGCGCAGCGGCACCTGCAGCCGGACGAGCACCGGCCGGACCGCGCAGACGAGGAACAGCGCCCCGAGCACGGCGACCTTCGTCGCGAACTCCGTCGTCTGCGGGGCGATCATCACGACCGCGAGCAGGCCGATCCCGATCGCGTACGCGCGCCGGCCGCGGCCCGTGCGGGGGATCGTGCGCGGGTCGGTGATCATGAAGAAGAGGAAGACGAGGATCTCCGGCGAGAACACGAGCACGCGCCAGAACTCCCAGCCGGTGATCGGCCCGAGGTGCCACCGCGCCGTCATCTCGTGACCGCTCGCCGCGAGCACGGCGAGACCGACGGCGAAGGCGAGCCAGAAGCCGACCGCGATCTCGAGCAGCTTGAGCCGGCGGAGGATCGAGAACCCGCCGACGGTGATGAGCACGAGCGCGAACGCGAGCGCCGGGCTCATCGGCCCCCACCAGAAGTCGAGCGGGTCGGCGTGCTCGGGCCCGAGCAGCAGGAAGCACAGCACGAGGCCGAAGTTCGACGGGTTGAAGACGTGCGAGCCGCGGAACTTGACCACGTACTTCGAGAGCAGCGAGACGGCGGCGGTGCCCGCGAAGATCCACCAGCCGTTCATGCTCCACCAGTCCCCGTGCTCGGTGCCCGGGACGCGGAGGATGAACGCGACGCCGTTCCCGGTGAGGAGCGCGCTCGCCGGCCACATGAGGACGTGCTGCTGGCGGAACGTGATCGCGACCTCGAGCACGGCGCACGTCAGGACCGAGACGAGGATCTGCGCGATCGAGAGGTTGAAGTCGAAGGACGTCTGCCCCAGGACCTGCAGCGTGATGATCACGGCGGCGAGGTGCAGACGGGGGTCGCGCACCGACGGGAGCAGCACCGGGTAGGCCGTGCCGCGGATGCGGACCGTCGGCCTGCCAGCGTCGGCGACGGCGGGCGCAGCCATGGCATGAGATGCTAGTGCGCTGCAGGCGTCGTTCCTACGGCCGCCACGACGAAGGAGAGATCCGTTGCCTCACATCGACCTGCCCGAGGGCGTCCCGGGGATCCGCAGCGCGATGATGTTCCGGCCCGAGACGGCCGCGCCGCTCAACCAGCTCGCCGAGGTGCTGCTCCGCGGCGACAACACCCTCACCCGTGGCGAGCGCGAGCTGATCGCCGCGTACGTCTCGAACCTGAACGAGTGCGTCTTCTGCCAGACCTCGCACAGCACGTTCGCGGCGAAGCAGCTCGACGGGGGCATGGAGCTCGTCGACCGGGTGAAGCGCGACCCCGACGGCGCGCCGATCAGCGACAAGCTGCGCGCGCTGCTCCGGATCGCGGCGAAGGTCCGCGCCGACGGGCGCTCGGTCACGCCGGAGGACGTCGAGGCCGCGCGTCACGAAGGCGCCACGGACGTCGAGATCCACGACACCGTGCTGATCGCGGCGGCGTTCTGCATGTACAACCGCTACGTCGACGGGCTCGCCACCTGGACGCCGACCGATCCGGAGCTCTACGACGAGATGGGCGACCGGGTCGTCGCGCAGGGCTACC
>JBLNEO010000116.1:0-71093 GCA_050262775.1 Pseudomonadota bacterium | reverse complement strand
CGCCCTCCGTGGACGACTGGCTCTCCCGCGTCGCCGACGCCCTTGCCGCCGACTCCGGCGTGACCCGCGAGTCACTCGAGCTCGACGCCGCCACGGAGGCCACGCTACTCGACCTCGCGCGCATCGCCGCGCACGGGAGCGGCACCCGCACCAACGCGCCGCTGCTCACCTACCTCGTCGGCCGCACGGGGCTCGACCCCGAGCGTGCGCGCGAGCTGCTGCCCGACTAGTTAGGAGACGACGGGCAACGGCCGCACGACCTGGCCGAGGCCGCGCTCGCGCTGCATCGCCGCGACCCGCCGCGCGACCTCGACGATCGCATGCGCCGACTCCGAGTCGGGCCGCGTCAGCACGACCGGACGCCCCTCGTCGCCCGCCTCCCGCAGCGCGCCGTCGAGCGGGATCGAGCCGAGGAGGTCGACGCCGAGCTCGTTGGCGAGCGCGAGCCCGCCGCCGCTGCCGAACACGCCGCCGGTCATGTTCTCGACCACGCCGACCAGGCGCATCGAGGTCTTCTGCGCCATCGTCGCGGCGCGCGAGGCCACCTCCTGCGCGAGCGGCTGCGGCGTCGTCACGACGATCACCTCTGCCCGCGGCAGCAGCTGGCCGAGGGAGATCGAGACGTCGCCGGTCCCGGGAGGCATGTCGACGAGGAGCGTGTCGAGCTGCGGCCAGTGGACGTCGGAGAGGAACTGCTCGAGCGCCCGGTGCAGCATCGGGCCGCGCCACATGACGGGCTGGTTCTCGTCCAGGAAGAACCCGATCGACATCAGGTGGAGTCCGTGGGCGACCGGCGGCACGATCATCCGGTCGACGAGCACGGGCCGCTGGTCGGTGCCGAGCATGTGGGGGATCGAGTGGCCGTAGACGTCCGCGTCGACGATGCCGACCTCCTGCCCCTCGGCCGCGAGCGCGGCCGCGAGGTTCACGGTGAGCGACGACTTCCCGACGCCGCCCTTCCCCGAGGCGATCGCGATCACCCGGGTCGCCGCGTCGACGGAGATCCCCTTCGTGCGCTCGTTCGTCCCGCCGCGCAGCCGGGCCGACAGGGCCGTGCGCTCCTCGGGCGTCATCACGTCGAAGGAGAGCGAGGTCCCCGTCACGCCCGGCAGCGACCCGACCGTCCGCGCCACCTGCTCCTCGAAGGAGTTGCGCAGGGGGCAGCCGGCGACGGTGAGCGCGATCGTCACGTGCACCGAGCTCCCCTCGACGACGACGTCGCGGACCATGTCGAGCTCGGTCACCGGCTTGCGGAGCTCCGGGTCGATCACCTGCTCGAGTGCCTTCAGCACCTCGTCGCGCGAGACCACGGACCGAGCGTAGCGGGATCGCAGGGGCCTATGCGGGTGCCGCGTCCGCCGCCGACGGGCGGACTCCGAGCAGCTCCTGGAGCCGGAGCCCGTTCCGGATCGCGAACCCCTCCCAGTCGTTGTTGAAGTACGCGAGCACGTCGCCGTCCTCCGCCCATCGCTCGATCCGGGTCGCCCACCGTCGGAGCTCGCGCTCGGAGTAGTTGCCGGTGCCCTCCTCGGCCCCACCGTGGAAGCGGAGGAACATGAAGTCGGCGGTGCGCTCGAGCGTCTGGAACGGGCGCCGGGGATCGTCGCCGACGACGAGGGCGACGCCGTGGGCACGCAGACGCTCGTAGACGTCGTCGACGAACCAGCTCTCGTGCCGGAACTCGAAGGCGTGGCGGCCCGGCGGCAGCCGCTCCAGCGCCCCCGCGAGCCGCTCGTCGTCGCGGTGGAACGTCGCCGGCAGCTGCCAGAGGATCGGCCCGAGCTTCGGTGACTCGACCAGCGGACGGATGCGCTCGAGGAAGATCGCCACGCCCTCCTCGAGCCCCCTCAGCCGCTTGACGTGGGTCAGGTACCGACTCGCCTTGATCGCGAAGAGGAATCCGGGCGGGCTCCCGTCCACCCACCCGGCGACCGAGGCCTCACGCGGGAGCCGGTAGAAGGTGGCGTTCACCTCGACGGTGTCGAACCGCTCGGCGTAGAAGGCGAGCCACCTCCGCGGCGGGCACCGCGGCGGGTAGAAGACGCCGTTGCGCCAGTGGCTGTAGTTCCAGCCCGAGCACCCGATCCGCACGCGTCCCACGCCCGGGGAGTACCCCCCAGAGGGGACAACGCAACGGCCCCTTACGCGGCTGCTCGCAACGCGGACTCGAGGCGGGCGCACAGCGCGCCCGTCGCCGCCGCGACGACGCGTGAGCGTGCGCCGAGGTCGAGCTTCGCCGCCTCGAACGGGCGGTCGTCGAAGAGGTCGATCGCGAGGCCGCGCTCGCGGACGAGCAGCTGCGCCGCCGCGATGTCGACCGACCGCGCGGGCTTCAGCGAGCAGACGCCGTCGAGCCGCCCGGCCGCGAGGTTGCAGAGCGCGATCGCGAGCGAGCCCATGATCCTGAGCCGCGTCGCGACGCCGACCATCGAGGCCGCCTGCGCGGCGATCGCCTCCGTCGTCGTCGCCTCGAACGAGAGCAGCTCGAGCTCGTCCTTCGGGCGCTCGCGGAGCGCCACGCCGTCGAGGAACGCCCCGCCGCCGCGTGTCGCCGTCCACTCCTCGCCCGTGCCGAAGTCGTGGACGAACCCGAAGACGACGTCGCCCATCGTCTCGCCCTCGGCGACCGCGATCGAGAGTGCGAAGTGCGGCAGGCCGCGCTTGGCGTTGTTCGAGCCGTCGATCGGGTCGACGACGACGCGCACGTGCGGTGCCTCGCCGACGGTCTCCTCGCCGAGCTCCTCGGAGACGAGGACGAACGACTCGCCGCTCGCCCGCAGCCGCGCCACCGCCGCGCGCTCGGCCGCCGCGTCGACGGCCGTGGTGTCGTCGCCGCCGACCCCGTCCCCGACGACCGGCTCGCGCTCCGCCCGCCCCGGCAGCTCCGCGATCGCCGCCGCCACGTCGACCGCCGCGGCGCGGCAGATCGCGAGCCAGTCAGTCAAGCGGGTGGAAGAGGAGGCCCGAGACGAGCTTCGGGAAGAAGTACGTCGACTTCTGCGGCATCACCTCGCCGCGCCGGGCGAGCGAGAAGACGTCCTCGATCCGCGTCGGGCGCAGCAGGTACGCGACCGACGCCTCGCCCTCGTCGACGCGTCGTATCGCCTCGTCCGCATCGGCCGTGTAGGAGAGCCCGTCGTGGCCGAGCTCGTCGACGACCTCGACGGCGAGCGCGCCCGCACCCGGATCCACGAGCCGTGCGGCGCCGTCGTACTCGACGAAGGCGCCGTGGTCGTCCGCCGTCCGCGCGAGGCGCGCGAGCGCGTCGCGCACCGGCTCGCCGCCGCCGTTCCACCGCGCCTCGCGCCCGTCGAACAGGCGGTGCGTCGGGAAGATCGTGAGCCCCGGATCCTCGGTCGACACGAGCACGACGGGCATCCGCGCGGCCGCCTCCGACCCGTCCTCCTCGTGGAACGCGAGTGCCGTCTCGTAGCGGTGGTGCCCGTCGGCGATCAGCAGCTGGCGGTCGGCGAAGAACGGCGAGAGGTCGTCGTCGAGCCGCCACAGCCGCGCCCCCTCGACCTGCAGGTCCGGCTCCCGGCCGGGCACGGCGAACGGCGCGGCCCCGTCGTAGAGCAGGAAGATCGGTTCGAGCTCCACGCGCGTCTCGCGCAGCAGGCGCAGCCGCCCCTCCTTCGGCCCCCGGTGCGTGCGCTCGTGGGGGAGCACGGTCCGCGTCTCGTAGGGCTCGACGCGCAGCGACCCCACGACGCCGGTTCGCGTGCGCGCGACGCCGTCGGGGCCGACGTAGTCCTGCACGAGCGCCCAGAACGCGGGCTCCGCGTCCCGGACGAGAACGCCCTCCTCCTGCCACGTGCGCCACGCCTCGGCGGCGGCGCGCTCGGAGTCGGGGAGGGTCAGGTGGACGACGTTGTACGGGCTCCGGGCGAGGTGCTCCGCACGCGCACCGTCGTCCAGCACGTCGTACGGCGGCGCGACGAGGTCGTCGAGCCGCCCGGCCGCCGCGCCGGAGCGCCCCGCGCGGGAGGGCCGGACGTCTGCCATCGCGCCGCCAAGCTAGCATCGCGCGGTGTCCGCGATCGCCGAGCTGACGCCCGACCGGATGGTGGAGGGGGTCTACGCGGTCGCGCGCAAGCAGCGCCTCCGCACGCGCTCGGGCGCGCCGTACCTCGCACTCGAGCTGGTCGACCCGAGCGGGCGGATCGAGGGCCGCGTGTGGCAGGACGTCGAGCTCCTCGACGCGCGCTTCGGCGAGGGGGACGCGGTGCGCGTGCTCGGCAGGGTCGAGCGCTTCCGCGATCGGCTGCAGCTCGAGGTGCGGACCCTCGAGCCGGCACCCGACACGGACGCCGCGCGGCTCGCACCCGCGATGCGCCGGGACGCCGACGAGCTGACGGGGTTCCTCGAGTTCCTCGCGGGGGAGATCGCGGATCCCGGCCTCCACGAGGTCGTCGCGCGCGTCCTCGACGGGGCGACCGTGGCGCGGTTCCGTGAGCTGCCCGCGACGCCCGACGGCCACCACGGGTACGCGGGCGGGCTCCTCGAGCACACGGTCGGGGTGGCGACGATCTGCCGTGAGACCGCGCAGCTCCACCCGCGGCTGCGGGGCGACCTCCTGCTCGCCGCCGCCCTCCTGCACGACGTCGGCCGCACGCTCGAGCTCGGGCGGCCCCCGTCGTTCCGGCCCACGCCGGAGGGCGAGCTGCTGGGGCACGTGCACCTCGGCCTGCGGCGCGTGGAGGAGCGCGCCGACGTCCTCGACGCGGGCGGCCGGGCCGAGCTCCTGCACGCGGTCGCGTCGCACCACGACGCACGTGCGGCCCGGACGGCCGAGGCCTCCGTCCTCTACCACGCGAACCAGCTGGACGCCGTCGCCGCGACGCGTCCCGTCGAGCGCGGTTGACCGCGATCCTGCTCGCCCTCGGGGCGAGCATCTCCTGGGGCGTCGGCGACTTCGTCGGCGGGGTCAGCTCGCGACGCCTCGCGACGCTCACCGTCCTCGCCGTCTCCGAGGTCGCGGGCTTCCTGGCGCTCGTCGTGCTCGTCGCCGTCCGCGGGGACGATCCGCTCGCGACGGGCGCGACGCTCGCGGCGCTCGCGGCCGGCGCCGCGGGTCTCGTCGGGCTCGGCGGCCTCTACCAGGGCATGGCGGTGGGGGCGATCGGCGTCGTCGCCCCCGTGTCGGGGCTGGCCGCGCTCGTGCCGCTCGTCTACGGTCTCTCGCGCGGCGAGCGGCCGGGTGCGGTGCAGCTCGCCGGAGCGCTGCTCATCCTCGCGGGCGTCGTGCTCGTCTCGCGCGAGCCGGGCCGCGCCGGCGCGCGCGTCGCGGCCGGCGTCGGGTTCGCGGTCCTCTCCGCGATCGGGTTCGGGCTCTACTACGTCCTCATCGACGCCGCGAGCGAGGAGAGCGCCGCGTGGGCCGTGTGCGTCGCGCGCGGCACGGCGTCCGTCGTCGCCGTCACCGTGGCGGCGGCGTGGCGGGCGCCGCTCGTCGCGCCGGCACGGATGCTCCCGTGGCTCGTCGCGATCGGCCTCTTCGACGCCGGCGCGAACGTGCTCCTCGCCGCGGCGCTGAACCGCGGCTACACGAGCATCGTCGCGGTCGTCGCGTCCCTCTACCCCGTGGTCACGATCGTGCTGGCGGCCTCGCTGCTCCGCGAGCACGTCGCGCCGCTCCGAATGATCGGCATCGCCGGCGCGCTCGGCGGCGTCGCGCTCGTCTCGGCGGGCTAGCGCCCCGTCGAGCCGCGCGGTACGAGCTCCGCGGCGACCCGCGGGAGCTCCTCGGGCACCGGCTCGCCGGCGAGCAGCAGGTCGAGGACGGACAGCGCGCGCTGCCCGAGCAGCGACTCGTTCACGTCGACGGCCGTGAGCGCCGGCGTGACGTGGGTCGTGAGCGGGCTGTCGACCACGCTGACGAGGCCCACGTCCTCGGGCACGCCCAGTCCGAGGTCGTCGCAGGCGCGCAGGGCGCCGACGGCGAGCGAGTCGCCGAGGCAGAGGAGGCCGTCGGGCCGCCCGTCGTCGCCGAGCATCCCCACGGCGGCGTCGTACGCGTCCCACTCGGAGATGTGCGCGCTCTCGGCGAGGCGCGCGTCGTCGCCGGCGAGCACGGCGAACGCCTCCTCGTACTGCGCCACCGTCGTCACCTTGAACGCCGGCGAGAGCAGCCCGAACCGGCCGTAGCCGGACGCGCGCAGGTGGTCGAGCACGAGCGAGATGATCTCCGTGGGCTCCTGCCCGACCCAGTGCGGGCACGACGAGCCCTCGAGCGGTCCGATGCTCACGTACGGCGTCCCCGCGTCGAGGACGGCGCGGACGAAGGGATCGGTCGCGCTCGGCACGACGAGCACCGCCGCGTCGACGCGGCCCGCGTCGAGCAGCGACTCGGTCAGCTCCGCACCGGCGTCGGGCGGCACGTAGAGGAACGAGTAGCCGCGGTCGAGCGCCGCGAGCGAGAGCGCCGGCAGCAGCTTCGCGAAGAACGAGTTGAGCAGCAGGTCGGACCCGGTGATCGGCACCGAGAGCGCGAGCGTGTTCGTCTTCCCGGCGGCAAGCGCGCGGGCGATCGCGCGCGGGCGGTATGCCAGCTGCTCGGCGGCGTCGAGCACGCGCCTGCGCGTCTCCTCGTTGACCCGGCGCTTGCCGGAGAAGACGTGCGACACGGTGGTGATCGAGACCCCTGCGGCGTCGGCGACGTCGAAGATGGTGGAGCGCGTCCGCGTCGCGTCGGCCATCGGACTCCGAGGGTACGTCAGCCTCCGCCTCCTGACAACGCTCAGACGTTGAAGCGGATGTTGAGCACGTCGCCGTCGGCGACGACGTACGTCTTCCCCTCCAGCCGCTGCAGCCCCTGCCGTGCGGCCTCCTGGTGCGAGCCGGCGCGGACGAGGTCGTCCGCCTCGATCACCTCGGCGCGGATGAAGCCGCGCGCGATGTCGGAATGGATGGTGGCGGCGGCGTCGAGCGCGGTCTGGCCGCGGCGCAGCGTCCATGCGCGCGTCTCCTTCTCGCCGGCGGTGAAGAACGTGATCAGGTCGAGCTCGTCGCGGAGCCTCCGCGTGACCTCCCCGAGGGCGGACGGCCGGCCCTCGCGAAACTCGGCGGCGTCGGCGTCGGACAGCTCCGCGAGCTCCGCCTCGAGCCCGAGGTCGATGCCGGAGGGGCCGTTCTCGATCGCGAGCAGGGGCTTCGTCGTCAGCGGCTCGAGCTCCGGCGGCAGCTCCTCGGGCCAGTCGGCGAGCGTGCGCCCCTCGTCGAGGTGCGCGAGCAGCCGCTCGAGCCGCTCGACCTCCGCGCGGAGCTTCGCCTCGCCCGACTTCGCCTGCTTGCGGATGCGCTCGAGCCGACGCTCGACGTGGTCACGGTCGGCCACGAGCAGCTCGAGCTTCAGCGTCTCGAGATCTGCCCCGGGATCGCCGGTGCCGCTGAACGCGTCGAGGACGACGAGCAGGGCGTCCACCTGGCGCAGGTTTCCGAGCAGCTGCGCGCCCGTGCCGGGGACGTCGACGACGCGGATCGTCGCGGGGGTGACCTTCTTCGCGTGGACGACCTCGGCGAGCCGGTCGAGCCGCTCGTCGACGATCGCGGCCATCCCGACGTTCTCCTTGCCGAACTCGCCCGCGGCGGTCTTCGTGAGCGCGCGGAAGAGCGTCGTCTTCCCCGACGACGGCAGCCCGACGATCCCGACCTCCAGCGCCACGACGGACGCAGGCTACGTCGTGTCGGGGGACTCGCCGCGCTCCAGCTGCTTCTGGAGCGACACGAGCGCGCGGTGCTGGAGCGACTTGATCGCCCCCTCGGTCTTCTCGAGGATCGTGGCCACCTCGCCGTTCGAGAAGTTGAAGACGAACTTCAGCGTGAGCACCTGTTGCTGCTCGGGCGAGAGGTCCTCGATCATCGCGAGCATCGACTCGCGGCCGATCGTCCGCATCGCCATCGCCTCGGCCGAGGGCTCCTCCACCCCGTGCGGCTCGGGCACCTCCTCCTCCGGCTGCCAGCGACGCCGGGAACGGAAGTGGTCCATGGCGAGGTTGTGGGCGATCCGGAACAGCCAGGCCGAGAACGGCGCCGACTGCCAGCGGAACCGACCGATCGACTCGAGCATCTTCAGGAACGTCTGGGTCGTCAGGTCCTCGGCGTCGTGCCGGTTGCCGACGCTCATGTGCAGGTAGCTGTAGATGCGGTCGAAGTGGAGGAGGTAGAGCTCCTCGAGCGCCTCGCGGTCGCCTCCCTGCGCACGCTCGACGAGCCGCCGAACCTCCTCGTTCGAGACCGACGGCGTCCGCGTGGTCGCCCCTTCCGTCATCGCTCTTCGATGCCCCCGGACCCACGCGCCTAACCGCGCGTCAGGCCCCGAACCCCACGCGGCCCTCGCGGGCGTAGCGCGTGATGTAGACGACGCGGCGGAGGGCGACGTGGTACGCGCCGTCCTCGGCGTCGAGCGTCACGACCGCCTCCGACGACGCGGAGAACGCGCGCTCCAGCGCGTCCGCGCTGTCGAGTGTCACGAGCGCGTTCATCACCTGCCCGCCGTCGAAGCCGACCTCGACCCGCACGCGGGCAGGCCCGGCGTTGCTAACCACGCGACACCACCTCCGAGAGAACGCCGTGGACGGAGTCGGGGTGGACGAACGCGACCTCCAGCCCGAACAACCCCTCGCGCGGCTCCGTGTCGATCAGCTCCGCACCCCGCTCGGCGAGGTCGGCGATCGCCGAGTCGATGTCGGCGACCTCGTAGGCGACATGGTGCATCCCCGGCCCGCGCGACGCGAGGAACCGGCCGACGGGCGTGTCCTCGCCGAGCGCGGCGAGCAGCTCCACGCGGCCGTCGCCGAGGATGACCGCAGCGGCCTCGACGCCCTGCGCCGCGACCGTCGCCCGATGCTCGAGCTCGGCACCGAAGAGCCGCGCGTACGTGTCGACCGCGGCGTCGAGGTCCTCGACCGCGACGCCGAGGTGATGGATGCCGCGCGCCTGCACGGGCGCGATGCTAGCTACGCCGCCCGGGGGACCGCCCGCGACGCCGCGTCCGGCTCCCGGAACACGGAGCCGACGGACCCGGACGCCGTGCCGCCGACGTCCGCGATCTCGGTGCGGCTCCTCACACGACGGCGCGCCGGATGCGGACGTCGCCGCTGACGGTCTTCCCGCGCACCTCGACCACGTGCTCGCCGTCTCCCGGCGCCTCGCCGGCGTCGAGCTCCGAGCGCATCTCACCGCTCAGCGAGCGGAGATCGAGCCAGACCGCCGCCCCCGGCGCGATCGCCACGTCGACGTCGCCCGACACGGCGTTGACGCTGAGCGGGCCGAGGTCGACGCGCTCGACGCGCAGGTCGCCCGACACGGTCTGCACCTCGACGGCGGCCGCCGCCTCGCCGACCTCCACGTCGCCCGACACGCTCTGCGCCTTCACGCGTCCGTGTGCCCGGGCGACCTCGAGATCGCCCGACGCGGTCCGGAGCTCGACGTCTGCCCCGGCACTGCGGACACGGACGTCGCCGCTCGCCGAGTCGACGCGCACGGGCCCGTCGACGTCCTCCGCCGCGACGTCGCCCGAGGCGGTCTTCACCTCGAGCGACCCGAGACGACCACGTGCGGCGAGGTCGGTCGAGGCACTGCGGAGCTTGACCTTCGAGCCGAGGGGGCAGCGGACGCGGACCGCGTACTCGGGCGTCCGATCGACCCACGTGTTCTTCTCCGGCGCCTCCACGCGCAGGTGATCGCCCTCGAGCGAGACGACGAGCTTGTCGAGCCGCTCGCGTGCCGGTGCGTTGAGCGCCTCGACCTCGACCTCGGTCTCGATCGTCTCGACGGCCTCGAGCTCGACCGTGCCGGCCGGGATCTTCAGGTCGACGACGATCCACGACGGAGTCGGAAAGCGCTCGGTCACCGGATGCCGCCCTTCCGGATCCCGCTGCGCGGGCGGCGAACGGGGCGCCGGTCGCCGTAGAGCGGCTCGAGCTCGGGCCAGGAGACGTGCCCGAAGGGGAGATGGACGGTGGTCATGGCAGCGACCTCCTCGTCTAGCTGCGGGCGAAGCCGGTCAGGCGGTTGCCGCGCGACGGCCGCGACTCGACCGCCCGCGCCAGTGCCTGCACCAGCCAGGAGTTGACGGAGACGCCCTCGCGCGCGGCGGCCGCCTCGACGCTCGCCTTGAGCGCCTCGGGGAGCCGCAGCGTGATCCGCGCGGACGCGTCCTCGGCGGCGAACGCCGGCGGGGCCGGCGCCTCCTCGAGGAAGGACAGGACCGGATCGCCGGCCTCGAGGCGCACCTCGACGCGTCCGGCGGGGAGCTGCGCCGACACCTCGTGGGCCGCCTCCGTGACCGCCTCGAGCAGGTGGAGCCGGAGCGACGAGCCGAGGGCGGCGGCGATGCGGCGAGCCGCGTCCGCCTGCTCGGGCCCCGCGGCCTCCGCCACGGCGCCGAGGTCGGACTGGACGGCGTCGACGTGCACTGACAGTTGCATGACCAGATAATGACATCATTGTGATGTCGTGTCAAGGCACAGATGCAGTCACAATCGCGCGCGTGCGCTCACGGCACGGAATCGGCACGAACACGGCCCCCGCCACGCACACACTGCGGCTACCCCGTGGGTGGGTGGGGGGTGGAGAGGTGGGAGGCGCGCGCCCGGCCTGACCGGCCGTCAGACGTCGCCGCCGGGCGAGGTCGGCAGCACGCGGACCGTGCCGACGGTCTCGGAGGCGTGCGACTCGGGGGCCACGTCGCCGATCACCTGCTCGATCTCCTCGCGGACGAGCGTCTCGTGCTCGAGCAGCGCCGCCGCGAGCCGATCGAGCGTCGCCCGGTGCTTCTGCAGCAGCGCGATCGCCGCCTCGTACGCCTCGTCGGTGAGCCGTGCCTGCTCCACGTCGCGAAGCCGCTTCGTCTCCTCGGAGAGGGCGTAGTTGTCGGCGCGCATCGTCCGCGACGTGACCTCCTCGCCCATGCCCCACTCGAACACCATCGAGCGCGTGATCGCCGTCGCGCGCTCGAGGTCGTTCGCGGCGCCGTTCGTGACGCGGCCGAACACGACCTGCTCGGCCGCGCGTCCGGCGAGATAGATCTTCAACTGGTCGATCAGCTCCTCGCGCGTGTGGAGGTAGCGGTCCTCGCTCGGGACGTTGAAGGTGTAGCCGAGCGCCTGGCCGCGCGAGACGATCGTCACCTTCTGCACCGGCATCGTGTCGGCCATCAGGAACGACATCAGCGCGTGCCCGGCCTCGTGGTAGGCGAGGATCCGCTTCTCCTTCTCGGTCACGACCTTCCGCTGCTGGAGTCCGGCGACCACCCGCTCCAGCGCGACGTCGAAGTCGCGCTGGTGCACGTACTGCTGCTCGTTGCGGCCCGCGAAGATCGCCGCCTCGTTCGCGACGTTCGCGAGGTCGGCGCCCGTCAGCCCGACGGTCTGCCGTGCGATCGCCCCGAGGTCGACGTCCGCGGCCAGCGGCTTGCCGCGCGTGTGTACGCGGAGGATCTCCTCGCGCGCCTTCACGTCGGGCGGCGAGACGAGCACCTGGCGGTCGAAGCGGCCCGGGCGCAGCAGCGCCGGGTCGAGATCCTGGAGCCGGTTCGAGGCGCCCATGATCACGACCTGCTCGCGCGCGTCGAAGCCGTCGAGCTCCACGAGCAGCTGGTTGAGCGTCTGGTCGTGCTCGCGGTTGAAGCCGCCGCCCGTCCGCGCGGTGCCGACGGCGTCGAGTTCGTCGATGAAGATGATCGACGGGGCGTTCTTGCGGGCCTCCTTGAACAGCCGGCGGATCCGCGCCGCGCCGAGGCCGGCGAACATCTCGACGAACGAGGACGCGCTCGCCGCGTAGAACGAGGCGCCGGAGGCGTTGGCGACCGCCTTCGCGAGCAGCGTCTTCCCTGTTCCCGGCGGGCCGTAGAGGAGGATCCCCTTCGGCACCCGCGCGCCGAGGCGCTCGAACTTCTTCGGCGTCCGCAGGAACTCGACGACCTCCTGCAGCTCCTCCCGGGCCTCCTCCAGGCCGGCCACGTCCTCGAACGTCACCGAGGAGTCGGAGTTCGGCTCGATCTGCGCCGGCTTCACGCGCGGCATCAGCGCGACCGTGCGGAACAGCAGCCACACGATCACGAGCATCAGGATGAAGAACAGGATCGGGAGCCAGAAGACGACGAAGTCCTGGACGAACGACGTCAGGTCCATGAGCGGCACCATCCCCATCCCGGACGCTATCGGCAGCGGCGGCTCCGGGCTAAAGGACGCGCACGCACACGATCGCCCGCATCGCCGGCGCGAGCCCGATCTCCATGCCGACGAGTCGTGGATGGCCGAGCCAGAACCCGCGCACGGGGTCGCTGCCGTGCGCCTCGTGGAGGTCGTCGAGCACGACGGTGCCGCCCGGTGAGAGCAGCGCCACGACCTCCTCGCCCTCCTCGTCCGGACGCTGCGTGCGGCCGCCGTCGTAGAACAGCAGGTCGAACGGCCCGTGCTCGGGAAGAACCTCGCGCCATCGACCCTGGAGCACGTGCACGGCGTCGTCGGCGGCGAACAACGCTGCGGCTGCGCGCGCCCGCTCCTGCACCACCTCCGCGGTGTACAGCGGGACGCCCGGCGCGAGCGCGGAGGCGAGCCAGGCGGTGCCGACACCCGTCCCCGTCCCGATCTCGCCGACGCGCTCGCGCCCCCGCTGGCCGGCGAGGAGGTGCAGGAGGCGGCCCGCCTCGGGCGAGGACGAGTGCGCGAACGCGAGCTCTGCCGCCAGCGCGAGCGCGCGGCCGACGAGCGGCGGCTCCGGCAACACGGGCTCTAGACTAGATCCCGTGCTGCCGGTTCCCACGCATTTCGACCCGGCACGCGTCGGCGAGGTGTGGCGGGTCCCGTACGAGGAGCGCGCCGCCGACGCGGAGCGGTGGGTGGCGGCCCACGAGATCCGCCCGGCCGCGCACGACACGTTCCGCCTCTGCCTCATGGCCGTCGACGTCCAGAACACGTTCTGCACACCGGGCTTCGAGCTCTTCGTCGGCGGCCGATCGGGCACGGGGGCGGTCGACGACAACCGCCGCCTGTGCGAGTTCCTCTACCGGAACCTCGACACGATCAGCCAGATCGTGCCGACGATGGACACCCACCAGGCGATGCAGATCTTCCATGCGGTCTACCTCGTCGACGAGGAGGGCCGCCATCCCGAGCCGTACACGCTCGTGTCGGCGGACGACGTCGAGGCCGGTCGCTACCGGGTCGACCCGCTCGTCCTCGAGAGCCTCGGCGTCGACGAGGAGGACGGCCGGCGGCACCTGCGCCACTACACGCGCGCGCTCGAGTCCGGCGGGAAGTACGCGCTCACCGTCTGGCCGTACCACGCGATGCTCGGCGGCATCGGGCACGCGCTCGTGTCGTCGGTGGAGGAGGCGATCTTCTTCCACGCGCTCGCGCGACGGACGCAGCCGCACTTCGAGGTGAAGGGCCGGAACCCGTTCACGGAGCACTACTCCGTGCTCGGCCCCGAGGTGACGGAGGGCCCCGACGGCGAGCCGATCGCGGCGAAGAACCACGAGCTGCTCGAGTTCCTGCTCTCGTTCGACGCCGTGATCGTGGCCGGACAGGCCAAGAGCCACTGCGTCGCATGGACGATCGACGACCTGCTGGCCGGCATCGAGGAGCGCGAGCTGGCGCGGAAGGTGTACCTGCTCGAGGACTGCACCTCGCCGGTCGTGATCCCGGGCGTCGTCGACTACACCGACGAGGCGAACCGCGCGGTGGCCCGCTTCGCGGAGGCCGGGATGCACGTCGTGCGCTCGACCGACCCGATCACGACGTGGCCCGACCTGCGGCTCTCGGCGGCGGCGTAGCCGCTACGTCACGAGCTCGAGCCGGTCGTTCGGCCGGAAGCGCCGTCCGACCTTCGCGGCGGGCCTGCCGTCGGCCACGACGATGTCGGCCGTGTAGTCGTTCGAGCCGCGGATCAGCGAGGAGCCGACGCCGTACGCGTCGACCGGGACGCCCGCCTCCTCGAACGCCGTGATCTTCTCCTTCGTGAATCCGCCGGACGCGACGATCCGGACGTGGCCGAACCCCTCTGCGTCGAGCGCCTCGCGCACCTTCCAGACGAGGCGCTCGTTCACGCCCGTCGGGCTGAAGTCCCCGAGCTCGTGCCACAGCGACGCGTCGACGAGGCTCTCGGAGGTGTCGAGGCGCACGCCCCAGAGGGCGGGGCCGAGCGCGCGGGCGACCTCGAGCGCGGTCTCCACCGAGGTGTTGCGGAAGTCGACGAGGACGGTCACGTTCAGGTCCGCCGGCGCCCACTCGGCGAACTTCCGTGCCGCGAGGACCGTGTCGCCGTCGTAGGACGCGATCAGCGAGTGCGGCACCGTCCCCACGCCCTTGCCGCCCCACCAGGAGGCCTGCTCGTCCGTCGTGACGCCGATCGGCGCGCCGCACACCTGGCCGGCGAGGTACGCCGCGTACCCGTCCCCCGTCTGGACGAGCCAGTGGTCGTGACGCGCGGGCATGAAGATCACCGGCTTGGATCTCGCCGCCTGCAGCACCTCGACGACGTTCGTCGTCACGAGCGTCCGCCGCGCGAGCACGCCCAGGTAGACCGTCTCGAGGTGCGCGAACAGCGTGTAGTCGCCCTCGATCGTCATCACGGTCTCCCACGGCTCGATCCGGTCGCCGTCGTAGAGGGCACGCACGGTCAGCGCGTCCCACTCGTGGGAGCAGAGCTTGAGGATCGCGATCGCCTCGTCGATTCCGCCGAGCCAGGCCGACCGCTTCTGGAAGACCTGCATCACCACCTGCGGCCGGCGTCCGTCGGCCAGGAGCGTCTCGCGCGTGTGGTTGAAGTACGCGTCGGAGTAGTACCCGTCGCGCATCTTCTCGACGGGGAGCGAGAACGTCTCCGGCGGGAGCCGGGTTCGCGTCTCAGCCTGCGTCGCCGTCGCCGTGCTCCCGGGCGAGGCACGCGTCGAGCGCCGCCTGCGCCACCTCGAGCTGCGCCGCGCTCGGCTCCGCCGTCGCGAAGCGCGACTGGAGCTCGTGGCCCGGGCGCGCGAGGGCGCGGGCGAGGGGCTTGCGCGGGTTCCTCGTCATCCAGCCGAAGAGCTCGACGGACGCGGCAGCCGCGCCCACGGCGGCCGCGGCGCGCGCCGGCGCGCGCAGGTGGGCGGGCGCGCGCGCGGCGAGGAGGTTGCCGATCGCGCTCGTCGCCAGCAGCGGGCCGATGAGGTGCGACCCGCACCGCTCGTGCTCCTTCGGCCGCCGCTCGCCGTGCTCGTACGTCCCGATCGAGACGTGCTCCGCCCCGTGGTAGGCCGCCAGCTCGCCGCCGCGGAGGGCGACGACCGCGGGGGCGACCGACACGAGGCCCGTCGCGAGCTCCTGCGCGAGCGGCGCGAGGTCGCGCGACCCGCGGATCGCGCGGACGGCGACCGTGCTCGCCACCATCGCCCCCAGGACCCCCGGCCGCTCGATCGGCAGTGTCGCCTCGGGCAGGGCGCGCTTCACCTGCGGCAGCACGGCGAACGCGTCGAGGAGCTTGATCGGGCCGCGCAGCAGCGGGCTCGTCACCTTCGCGCCGAACGTGCGCTTCCGCGCGGAGGCGACCTTCACCGTCCCGTCCGGGAGCCGGACGGCCGCGCCCCATGTGGTCGGCCCGTGCACGAGCACGCCGTTCGGCAACGCCATCCCGCCGAGCCTGACCTTGTCGCGCGCCATCGTCGTCCGAGGTTATCGACTCAGAGTCGCATACCGCAAACCTCGACGAAGCCACGGCAGATCCGCGCGCCGAGCCGCGTCCACGCGTCGTAGTCCCCCGGCGGCACCGGGCGGCGCTCGTCGAGCGCCCACCGTTCCACGATCGCGCGGTCGACCTCGGGGTGGAACTGGAGGCCCCACGCGCTGCGCCCGACGCGGAACGCCTGGAGCGCGGCGTCGTTGCGGGCGACCGCGACCGCGCCGTCGGGGAGGCCGAAGCCGTAGCGATGCCACTGCAGCGCGTCGAACCGGCGCGGCAGCGCACCGAGCACGGGGTCGTCGTCGACCGTCCGCTCCACGGTGACGAAGCCCAGCTCCTCGGGGGCAGGCCCGATCGGCGCGCCGAGCGCGCGCGCGAGCAGCTCGCCGCCCAGGCAGATCCCGAGCGTCGGCACGTCGGCGGCCACGAGCTCGCGCAGGACGTCGAGCTCCGTGAGGATCCACGGGTGGTCGGCCTCCTCGTCGGGGTGCGGCTCGCCGCCGAAGCTGATCGCGCCGTCGAACCCGTCGAGCCCGCCCGGCCGGCCGGCGCGCGGCACGTCCCACGTGACGAGGCTCGCGCCGGACGCGGCGGCGACGTCGGCAAAGGTCCCCGGCGGTGCGTCGGGCTGGTGGACGAGCGCGAGGATCCTCACGCCGTGGCGACCTCGCGCAGCGCCGCCTGCAGGGCGGGGGCCGCGCCTCCCCGCGGGATCGGCGCGTCGTCGAGCTCGACCACCGGCAGCACCTCGCGCACGGACGAGGACGTGAACGCCTCGTCCGCCGCGGCCATCGCGGCGAGCGGGAAGGCGCCCTCGTCGGCCTCGTAGCCGAGCTGCGGCGCGAGCTCGAGCAGCGCGGCACGTGTGACGCCGGCGAGCACGCCCAGCTCGAGCGACGGCGTGAACAGGGTCGTCCCGACCCGCCACCAGACGTTCGAGACCGGTCCCTCGAGCACCGTCCCGTCGTGGTCGACGAAGAGGGCGTCGTCGGCGCCGCGACGCTTCGCCTCGGCCTCCGCCGCCATGTTCACCGCGTAGCTCGTCGACTTGACGCCGCCGAGGAGCCAGGGCGCCTCGGCCCCCGGGCCGAGCAGGGACACGAGGCGGATCCCGTCGCGCCGCGCCTCCTCGATCCACGCGCCGATCGGCGCGACGAGCGCGAGGCCGACGGGCTCGCCGCCCTCGCGGCCGGCGGTCCAGAGCAGCCGGAGCACGGCGTCCGGCTCGCCCGCCGCCGCGAGCGCGTCCGCCGACAGCCGCGCGAGCTCGTCGCGCGGCACCGGCGCGAGCCCGATCCGTGCCGAGGAGGCATCGAGGCGGTCGAGGTGCGCGTCGAGGCGGAACGCCTTGCCGCCGTAGACGCGGAGGGTCTCGAACGCCGCGCGCCCGCGCAGCAGCGCGTCGTCGTCGGCGTGCAGCACGGGCACGTCGGGGTCGACGAGGCCGCGTCCGGTGACCGCGAGCGCGAGCAGCGTCACGCGTGTGCCGGCTCCGGCAGCGGCGCGCCGATCGCGGCCAGCAGGGGCGCGGCCTTCGTCCGGGTCTCGGCGAGCTCCGCCTCGGGCTCGGAGTCCCAGACGATGCCGCCGCCGACCCACAGGTGCAGGCGCCCGTCCGCGACCGCGAACGTCCTGATCGTGAGCGCGAGCTCGAGGTCGCCGTTCGGCCACACCGTCCCCAGCGCCCCCATGGCGGCGCCACGGCCGACGGGCTCGAGCGCGGCGATCAGGTCGATCGCGGCGATCTTCGGCGCGCCCGTGACGGAGCCGCCGGGGAACGCCGCGTCGAGGAGCTCGGCGAGCGGCACGCCCTCGCGCAGCCGGCCCTCGACGGTCGAGACGAGGTGCGTCACGCCCGCGAGCTGCCGCTCGACCATCAGCTCGGGCCACCGCACCGAGCCGGGGACGCACACGCGCGAGAGGTCGTTGCGCTCGAGGTCGACGATCATCGTGTGCTCGGCGGCGTCCTTGGCGCCCTCGACCGGCACGCCTGCGGGCCGTGTTCCCTTGATCGGACACGTCCAGACGCGACGACCGCGACGCGCGAGGAAGAGCTCGGGCGAGGCCGAGACGATCGCCCAGCCGTCGCCGACGAGCGGCCGCGGGTGCAGCGGACGCAGCGGCGCCAGCGCGGCGGCGAGCGCATCCGGCTCGCCGTCGAACGCCGCGGCGAGGTGGCGCACGAGGTTCACCTGGTACACGTCCCCCCGCGCGATCGCCCCCCGCACGGCCTCGACCGCGTCGAGGTAGTCGCCGTCGCGCCACGTCGACTCCCACGGCCCGACGCGAAGCCGACCACGCGAGCGACCGTTGCGTGTCCCGTTTCGCGTCACCCGCACCTCGCGGACGCCGCACGCGAGGAGCGGAAGGCGGCAGGGCTCGGGCGGCGGCGGGGAGGCGTCGCGCCGGAGCAGCGCCGAGAGGCCGTGATGGAGGTAGAGGTCGGCGACGCGGTCCGGGCGGCCCCACAGCTCGTCCGCGAGGTACGCCTCGAGCGCCTCCCACGCGCCCTCCGGTTGGAACAGCTCGAGCATGCGCCTACGCTACCTCCCGTGCTCGCCGCCGCCCTGCTCGCCGCGGTCGCCCTCGCCGCGCCCTCGCCGCAGCAGCTGCTCGCGCGGCACGCACCCGTCCTCGTCTACGCCACCGGGGAGGCGTTCGCCGCATCGCCGGTGGAGCCGTTCCTCGCCGGTGCGGTCGAGGTCGACGGGCACCTGGACGTGACGCCGTGCGACCCCGCGTCGGGGGTGGGCGCGATCTGGTGCTACGCCCGTCTCAACGGCCAACCGACCGTCTACGGCCGGGCACTCGTCACCCGCACGCGGATCGTGCTGTCGTACTGGCTCTTCTACCCGTTCAACCTCTGGACGGTCGCGACGCCGGCGAACGAGCTGATCTGGCGCACGCACGAGGGCGACTGGGAGGAGGTCGTGGTCGTGCTCGACCGGAGCGGGAAGCCGCTCCAGGTCGGCTACAGCCAGCACTGCTCGGGAGCGCGCCGGACGTGGGCCCGTGCACCGAAGCGGGGCCTCCGCCCGCTCGCCTACGTCGCGCGCGGGTCGCACGCCAACTACCCGGCACGCGGGACGCACCGGCACGACCTCCGCTGCTGGCCGGACGCCGCACGCGTCGTCTTCCGCGCGCTGCGCACCGTCCCGGTCGACGTCACCGGCGGGGGGCCGACGGTCCGGCCGGCGCTCGTGCCGCTCGCGCCGCCGCCCGCGTGGCTCGCCTACCCCGGCGCGTGGGGCGAGACCGGCTGGTTCCACGCGGGGAACGCGACGCTCGCCTTCGGGCTGGGGCCGGTCGGGCCGGCGTTCCACGCCGAGTGGCGCAACCCCCTGCGCGAGTTCGCCCGCTGGCCGCTCACGCGCTGAGCGCGCCCACGTGGCGCGCCGCGAAGCGCAGCCACCGCACGCCGAGCTCGAGGTCGTCGACGTTCGCGCGCTCGTCGGCCGAGTGCACGAGCAGCGCCGCGACCTCGGGGTCCATCGACCGCATCGGGAAGAAGCCGTACGCGACGGTGCCGAACGCGTCCCGCATCCAGTGGCTGTCGGTGAAGCCGGGGCACCCGACGGGGGCGACGACCGCGCCGGGATCCTCCTCGGCCACGAAAGCGGTGACCGCGTCCCACAGCGGCCCGCCGACGGGCGACCGCGTCCCGCCGATCGCCTCGATCGGCTCGTACTCGTAGCCGTCCTCGCCGATCGCCGCCCGCAGCTCCTCGAGCTGCTCCGCCGGCGGCCGCCCCGGCTGGAGGCGCGAGTCGACGACCAGCTCGCAGACGGCCGGGATCACGTTCCGCTTCCGCGAGGCCTCGACCATCGTCGGCGTGAACGTCAGCGAGAGCAGCGGCTCGACCAGCGTGCGCGCGAGCGGATGCACCGCCTCGGCCCGCGCGGCCGCGTCCTCGGGCGGCGGCACCTCGCCGAGGACGACGCGGAGCAGCTCCTCCGTCTCGGGGATGTGGCGCATGCGCGGTCGATACGCCGCGAGCGTCTCGACGATCCGCGCCGCCTTCACGAGCGCGTTGTCGGCGATCGACGGCATCGACGCGTGCCCGCTGCGGCCGTGCACGCGGAGCCTGAACGGCGCGCTCATCTTCTCGGCCGTCGCACAGAGGTAGATCGGCCGGCCGCCGAGGACGACGCGGTCGCCTCCGCCCTCGTTGATCGCGAGGTCGGCGCGGACCGCCTCGGGGTGCTCGCGGACGAGCCACTGCAGGCCGAAGTCCTCTCCGACCTCCTCGTCCGCCGCGGCGACGAAGAGCAGGTCGCCGTTCGGGCGGAAGCCCTCGCGCGCCAGCGTCGCCAGCGCCACCGCGCTCGCCGCGACCTGCCCCTTCATGTCGAGCGCCCCGCGTCCCCAGATCTCGTCGCCGACGATCGCGCCCGACCACGGGTCGCGCTGCCACTCCGAGGGCTCCGCGAGCACCGTGTCGGTGTGGGAGAGGAACGCGAGCGACGGCCCGGCGCCGGTGCCGCGGATGCGCGCGACGAGGTTCGCGCGGTCGGGCACCTTCGCGTACAGCTCGACCTCGACGCCCGCCTCCTCGAGGTACGCGCGGAGGATCTCCGCGACGCGCGTCTCGTTGCCCGGCGGGTTGACGGTGTCGGCGCGGATGAGCTCCCGCAGGAGCTCGACGACGGCTACTCCGACTCCTTCGCGTAGGCCGTCAGCGCGTTCCGGACCTCCCACAGCTCGGGGAAGAACCGCTGCTTGACGAGCCGGCCGAGCACCTCGACGGGCGTCCCCTGCGTCCCCACCACCTGGTCGCCGATGACGCGGGCGACCACCTGGTAGTGGCGGATCCGCCACGCCTGGGCACGCTCGTCGAGCTCGATCAGCGCCTCTGCGAGGCCGTAGAGCTCCTCGTGCTCACGCCCCTCGACGTAGAGGCCGCGCAGGTCGAGGCCGCGCTCGCGGAGGATCGCGTGGAGCTCCTGCACGAGCGCGGGCGCCCAGCGCCGGAGCTCGCGGAAGCCGGGCGAGTCGAAGCCCGAGCCGTGACCGAGCACGCGACGGATCTCCTGGTACTCCCACGGCGACATGCGCTCGAGCATGTCGAGCTGCTCCGTCACGAAGCGCAGGCAGAGGTGCACGCGGGCGAGCAGGCGCAGCGCCGGCGCGACCTCCCGCCGCCCGAGGTGACCGGCCGCCGCCTCCGTCTCCTCGGAGGCGAGCTTCAGCCAGAGCTCCGAGCTCTGGTGCACGGTCTGGAAGAGCAGCTCGTCGTGGTGGGCCCGCTCCTCCGGCCGCTTCTGCAGCCGCAGCAGCTCGTCCGTCCGGAGGTAGCGCTCGTAGTCGCTCCCACCCTCGCCCGCGAGGATCGGCTGCGAGAAGTCCTCGACCGCCACGGGGGGAGCATACTTCGGCGGATGGGAGACCTCTTCTCCGACGCGGCGCAGGAGCGGACGCGCGAGGTCGCCCCGCTCGCGGCGCGGCTCCGCCCCCGGACGCTCGACGAGTTCGTCGGCCAGGAGGGGGTCGTCGGGCCCGGGTCGGCCCTGCGGCGCTCGATCGAGGAGGACCGCGTGCGGTCGGCGATCTTCTTCGGCCCGCCGGGCACGGGCAAGACGACGCTCGCCCGGATCGTCGCCACGACCACGGGCGCCGCCTTCGAGGAGCTGTCGGCGGTCTCGGCGTCCGTCGCCGACGTCCGCGGCGTCCTCGCGCGCGCCCGCGAGCGCCTCGGTGCGCACGGACAGCGCACGATCCTCTTCCTCGACGAGATCCACCGGTTCAACAAGGCGCAGCAGGACGCGCTCCTGCCGGCGGTCGAGGACGGACTGATCACCCTCGTCGGCGCCACGACGGAGAACCCGTACTACGAGGTCAACTCGGCGCTCCTCTCGCGGACGCAGATCTACCAGCTCGAGCCGCTCGGGCCGGAGGCGCTCGCGGAGATCGTGCGCCGGGGCGCGGACGAGCTCGGCGCGGACGTGCCCGGGGAGCTGGTCGAGCTGATCATCCGGCGTGCCGGCGGCGACGCGCGGACGGCGCTGAACGTGCTCGAGCTCGCATGGGAGACGGCGCGGGCGGAGGACGCGCCGCTCTCGGCGGGGCACGTGGAGGACGCCGCCCGCAAGCGGCCGGTGGTCTACGACAAGGGCGGCGACGCGCACTACGACTTCACGTCGGCGTTCATCAAGTCGATGCGCGGGTCCGACCCCGACGCCGCCGTCTACTACCTCGCGGCGATGCTCGAGGGCGGCGAGGACGCCCGCTTCATCGCACGGCGGATGGTCGTCCTCGCCTCGGAGGACATCGGGAACGCCGACCCGCGCGCGCTGCTCGTCGCCGTCGCGGCGGCGCAGGCGGTCGAGCACGTCGGCCTGCCCGAGGCGAGGCTGAACCTGTCGCAGGCGGCGATCTACCTCGCGCTCGCGCCGAAGTCGAACGCGAGCTACGTGGCCCTCAACGAGGCGACGCGCGACGTGCGCGAGCTCGGCAACGTCAAGCCGCCCAAGGCCCTCCGCGACGGCAGCTACGGCGGCCGCAAGCTCGGCCACGGGAAGGGCTACGTCTACCCGCACGACGACCCGCGCGGGTTCGAGACCGAGCACCTGCCCGAGGAGCTGCGCGGGCGGACGTACTACCGGCCGTCGGGAACCGGCGAGGAGCGCGGGCCGTAGCCGTCCTCCACCACGTCGAATGGGGCGACCCCGAGGCGCCGGCGGTCGTCTGCCTCCACGGCGTCAACGCCGGCGGGCACCGGTTCCGCCGGCTGGCGACGCGCCTCTCCGGCCGCTACCGCGTGATCGCGCTCGACCTCCGCGGCCACGGCGCCTCGACGTGGGAGCCGCCGTGGGACCTCGAGACGCACCTCGACGACCTCCACGAGACGACGCGGGCGCTCGGAGTCGACGGCGCCGACTGGGTCGGCCACAGCTTCGGCGGCCGGCTCGTGCTCGAGCTCGTCGCCGACCGCCCCGAGCTCGTGCGGCGCGCGGTGCTCCTCGATCCCGCGGTGTGGGTGCCGCCGCACGTCGCGCTCGAGCGCGCGGAGAGCGAGCGCCGCGACCGCTCGTACGCGTCCCCCGCGGAGGCGCTCGAGCGCCGCTTCGGCGAGAGCCGCCTGCGGTCGACGCCGCACGAACTCGTCCAGGAGGAGGTCGACGTCCACCTCGCGGAGGGCGACGACGGCCGCTGGCGCTACCGCTACTGCCAGGCATCCGTCGTCGCGGCGTTCGGCGAGATGGCGAAGCCGCCGCCGCCGTTCGAGACGGTGCAGGTGCCGACGCTCGTCGTCCACGGCGCCGACTCGGACGTCGTCCCCGACGTCGTGGTCGAGGTGCTGCGCGAGGGGATCGACGAGCTCGAGGTCGCGACGGTCCCCGGCGGACACATCGTGATGTGGGACGCGCTCCGGGAGACCGGCGATGCCGTCGACCGCTTCCTCGGCTAAAGGATCGTCGCCCCGAGCGCCGAGGCCACGAGCTCGACGGCGAGGGACGCCGTCTCGTTCCCGCGGTCGAGGATCGGGTTCACCTCGACGACCTCGATCGACCCCGCGAGCCCCGACTCCGCCACGAGCTCCATCGCGAGGTGCGCCTCGCGGTAGGACAACCCGCCGCGCACGGGCGTCCCGACCCCGGGCGCGTAGGCGGGGTCGACGACGTCCATGTCGAGCGACACGTGCACGAAGCCGGGGCCGGCGACGTGCGCGAGCGCCTCGCGGATGCAGCGCTCGAGCCCCATGCGGTCGATCTCGCTCATCGTGAAGACCCGCGCGTCGAGCTCGCGCAGCCGCGCACGCTCCCCGTCGTCGAGCGAGCGGACGCCGACGAGCGCGACCCGGCCGGGATCGACGAGCGGCAGCGCCCACGTGCCCGTCGCGAACGCGCCGTCGCCGAGGCCGAGGGCCGCCGCGAGCACCATCCCGTGCACGTTCCCGCTCGGGGAGGTCTGCGGCGTGTTGAGGTCGCCGTGCGCGTCGATCCAGAGCACCCCGCCCGGCCCGTGCACGCGCCACATCCCCCCGAGCGTCCCGAGGCCGACCGAATGGTCGCCGCCGAGGACGAGCGGGATCGACCCGCCGCGCACGGCGTCGTCGACGAGGAGCGCGATCCGCTCGCACGTCGCCTTCACCTCGGGGAGGTAGCGCGCCTCGCGGTCGCGGAGCTCGACCGACTCGACGACCGGCGCCGGCACGTTGCCGTGGTCGAGCACCTCGTAGCCGAGCTCGCGCAGCCGCTCCTCGAGGCCGGCGTACCGGATCGCCGACGGCCCCATGTCGACGCCACGGCGCGCCTGCCCCAGGTCGAGCGCAGCGCCGATGACCGCAACGGAACCGCGCTGCCCGGACACGGCCGAGAGGCTAGACGATCGGCTCCGGCACGGGCGGCCGCGGCTACACTCCCTCTCCCGTGGCGAGGTAGCTCAGCTGGTAGAGCACTCGGCTGAAAACCGGGGTGTCGCCGGTTCGAGTCCGGCCCTCGCCACCTCCTCTCGTCGTCGCAACGAGCGCAGCGTTCGCACCCGCGACGCCTGCCGCTCCGACCGGCGCGCGCCTTACGTTCGGGCCTCCGTTTCCGACGTTCGACCGGGAGGGAGCAGATGGCCGAGATGGCCGGGACGCTGAGGCGCGGGACGTTCCTCGAGCGCTACTTCCGCTTCGCCGAGCACGGCACCACGCTCGGGCGCGACACGATGGCCGGCCTCACGACGTTCATCGTGATGTCGTACATCATCTTCGTGAACCCGCAGATCCTCAGCTTCGCGGGGATCCCCGATCTCGCGAGCCGGGGCCTGCCGTTCGACCAGGTGCTCGCCGTCACGTGCCTCGTCGCGGGCGTGATGACGATGCTGATGGGCCTCTACACCAACATGGCGTATGCGATCGCGCCCGGCCTCGGCCTGAACGCCGTCGTCGCGTTCGGGCTCGTCGTCGGCGAGGGGCTGTCGTTCCCGGCCGCGATGGGGCTGATCGTGCTCGAGGGCATCGCCGTCACCGCGCTCGTCCTCACCGGCTGGCGCGAGAAGATCTTCAACGCGATCCCGCTCGAGCTGAAGAAGGCGATCGCCATCGGCATCGGCCTCTTCATCGCGTTCATCGGGCTCAACCAGGCCGGCATCGTCGTCCGCGGCGAGGGGACGCCCGTGACCCTCGGGCATCTCACCACGTGGCCGATCGCGGTCGCGATCTTCGGGCTCGTCGTGACGATCGTCCTCCGTGCGCGCGGGTTCCGGGGCGACCTCGTCGCCGGGATCATCCTCGCGACGATCGCGGCCGTCGTGATCAACGAGGCCTCGGGCAACGACGCCGGGTTCACCGCCGGAGCGTCCTGGCCGGGCGACGTGTACGAGAACCCCGACCTGACCCTCCTCGGGAACTTCAACTTCGACGCGTTCACGGAGCTCGCCGTCGTCTCGGCGATCGTCTGGGTGTTCACCCTCTTCATGGCGGACTTCTTCGACACGATGGGGACGCTCGTCGGGGTCGGCCGCCAGGCCGGGTACGTGAACGCGCAGGGCGAGATGCCCGAGGTGAAGAAGCCCCTGCTCGTCGACTCGCTCGCGGCGATCGCCGGCGGCGCGTCGTCGACCTCGTCGGCGACGACCTACATCGAGTCGGGCGCCGGCGTCAGCGCGGGCGGGCGCACCGGATGGGTCGCCGTCGTGTGCGGCTTCCTCTTCCTCCCGTTCATGTTCTTCGCGCCGATCATCGGCATGGTGCCGCCGCAGGCGACGGCCGCCGCGCTCGTGATCGTCGGCTTCCTCATGGTCTCGGTGCTCACCGAGGAGGAGGGCGAGGCGGCCGAGGTGACGCACCAACCCGCGACCGCGGCCGAGGCCGCGCAGCGCCGCCTCGCGGGGATCGACTTCTCGCGGCTCGAGATCGGGTTGCCGGCGGCGCTGATCATCATGCTGATGCCGTTCACGTACTCGATCACGAACGGCATCGGCTTCGGGTTCATCGCGTACGTCGTCGTGCGCGCCGCGCAGGGGAAGGCGCGCGAGGTGAACCCGTTCATGTGGCTCGCGGCGGGCGCGTTCGCCCTGTACTTCCTCGTGCCGCTCATGCAGGACAACCTCAGCTGGATCTAGGGCACCCGGCCCCGGGCGGCGGGTTGTCGCCCGGGGCCGTCGCGCATAGGATCCGGACGCACAGGGACGTTCGCGCGCGGTCGACCGGCACGGACGTCCCTCGTTTCGTGCTCAGTCGCGGTCGACCCTGATCAGGAGCTCGCGGCCGGGCGCGGCGTTGAGGATCGCGGCGGCGCTCCCGCGGTTGATCGCGAGCGCGATGTTGCGGTAGCTGTCCTCGTACAGGAGCAGGTCGCCCGGGCGCGCGTCCGCGAACGTCCGCGCGGCCACGGCGTAGAAGCGGTCGGGGCCGCTCGCGAGCTCGACGGTCGTCCCGGGGAGGACGCCGATCCGCTCGAGGTGCTCGCGCGTGAGGTTGAGCTGGACGTTCCCGAACGTGTCGATGTAGAGCACCGTCGCGCGCATGCGCGCCTCGCCGACGGTCGGCTCGGGGAGGTCGAGGCGGACGAGCGCGTCCGGGTCGAGCGGCGGCCCGAGCTTCGCGAGCTCGACGCCGTTCGCGAGGTGCGCGGCCGCGGGCGAGAAGAGGTCACGGCCGTGGAACGTCCGCGAGACGGAGGGGAGCGCGTAGTCCGGGTTCGCGAGCTCGCGCGCCTCCGCGACGCCGCCGTTCCGGAGCGCGGCGGGGATCAGCAGCCCGTTGTCGGGCCCGACGTAGAGCCGGCCGGCCGCGTCGCGCAGCGCGAGCGGCCGCCGCGAGCCGCCGACGCCGGGGTCGACGACGGCGAGGTGCACGCCCTCGGGCATGTAGGGGACGGTGTTCGCGAGCACGAGCGCGCCCTGGAGCACGGCCTGCGGCGGGATCCCGTGGGTGATGTCGATCACGTGCGCGTCGGGCGCGATGCGCTTCATCACGCCGTGGCAGACCCCGACGAAGTCGTCGGAGAGGCCGAAGTCGGTCAGGAAGGTGATGACCATCGGGTGAGCGCGTCGACGAGGCCGGCGACGTCGTGGGTCGTTGCCTCGGCGACGATTCTGACGCCTGCCGCGGTCGCCGCGGCGGTCGTCTGCGGGCCGATCGAGATCGCCGGCGCCGCGCGCGCGAGCGCCCCGTAGGCCTCGGCGGCCGACGCGGAGGCGAGCAGGACGACCTCGGCGTCGCGCGGGAACGCCTCGGGGGTGAGGCGGCGCGTGCGGTAGAGCGGGACGACGTCGGCGCCGAGCGCCTCGGCGAGCAGCGGTCGCGCCTCCTCGGCTCCGGCGAAGAGCACCCGCCCCGCCGGCCGCGGCAGCTCCGCGAGCAGGCCTTCCTGCGTCGACACGCGGGGGACGAGGTCGGCGCCGCCGAGCGCGTCCGCCGTCGCGGTCCCGATCGCCGCCACGCGCGCCGGCGAGCCGCGCATCCGCCGCCGCAGCTCCTCGGCGCCGGTCCGGCTCGTGACCACCACCCAGTCGTAGCCGGCGACGTCGATCGGGTCGTCGCCGAGCGGCTGCGTCTCGATCAGCGGGCACACCACGACCTCGTGCCCGAGTGCCTCGAGCCGCTCGACGAGCTCGTCGGCCCGCCTCCGCGGGCGTGTGACGACCACCTTCACGCGAGGAACGGGGCGAGCTCGGCGGCGACCGCATCCGGGTCGTCGCCGGTGCGCCGCTCGATCCAGCGGCCGTCCTCGTCGGCGACGAGCGCGGTCAGCGCCAGGCCGTCGTGGTGGGCCGCCACGGGAGCGAGACACCCGCCGCCGATCCGCGCCACGCAGGCGCGCTCCGCCTCGACGCGGCGCCGCGTCTCCGCGTCGTCCACGGCCTCGACGAGGTGCTCGTCGCCCGCGCGCACCTGCAGCGCGAGCGCGCCCTGCCCCGCCTCCGGGAGGAGCTCCTCCGGGTCGAACCGGTGCCCGATCTCGCGGGCGAGGCCGAGCCGCTCGAGCCCGGCCGCCGCGAGCACGATCGCATCCAGCCCGCGCTCGCCCCGCTTGCGCAGGCGCGTGTCGACGTTGCCCCGTAGCGGCTCGATCGAGAGCGTGGGCTCGAAGGCGAGGAGCTGCGCGCGGCGGCGGACCGACGCCGTGCCGATCCGCATCCCCGGGCGGACCGCGTCCGCGCCGCAGAGCGCGTCGCGCGGATCCTCGCGCACGGGGTAGGCGCCGACGGCGAGGCCGTCGGTCGCGCTCGAGGTCATGTCCTTGGCGGAATGGACGGCGACGTCGATCCGGCCGGCCAGGAGCGCCTCCTCGATCTCCTTGACGAAGACGCCGCGGTCGCCGATCTCGCCGAACGGCTTCGTCCGGTCGCGGTCGCCGGCCGTCGTCATCGGCACGAGCGCGATCTCGATCCCGGGCCGGCGGAGCGGCTCGACCGCCTGCTCGGCCTGGGTGAGCGCGAGCCGGCTACCGCGCGTGCCGACGCGAACCAGCATCGCCGCAGCGCAGATGACGCGGCTTCGTCAACCCGCAGCTCCGCGTCTCGCGGGGGCGGACACGCACGAACGCCGTCGGGGCCTGCACCGGGAGCGGGCGCCCCGTCAGCGAGCGGAGGGCCGTCAGCGCTGGTCCTCCCCGAGGCCGAACAGGTGGCGCACCGCGTCAGCATAGACGACCCCGTCGGCTGTCACCGCCGCCTGCTTCATCCGCACGGTCGGCAGGTGGAGCAGCTTGTCGAGCATCCGCGAGGTGACCGATTCGAGCGCACGCCGCTCCTCGTCGGAGAGCCGCGCCGAGACGCGGTCGAGCTCCGCGCGGCGGATCTCCTCGGCGCGTGCCCTGAGCGACGCGATCGCCGGGACGACCTCGAGCGAGGCCTGCCACTCGCGCCACGCGTCCGCCTCGGCGGCGACGAGCCGCTCGGCCCGCTCCGCCTCCCCGCGGCGCGAGGCGAGGGACTCGGCGACGACCGCCTCGAGGTCGTCGATGTCGTAGAGGAAGCACCCGTCGAGCTCGTGGATCGCGGGGTCGAGGTCGCGCGGGACCGCCAGGTCGACGAGCAGGAGCGGCCGCCCCCTGCGCGGCGGCACGTCCTCGGCCCGGATCACGAGGCCCGGGGCGCTCGTGGACGCGACGACGACGTCCGCCCGTCCCAGCTCCTCCCGGATCCGGTCGAGCGGCAGCGCCTCGGCGCCGAGACGCGCGGCCAGGTCGGAGGCGCGCTCCTGCGTCCGGTTGGCGACGACCGCGACGTCGGCGCCGCGGGAGCTGAGGTTCCGCGCGGCCAGCTCCGAGACCTTCCCGGCGCCCACGAGGAGGATCCGCCGTCCGGCGAGGTCGCCGAACACGGACTGCGCGAGCGACGCGGCGGCGGCCGAGACCGAGGCCGGGCTCTCGGCGATCGCCGTCTGGGTCCGCACCTTCTTCCCTGCATGGAGCGCCTGCCGGAACAGGTGGTCGAGGAGCGGTCCGGGCGCGCCGATCTCGTACGCCGCGCGCACCTGCCCCAGGATCTCGCCCTCGCCGGGGACGAGCGAGTCGAGGCCGGCGGCGACGCGGAACAGATGGAGCGCCGCGGCCTCGTCGCGCAGCCGGTAGAGCGCGGGCGTCAGCTCGGGGTCGGGAAAGAGCGTCGCCGCGATCGCCTCGGCGGCCGCGTCGTCCTCGTGTGCGACGTACGCCTCCGTCCGGTTGCACGTCGAGAGCACGACGGCCTCGGCACCGCCCGCCGCGAGCTGCGACGCGGCGCGCGCGGCGTTCGCGCGGTCGAGCGCGACGCGCTCGCGCAGCTCCACGGGGGCCTGGTGGTGCGACGTGCCCACGAGCACGAGTCTCATCCGGCGAAGTGGGTGACGGGGAGGACGACGAGCAGCGCGGCGACGGCCGAGACGGCGTAGAGGGCGGAACGGCGTCCGTGGAGCCCGCGGAGGCGCAGCAGCACGTAGCCGGCGTAGACGGCCCACGCCGCGACCGTGGCGGCCATCGCCGCATCGAAGGAGCCGCCGTCCACGGCGAAGCTCGCAGCGCCGACGAGGATCCCGAGCGTGAGCGCGCCGAGGCCCGCGAGGAGCGTCCTCGACTCGAGGCGGTCGAGCGTCTCGAGCGGCGGGATCCGGAGGCGGAGCAGGGTCGGCTCGCGCCGCTTCAGGCGTCGCTCCTGCCACAGGTACAGACCCGCGAGGCCGGCGGCGAGCACGAACGCGGCGAAGCCCGCGAGCATCAGCGCGACGTGGAGGACGAGCAGGGCGCCCGGATGGTCGCCCTCCGGGCCCGTCCCGCCGCCGGCCCACGCCACCGCCAGCAGCAGCGCCGCAAGCGGCGTCACCGCGAGACCGAGCAGACGGAACGACGCGCGGCAGCCCCACACGAGGTAGACCGAGACGACGAGCCACGAGAGGAGGTTGAGCGCGCCTGCCCAGGTCGACCACGGGAACGCGTCGGCCCCCTGCACCTGGGCGGCGAGCAGCGCCGTCTGCGCGAGCCAGCCGATGCGGACGCCCCAGACGGCGAGCCTCCCGGCGAGCCCGGGATGCCGCACCTCGGCCGCCGAGGCCACCGCCGCCTCCGAGTACGCGACGAGCGCCGGCCAGACGAGCAGCTCAGCCATCGTCCCGCCTCGAGCGCGCGAGCTCGGCCAGCTCGTCGATCTCGCGGGCGAGCCGCGAGAGCCGCAGCGAGTGGATGAGGAGGTAGCCGAGCACCGTGAGGAGGACGACGACGTACGCCGCCGACAGGTACTTCTCGCCCGAGCTCACGCCAGCGCCTCGCGCAGCTCGCGCAGCCGCTCGTCCAGGCGCTTCCCGAGCAGCTCGTTGCGGTAGAGCGTCGCGGCCAGCGCGAGCATCCCGGCGAGGCAGACGCAGAACGTCACGAGCATCTCCGTCGGGAGGTTGTCCTGCACGTCGCGCGTGAACACCACCGGGTGGATGAAGTTCTCGGCGAGCCGGATCGCGAGGAACGAGACGGGGATCAGCACGACGCCGAGGAGCGCGTACACGGCGGAGATGTTCGCGCGCGACGCCCCGGGCTCGAGCGAGTAGCGCAGCATGAAGTACGCCGAGTAGAAGAGGAACAGGATCAGGAAGAGCACGAGCTGGCGCTCGCCCCAGCTCCACCACACGCCCCAGGAGATCTTCGCCCAGATCGATCCGGTGGCGAGCGTGAGCAGGCCGAAGATCAGACCGAGGTGGATCGCCGTGTACCCCTCGAGGTCGTAGCGCTGCTCGCGCGTCCAGAGGAGGCGCAGTCCCTTCCACGCGCCCCAGAAGAAGCACGCGTACGCCGTCAGCGCGAGCGGGACGTGGATGTAGAAGATGCGCTGGCTCGGCCCCTGGTCGGCGTCCTCGGGCGCCCACAGGAGCGCCAGGGCGATGCCGCCCCCGAGCAGGACGAGCGTGGCCAGGGCCAGCACGGCCCCGTTCCTATTCGACGACGACGTACTCAAAGGTGGCCCAGGCAAGTATCGCGAAAACGCCGTCGTAGAGGCCCAGGAAGGCCAGGTAGCGGCCGGGGTCGTCGGCCACCGTGGCACCGACGCCGCCGACCACGACGGGGATCGCGAGCGGGAGGAAGAGGAGCGGCAGGAGCACCTCGCGGGCGCGACCCGCGACGGCCATCGCCGCGAGCAGCGTCCCCACGGCGCAGATCCCGACGTTCGCGAGCGCGACGGCCGCGACCGTCGGCGCGGAGACGCCCCCGAAGAAGAGCGCGAACGCGGGGAGCGCGACCGCCTCGACGACGACGAGGAACGCCATCGTCGCGAGCACCTTCCCGAGCCAGATCGCGCTGCGGTCGCACGGCGCGAGCACGAGCGCGTCCAGGATCCCCTGCTCCCGCTCGGGCACGAACGCGCGGCCGAGACCGAGGAGCGCCGTGAAGAGGATCGCCACCCACAGGAGCCCCTGCGAGGCCGCCTCCTGCTCGGCCGTCAGGGCGAACCGGAACGCGACGAGGGTCGCGATCACGAACAGCGCCATCGACGGCAGGAGCTCGCGGCCGCGCAGCTCCAGCAACAGGTCCTTCCGCGCGAGCGCCGCCGCGTCTCGGAGGTAGCCGCTCATCCGAACGCGACGCGCGTCGTCGCGAGCGGCGCCAGCCGGTCGGGGTCGTGCGTGGCGACGACGAAGGTCCGGTCGCCGGCCAGCTCCGCGAGCTCCCGGTCGAGCAGGGCCGCGCCCTCCGCGTCGAGCGCGTTGTACGGCTCGTCGAGCAGCAGGAGGTCCGGGTCGTGGAGGAGCGCGCGGCACAGCGCGAGCCGCTGCTGCATCCCGCGCGAGTACGCCCGCACGCGCTCGCGCCGCGCGTCCCAGAGGCCGAAGCGCTCGAGCAGCATCCCGATCCGCTCTCGCCGCTCGGGGACGCGGTAGAGGCGGCCGAAGAGGTCGAGGTTCTCGACCGCGGTCAGATCGCGGTAGACGAGGGGCTCGTGCGCGAGGAAGCCGACACGGCCCCGGTCGACGTCGACCTCGAGCTCGCCGCGCGTCGGCACGAGCAGCCCGGCCACGAGGCGCAGCAGGGTCGTCTTCCCCGAGCCGTTCGGGCCGGTGACGACGGCGAAGGCGCCGCGTTCGACGTCGAGCTCGACGCCGTGCAGGACACGCTTCGTCCCGTAGCGCTTCTCGAGGCCGCGGGCACGGATCACCGCGCCAGTGTAGGAGTCGGGGGACGCCGCGCGAACGAGGACCGTCCATGCTCGAGACGCTCGGCATCGGCGCGAGCCTCCGCGAGGAGCGCATCCGGCGCGGCCTCACGCTGGAGTCCGTCGAGAGCACGACCCGGATCCGCCGGCGCTACCTCGAGGCGATCGAGGACGAGCGTTGGGACGAGCTCCCCGCCGAGGCCTACGCGAAGGCCTTCATGCGCACGTACGCGGCACACCTCGAACTCGATCCGCAGCAGTTCCTGGCGCACTTCCGCGCGCGTCGGCGAGAGGTCGAGGAGCCGATCGCCCCGCAGGCGCAGGTGCCCTACGAGCCGATCCGCCGGCCGTGGCTCGGCGCCGGGGCCGCGGCGGCGGCCGGCCTCGCGCTCGTGCTCGCGGTCGGCGCCTGGCAGCTCGCGGACGACGGCACGTCCACGCGGCAGACGGCCGCGGCGGTGCCGACGGCGACGCCGGCGCCGACCACGCGCCCTGCACCGTCCGCGGCGCCGAAGCCGGTCCGGCCGCTGCTGCTGACGGGGATCGCCGACTCGTGGGTCGAGGTCCGTCGCTCGCGCGCGACCGGCAGGCTCGTCTGGTCGGGCACGCTGCACCGCGGCCGCACGCTGCGGCTCGGCGTCCGCCGGCCGCTGTGGATCCGGCTCGGCCGGCCGACGGCGGTGAAGGCGGCGTTCGGCAGGAAGGCGCTGGTCGTCCCGGACCGCGCGACGGTGATGGCGACGGCAGAGGGCCTGCGCGCCGTCTAGAGCAGCACGTCGAGGGCGACGAACGCGCAGAAGACGACGCTGATCACGCCGTTCACGGTGAAGAACGCCGCATCGAGCCGCCGCAGGTCGTCGGGTCGCACGATCAGATGCTCGTAGAGCATCAGCGCCGCGACGGCGGCGACGCCGACCCAGTAGAACCCCCCGACGCCGAGCCCGAGCCCGGCGACGGCGAGCAGCACGATCGTGAGCACGTGGAAGATGCGCGCGCCGACGAACACCCCGCGGACGCCGAACCGCGTCGCCCACGACCGGAGCCCCTCGCGCAGGTCGACCTCGCGGTCGAACAGGGCGTAGAAGAGGTCGAACCCGCCGACCCAGAAGGCGACCGCGCCGCCGAGCGCCCACGCCTCCCACGGCAGCTCGCCGGTCACCGCGACCCACGCGCCCACCGGCGCGAGCCCGTCGACCGCGCCCAGCCAGAGGTGCGCGAGCCACGTGAAGCGCTTCAGGTACGGGTAGACGACGAACGCCGCCACGGGGATCGGCCACAGCCAGCGGACGAGCGGGTCGAGCTGCCAGACCGCGACGAGGAACACGGCGAGCGAGACGACGCAGAACGCGACGACCTGCGTGCGGCCGAGCTGGCCGGAGGGCAGCTCGCGGGAGGCCGTCCGCGGGTTCCGCGCGTCGATCTCCGCGTCGACGAGCCGGTTCAGCGCCATCGCGAGCGAGCGGGCGCCCGCCATCGCGACCGTGAGCCAGAGCATCTCGCCCCAGCCGGGCCACCCGTCGACGGCGAGCAGCGCGCCCACGTACGCGAACGGGAGCGCGAACACCGTGTGCTCGATCTTCACGAGGCGTGCGAAGCGGACGGGCAGCGGTGCGAGCGTGTCGGTCACGTCTGGACGTGCTCGGACGGCTCGCCGGCCAGGAGCTCGAGTGCGTGTCCGAGCGCCGGCCGCAGGATCGCGAAGCCGTCGCGGCACCCGCCGGTCGAGCCGGGGAGGTTCACCACGAGCGTGCTCCCGCGGACGCCCGCCACCCCGCGGCCGAGCAGCCCGTGCGGCGTCTTCGCGATCGAGTCGGCCCGGAGCGCCTCGGCGATGCCAGGCGCCTCCCGGTCGAGCACCGAGCGCGTCGCCTCGGGCGTCACGTCCCGGGGGCCGAGGCCCGTCCCCCCGGTCGTGAGGACGAGCCGGGCGTCCGCGGCGAGCTCCGCGATCGCCGCCGCGATCCGCTCGCGCTCGTCGGGGACGACGCGGTGCGCGACCGTGAAGCCCTCGCCTTCGAGCAGCTCGACGAGGAGCGCGCCGCTGCGATCCTCGCGCTCGCCGGCCGCGACCCCGTCCGAGACGGTCAGAACGGCGGCGGTCACTCCTTCGACTTCTCCACGAGGCGCACCGACTCGACGACCATCGCCTTGTCGACCGCCTTCGCCATGTCGTAGATGGTGAGCGCCGCGATCGAGGCGGCGGTCAGCGCCTCCATCTCGACGCCGGTCTGCGCCGCCGTCGCCGCCGCGGCGGTGATCTCGACCGTGTCGTCGCCGAGCTCGAGCTCGACCTCCACGTGGGTGAGCGGCAGCGGGTGACAGAGCGGGATCAGGTCGCTCGTCCGCTTCGCGGCCATGATCCCGGCGAGGCGCGCCGTCGCGAGTGCATCGCCCTTGGGGAGCTCGCGCAGCCGGCGGACGGTCTCGGGCGCCATGCGCACGGTCGCCGCGGCGACGGCACGCCGCCGCTGCACGGGCTTCGCGCCGACGTCGACCATCCGCACGTCGCCGGCCTCGCCCACGTGGGAGAAGTCGCTCACGGGCGCTGAGCGTACCGTCGCGCGAGCCCCGCGAGGCCGCGCCAGCCGCGGGCCACGCCGACGGCGCGCGGCAGCAGCCCCTGGCCGTACGTCGCTTCGAGCAGGCCGCGGAAGCCCTCCGCCGCGTGCGAGCCGTACGGGTACCACCACGGCACCGGGACGCGTCCCGGATCGTCGTCCACGACCTTCGGCTGCGTCACGTCGAGGAGCGCGTACCGCGAGCGCGTCGTCCCGTAGCCCGACGCCTTGCGGCCGCCCCACGCGGCACCGGCGACGCCCCACGAGTACCCGACGTCGTTCGTCCACACCATCCCCGCGTCGAGCCGTGCGGCCAGCGAGCGGGCACGGGCGGCGTCACGCGTCCAGATGCTCGCGCCGAGCGCGAGCGGCGAGGCGTTCGCGCGTCGGACGGCCTCGTCGTCGGAGTCGACCGGCGTGACCGCGACGACCGGCCCGAACACCTCCCCGGCCGCCAGCGCGTCGTCGGCATCCTCCACGGCGACGACGGTCGGCTCGTGGAACCACCCCGGCAGGCCGATCGACGGGCGGCCGCCCCCGGCGACGACCTCCCCTCCCGTCCGTTCCAGCAGCGACTCCACCTTCGCACGCTGTGCCTCCGAGACGAGCGGCCCGAGCTCGGTGCCGCGCTCGTCGGGACGCCCGATCCGCAGCGCGCCCGCCTGGGCCGCGAGCCGCTCGAGGAACCCGTCGTGGAGCTCCCGCGCGACGTAGATCCGCTCGACGCCGACGCACGCCTGGCCGCAGTTCGCGAACGCCCCCCACGCCGCCCCCGCCGCCGCTCGCTCGAGATCGGCGTCGTCGAGCACCAGCATCGGGTGGTTGCCGCCGAGCTCGAGCGTCACCGGGACGAGGCGCTCGGCCGCCGCGACGGCGACCCGCCGCCCGACCTCGCCGGATCCCGTGAAGATCACCTTCGACACCCCGGGCGCGCGGACGAGCGCGTCCCCGACCTCCCCGTCGCCCTGCGCCACCGAGACGAGGCCGCGCGGCGCGCCGGCCCGCCGGAACACGTCCTCGACGAGCGCCCCGGTCAACGGCGCGAGCTCCGACGGCTTCACGACGACCGCGTTCCCCGCCGCGACCGCCGTCGCCGCCTGGACGAACGGGATCGCGAACGGGAAGTTCCACGACGCGACGATCGCGATCACGCCGCGCGGCTCGTGGACGAGCTCGACGCGCTTGTGCCGCAGGAACGGGACGCGGATCGGCACCTCCTCCGTCGCGAGCGCCGTCTCGGCCTCGTCCACGAGCCAGGCGAGCGCGTCCAGCGCGGGGTACGCCTCGTGCAGGTACGCCTCCGGGAGCGGCTTCCCGACCTCGGCGGTGACGGTGCGCGCGAGCACGTCGAGGCGGCCGAGCAGGACCCTCGACACGGTCCGGAGGAGCGCCCGCCGGTCGTCCCACGTGCTCTGCGACCACCGCTCCTGCTCGCGCCGCGCCTCGTCGACGAGCGCGCCCACCGCGTCGGGAGCGGTTCGGCGAACGCGGCCGACCTCGGCGAGCGTCGCCGGGTCGATCGAGACGAGCTCGCCCGTCGCCACGACGGCCATGGCTGCAGGCTAGCGCCGTGCGACGGCGGACCGACGCTCGGCCGCGGCGCCGAAGTCCGCCAGCTGGAGGTCGAGCCACGCCGCGAGGTCGTGCTCGGCGACCCAGGCGCGGATGGCGGCCGCGCGCCGCGCGCGCTCGGCCCCCTCCATCGTCAGCGCCCGGTGCAACGCCTCCGCCTGCGCGCCGACGTCGAACGGGTTCACGGTCACCGCCCACGCACCGAGCTCCTCGTGCGCGCCGGCGTTCTCCGAGAGGACGACGACGCCGTCACGCTCGTTCACGAGCGGCGCCTCCTTGGCGACGAGGTTGAGGCCGTCGAAGACGGCGTTCACGAGCAGGACGTCGTACTGCTTGTAGGCAGCGAGCGAGGCGGGGAAGTCGTCCTCCACGCGGAGGTCGATCGGCGTCCAGTCGGCGGCGGCGAAGCGACCGTTGATCCGACGCGCCTCACGCTCGATCGCGCCGAGGTACTCCGTGTACTCCGGGATGTCCTGACGCGACGGGTCGAGGAGGGCGAGCATCGAGACGCGCCGGTGCCACTCGGGGTGGGCGTCGAGGAACAGCTCGTAGGCGAGGAACCCGCGCACGACGTTCTTCGACGGATCCGTGCGGTCGACGCGGAGGACGACCTTCTCCGGACGCCGCGCCGCAAGCGCGCGCTCCCGCTCCCGGACGGCGTCGCTCCGCGCCAGCGCGCGGAACTCCTCGACGTCGACCGAGACCGGGTGCGCGGTCACGCGCGTGCGGTCGAGCGCGTCTTCCCCGAGGAGGTCGCGAGCCGAGCGGCGGAAGTTGCGCGCCCAGCGCTCCGTGTGGAACCCGACCACGTCGTTCGCGAGCAGCCCGTCGTGGATGGCCCGCCGCATCGGCTCGGCGAGGACGTGCCACAGGTCGGTGCCGGGCCACGGGATGTGGACGAAGTGCGCGAGCACCGCGTCCGGCCGCGCGTCCCGGACGAACCGCGGCGCCAGGTAGAGGTGGTAGTCGTGGAAGAAGACGGTCGCGTCCGGCCGGACGTCGAGCTCGTCGAGCACGGCGTCGGCGAACCCGCGGTTCACGGCGACGTAGCCGTCCTCCCAGGCCACACCGAACGCGGCGTCGAGACTGGGGTGCCGCGCGAGGTCCCACAGGTGGTGCTGGAGGAACCAGAGCGTCGGGTTCGCGACGACGTTGTAGAAGCGGTCGTACGCCGCGGGATCGTGCGCGACGAGCCGAAGCCGGATGGGCAACCCGTCCCGGACGTGCTCGTCGACGGCGCCCCGTGTCTCGGCGGCGACGAGCCGGTCCTCGTCGCTGATCGCGCTCGCGATCCACGTCACGTCGTGGTGCGCGACGAGACTCCGGAGCGCGGTCACGAGGCCCCCGCCGCCGCGGCGCGCCACGCGCTCGCCGTGCCGGTCGCGCGCGAAGCCGACGGGCCCGCGGTTCGAGACGACGATCAGCCGGTGTCGGGTGGCCGTCACGACGGCCGGAAGCCTACGGCGCGGCGGGAGCCGGCTGCACGATCTCCAGCTCGACGTCGCCGACGTCGTTGCCGGCGAGCGTGCCGAAGAGCGCGAGCCAGTCGCGCAGGAGCCGCGGCGTGAGGAAGTGCCGACGGACGTGCTCCTTGCCGCCGAGGGCGCGCGTCCGGGCCTCCACCGGGTCGCGGAGGATCTCGACGAGGGCGTGCCCGCACGCCTCCGCGGAATCGACCAGCCAGCCGGTGACGCCGTCCTCGATCTGGACGACGATGCCGCCGACGCGCCCGGCGACGACCGGCCGCGCCTTCCAGAGCGCCTCCGACACCGTCAACCCGAAGCCCTCGCGGGTCGACTTCTGCACGACCGCGGCCGAATGCACCTGGAACGCGTTCACCTCGACGGAGCCGACGTTGTTGAGGTTGGAGAGGATGAACACGTCCGGATCGCCGCCCGCGTGCTCGATCGTCCGGTTGTAGAAGTCCCATCCCTCCGGATCGTCGTGCGCCATCGAGCCGACGAGGGCGAGCTGCACCGCCGGGAACCGCTCCTTCACGAGCCGGTACGCGTCGATCACCCCGAGCGGATCCTTCCACGGATCGAAGCGGGACACCTGCGTGATCAGGGGCCGCTCGACGTCGATGCCGAACTGGTCGACGATGTACGCCGCGTCCTCGGGGGACAACGCCATGTTCTTGGGCGCCAGCGGGTCGATCGCCGGCGGCCAGATCACGCACGGGGGCAACCCGTCGGCGCGCGGGACGTAGTCCCGCAGGTGGAAGATCGCGGCGTCGTAGCGCCGGATCGACGGCAGCAGGAACTCCATCACCTGCGGGTTGGGGGTCGAGAAGTCGATGTGCCCGCGCCAGATCCACTTCGCCGACCCGCGCGGGGCGTAGTCGATCATCGCCACGGGCTGCGGGTCGTGGACGATCACGTAGTCGTAGTCGTCCGGGTCGAAGTCGCGCGCGTTCTCCTCGCTGTAGCGGTGGAAGAGGTGCTGCTGCTCCGGGGTCAGGCCCCGCGGGTCGCCCTGGAGCGCGTTGTGGATCGTCTTCGTGACGTCGAAGAACTCGTCCTGCCCGCGGACGATCCGCCATTCCACGTCGAGCCCCGCGTCCGCCATCAGGGGGATGAGCGTGTAGTTGATCTCGGCGACGCCGCCCCCGAACGCGGTCGCCGAGAGGTGCGCGACGCGCTTCCCCGCGAGCGGCTCCGCGAGGCGCCGGATCTCGTCCATGAGGCCGCGGGTGGCGATCGTCGCGTAATCGCCCAGCGACTTGCGGCCGACGTTGACGAGCGGGAGCATCAGCGTTCGGTGTCGCGGCGACGCGCGGCGGTCAACCCTCGAGGCGCTTGGCGAAGCGGAGGCGCGAGCCGCGTCCCCCCGGGCCACGGCCGAGCTCGAACTCGTCGGCGATCGCCTGGATGATCGCGATCCCGAGGCCGCCCTCGGTGAGCTCGCCGCCCGCGGCCGTCGGTGCCTGCTCCTCGTCGTAGTCGAACCCCTCGCCGTCGTCGCTGACCTCGATCACGAGCTGGTCGGGCCTGAGGTCGTAGACGACCTCGACCGTCCCGTCGCCGTTCGCGTACGCGTGGCGGACGGAGTTCGACGTCGCCTCCGTGATCGCCAGCTTGAGGTCCGCGAGCGTCTCGTCATCGAGCGCGCGCAGACGCGAGAGCCCGGTGAGGGCGAGGCGAGCGAGCGAGACGTACTCCGCCTTCGCAGGGATCGTCAGCCGGATCGCCGGGAGAACGTCGGAGGCCCCACGCATCGGCACCTCGTCAACTCCCGCCGTCATCGCTGGTCATTTACCACAAATTCCTCCCTCGAAAGCGCGGCAAACCTGCCGAATCTCGCCGCCGGGACGATCCCCGAGCGGCTCATACCGCGCGCGTCTGGCAGCCAAACCCACCGGGTGCTACTCCCGGGGCGGCACGGTCGGTCGTTCTGCGAGCCGCACGGAGAGCCGCAGGAACCGGCCGTCGCGCAGCACGGTGAACGACGCGACCTGCCCGGGCCGGAGCTCGCCGGCGACGATGCGGACGAGATCGTCCCCGCTGCGCACGGGCCGGCCCGCGATCGAGACGACGACGTCGCCTCCGACCGTGACCGTCCGGCCGTCGATCTCCAGCGTGCGGGTGCCCCCGCGGAAGCCCGCCCGCTCCGCCGGGCTTCCCTCCGTCACCTCCGTCACGAGCGCGCCACGGTGCACCCTCGCCTTCAGGCGGCGCGCGAGCGAGGGCGTCAGGTCGCCGGTGGAGATGCCGACGTAGGCGTACGAGACCTCGCCGTCGCGGAGCAGCTGTCCGAGCGAGCGCCGCGCCGCGTTGATCGGGACGGCGAAGCCGAGCCCCTCGTTGAGCCCGGACTCGCTCCGGATCTGGGCGTTGATCCCGATCACGCGGCCGCGCGCGTCGAAGAGGGGGCCGCCCGAGTTGCCCTTGTTGATCGGCGCGTCCGTCTGGATCGCGTCGACGAGCTGGTACTCCGACGTCAGCGCCGCGATCGAGCGTCGCGTGGCGGAGACGACGCCGACGGTGAGCGAGCTCTCGGCGCCGAAGGGGCTGCCGATGGCCGCGACGGGCTCGCCGACGCGCACCGCGCCGGAGTCGCCGAGCGGCACCGGAGCGAGCTCGTGCAGCTTCGGGTCGACGCGGAGCACCCCGACGTCGTCGAAGACGTCCCACCCGACCACCTCGGCGGGCACCACGTCCCCGTCCCGGAACTCGACGAAGAGCTCGTCGGCCGCCTCCGCCCTGTCGGCGGACGACGCCTCGCCGGCGTTCGTGATCACGTGGGCGTTCGTGAGGATGACGCCGTCTTCCGAGACGACGAAGCCGGAGCCCTGCCCCTCGGCGGCGCCGAACCGCGCGAAGATCGTGACGACGCCCGCCGCGCGCTCCGCGTACAGCGTCGCCGGCTCGAACCCGTTGCCGGGCAGCGGCCGCGCTGCCGAGGTGATGCTCGCGGGCTCGTCGTCGACCGACGGCGGCGCAGCCGGTGCGGGCGCGAAGACCGTCTCCGTGCCGGAGTCACCCACCCAGCCGGCCGCGCCGGCGACGAGCAGCACCGCGGCCGCGCCGAGGAGGGCGGAGACGAGGGAAACGGCGGCGACCGCGCTGGGACGCATGGGTGTCACGATAGCCGCGGGCCGAACTGCATCGGGTTCCGATGCAGGCTGTTTTCACGGGAAAACGGCTAGGCCGCGGTGAGCGCGCGCACCGGTGTCGCGGCCGGCAGCAGGAGGCGGAACCGCGTGAACCCCCGGTCCGACTCCAGCTCGAGGGAACCGCCCATCAGCACCGCGAGCTCGCGCGCGATCGCGAGCCCGAGGCCGCTCCCGGACGCCCGGTTGCCCTCGATCCGGTAGAAGCGCTCGAAGACCTGCTCGCGGTGCTCCGCCGGAATCCCCGCGCCGTCGTCCTCGACCTGCAGCCACGCCCCGCCGGCGGCGGTGCCGACGTCGACGCGAATGGTCGTCCGCGGCGGTGTGTGCCGGATCGCGTTCTCGACGAGGATCCTGGCGATCTGCAGCACCCGCTGCTCGTCGCCGAGGGCGTCGGCCCGGCCGCTCACGCGAATCTCGTGACCCGTGCCGTGAGCGACGGCCGCGAACTCGTCCGCGACGTCCCCGGCGACGGACGCGAGCTCGAGGGGCTCGACCTCGACGAGCAGCTGCCCGGCGTCGAGGCGCGAGAGGTCGAGGAGATCCGTGGCGAGCTTCTGGAGCCGCCGGATCTGCTCCTGCATGGTCGCGAGGAACTCGCGCCGCGTCCGCTCGTCGAGCTCCTCGTCCGCCATCAGCTCGACGAACCCGCCGAGGGAGAAGATCGGCGTCCGGAGCTCGTGCGACGCGTTGGCGATGAACTCGCGCCTCGCGCGCTCGAGCTGGGCGAGCCGTCCGCGCATCCGCTCGAACGCGCCCGCGAGCTGCGCGAGCTCGTCATGCCCCGACACGGACACCGGCTCGTCGAACCGGCCGCCGGCGATCCGATCGGCCGCGCGCTCCAGCCGGCGGATCCGTCGGGCGAACACCGAGGCGAGGCCGTACCCGAGCAGGACGGCGACGAGCAGCGCGGGCACCGCGGCGAGCAGCACCCGACGCTTCACGAGCTGGACGTTCGCGAGCGTGTCGTCGAGCGACGACGAGAACAGGATCACCGTGCCGCTCGCGGTGTACAGCGGGAAGGCGACCTCCGCGAAGCGCTCGTCGTGCCGCGTCACGGTCCCCTGCGCCGGCGCGACCGAGGCGGACGCGCGCACGGCGATCGGGTCGTCCTGGATGTCGCTCGCGGACCGCGGCAGGCGCGAGTCGCCGATCACCGAGAGCGAGTCGAGTGTGAGGGGATCGAAGATCGTCACGCGCGCGTTCGTCCGGTCGGCGATGTCGCCGATCGTCTCGTCGACCGTGAAGCGGAGATCCGGCGTGCCGAGCAGCGCCGTCGGGAAGCTGTTCGCGATCGGCTCGCTGACACGCCGCAGCGACTCGACCTTCGCCGCCACGAGGCTCCGCTCGAGCCGCGGGACGACGATCGCCCAGACGATCCCGAGCGCGACGGCGACGACGAGCGCCAGGGCGAGCGCGAGCTGTGCGCCGACGCTTCGGAAGGCGTTCACGCGTCGCGGAACCGGTAGCCGACGCCGCGAACCGTGTGGATCAGCTCGGGCTCGCGGGGTTCCGCCTCGAGCTTCTCCCGCAGGTGGCGCACGTGGACGTCGATCGTGCGCGGCTCGCGGTACTCGTACCCGCCCCAGAGCGCCTCCAGCAGCATCTGGCGGGTGTACACCCGCCCCGGATTCGCCGCGAGGATGCGCAGGAGCTCGAACTCGACGTAGGTGAGCTGGACGGGCCGCCCGCGAACCTCCACCACGCGGCGCGCCAGGTCGATCGAGAGCCCGTCGTTGACGATCACCTCGTCCCCGCGGGGGTCGTGGCGAGGCGCCGACGCGCGCCGGAGGAGCGCCTTCACCCGGCTGCGGAACTCGCGGATCGAGAACGGCTTCGTGACGTAGTCGTCGGCGCCCAGCTCGAGCCCGAGCACCTTGTCGAGCTCGTCGTCGCGCGCGGTGAGCATGATGATCGGGACGGAGCTCTGCGCGCGCAGCCGCTTGCAGACCTCGAGGCCGTCGAGCCGCGGCAGCATGAGGTCGAGGACGACGAGATCCACCTTCTCGGAGGCGAAGCGCGCGAGCGCCTCCTCGCCGTCGCGCGCCGGCAGCACGCGGTAGCCGTCCCGCTCGAGCGGGTACGCGAGCAGCTTCTGGACGGAGTCCTCGTCGTCGACGAGGAGGATCGTGGGAGAGTCGGCCATGGGCGCGCGAAGCCGGAACGGCGGATCGACGGCCTACTATAGCCCTGGAAATGGCCGCTCCAGCGGGATTTCGGGGCCGGCGGCGCGCCCGCCGAGGCTCCCTCGAGCGGCCCGTCAACGGCCGGATGTACCGGGGCACGTGGCTCCTCGTCGGCGTGCCCCTCCTCGTGGCCGCCTTCAGTGTGGGACGCCCGGAGCCCCTGCCGCCGCCGCCGCTCCCGGCGACGTTCGACGGCGAGTCGGCGCGCGTCCTCGCCGACGACCTCGCGGTGCAGTACCCGCGCCGCGCGCCGGGCGAGCTCGGCCCCGTCAACTGGGTCGAGGAGAAGTTCCGCCTCTACGGGTTCCGCGCGGAGCGCCAGCGGTTCACGGTCGACGTCCCCGGCGTCGGCCGCCGAACGCTCACGAACGTCGTCGTCCGCGCGCCGGGCCGCTCGCCGCGCACGCTCGTGGTGCTCGCGCACCGTGACGACGCGGGCTTCGGCCCGGGGGCGAACGACAACGCGTCGGGCACGGCCGCGCTGGTGGAGCTCGCGCGGGCGTACGCGCGTCCGACGACGGCGGGGTCGCCGCCGGGGCGCGTCCGGCCGGCACACACGATCCTCTTCGTCTCGACCGACGGCGGGGCGTACGGCGGGCTCGGCGCGGCCGAGCTCGCCGCGAGCCCGGCCTACCGCGACCGCATCGCGGCCGTCGTGTCGCTCGACGCCCTCGCCGGGCGCGACCCGCCGCGGCTCGCCATCGACTCCGACCGGCCGCTGACAGCGTCGCCGGTGCTCGTCCGGACGGCGTCCGAGCGCATCCTCGAGGAGACCGGAGCGCCGCCCGCGCGCGAGGGCGCGCTCGGACAGCTGTTCGACCTCGCCTTCCCGTTCTCCCTCTTCGAGCACGCGCCGTTCGTCTCGCGCGGCGTCGCCGCGGTGACGGTGACGACCGCACCGGAGCGCCGCCCCGACTCCTTCGCCGACACGCCTGCGACCCTCGACGCGGCTCGGCTCGGACAGCTCGGGCGCGCGTCGCAGCAGCTCCTCCTCTCGCTCGACCAGGGCATCGAGCCCGGCCCGTCGACGACCGGCTACCTGTACCTCGGAGACCGGATCCTGCGCGGCTGGGCGCTCCAGCTCGTGCTCGCCGCGATGACCCTCCCCTTCCTCGCCGCGGCCGTCGATCTCTTCGCGCGCTGCCGGCGGCGTCGGATCCCGCTCGGGTCCGCGTGGCGGGCGCTCCGCACGCGGCTCGCGTTCTGGGCCTCGGTCGGAGCGACCTTCCTGCTGCTCGACCTCCTCGGCGTGTGGCCGCGGGGGGTCGACCGCCCCGTGTCGCCCGAGGACCCGATCGCGCGCAGCTGGTCGGTGCTCGGCGTCGCGCTCCTCGCCGCCTCGGCCGCCGCCGCGTGGCTGCTCGCCCGACAGCGGCTCGTCCCGCGCGGGCGGGTGACGGATGCGGAGGAGCTCGCGGGACACACGACGGCCCTGCTCGCGCTCGGCCTCCTCGCCCTGCTCGTCGTCGTGACGAACGCGTACGCCCTCGTGTTCCTGCTGCCCGCGCTGCACGCGTGGCTCTGGCTGCCGCAGCTGCGCGACCGGCGCAGCTGGACGCGGGCGGCCGTCCTCGCCGCCGGCTTCGCCGGCCCCGTGCTGCTCCTCCTCTCGTTCGCGACGCGCTACGGGCTCGGGCTCGATGCGCCCTGGTACCTGCTGACGCTCGTCTCCGTCGGGTACGTCTCGCCGATGCCGATGCTCCTGTTCCTCGCGTACATCGCATGTGCGGGCCAGCTCGCGGCGCTCGCCGCCGGTCGCTACGCGCCGTACGCGAACGTCGAGCGCGGACGCCGCGGTCCGTTGCGGGAGGCCGTGCGGCGGACGGTGCTCGCGGTGCGCGCGCGGCGGGTCTCGGCGCACGAGAAGCGCGAGGTCGGAGGCTGATGCGCCGGGCGCTCCGCATCACCGGAACCGTCCTGGTCGTCGCCGGCGTGGCGCTGCTCGCCTGGGCGGCGACCGTGTGGGCCTGGCAGGACCCGTTCACCAAGCTCTACACGGCGTACGAGCAGCGGCAGCTCGCCGAGGACTACCACGACCGCGCGGCGTCGTTCGCACTGCCGCCGCCGGCCGCGACGGCGTCGCCGTCCGACCGCGCGCGTGCGATCGCGACGGCCGCGCGCCGGTACCGGCGAAGCCTCGACGAGGGGGACGCGCTCGGACGGATCCGGATCCCGCGCATGGGCGTGAACATGGTCGTCGTCGAGGGGACCGACCACGACTCGCTGAAGCGCGGCCCCGGGCACTACCGCGGCTCGTTCCTCCCCGGCGAGCACCGGCTCGTGTACATCGCCGGGCACCGCACCACGTACGGCGCGCCGTTCTCCGCGATCGACAGCCTCCGCGCGGGCGACCGCGTCGAGCTCGAGCTCCCGTACGGGACGTTCGAGTACCGCGTGACGGGCCACCGCATCGTCGAGGCTGATGCGCTCGAGGTGCTCCGGCCCGGCACGCGAGAGGTGCTCGCGCTGCAGGCGTGCCACCCGCGCTTCTTCGCCTCGCACCGCTGGATCGCGTACGCGCGGCCGGTGCGCGTCGTGCCGCGCGGCGGGCCGGCGTACGCGCCGGCGCTCGCGGCGAGCGCGACCGGCTAGTCGAGAGGCACGTACGCCACCGTCGTGCCCGCGGCGAGCTCGCCGTCCCCGCGTGGGATGTGGACGAGCGCGTCCGCAGCCGCGGCCCGGACGATCATGTGCGACTCCTGCCCCGACAGCGGCTCCGCGACGCCGTCGCGCAGCCGTGCGCGAACGAGCTGGTCCCGTGCGGCGTCACGCCGAACGGGGACGGCCAGCGCCGCCGAGCGAGTGCGGAAGGGCTCCGACGCCCCCTGGAGCGCACGCACGGCGGGGCGGACGAAGAGCTCGAAGCCGACGAGCGACGAGACCGGATTCCCGGGAAGCCCGAACACGAGCGTCTCGCCGCGCACGGCGAACGCCACGGGCTTCCCGGGCTTCACCGCGACCCGCCAGAACACCTCCTCCGCGCCGAGCCCGCCGAGCACGCGCCGCACGAGGTCGTGGGGTCCGACGGAGACGCCGCCGGACGTCACGAGGACGTCGGCCTCGAGCCCGCGCACGAGCGCATCCCGGTGTGCCGCCTCGTCGTCGGGCACCGAGTCGAGCACGTCGACCTCGGCACCGGCGTCCCGCAGGCCGGCCGCGAGCATGGCGGCGTTCGCCTCGTACACCTGGCCGGGGGCGAGCGCCTCGCCCGGTCGACGGAGCTCGGACCCCGTCGCCGCCACCACCGCGCGCGGGCGCCGCGTGACGGCCACTCTGCCGATCCCGGCGGCGCCGAGCGCGCCGAGCCGGCCGGGCGTGATCGTCGCCCCCGCTCCGACCACGACCTCCCCGGAGCGGACGTCGCGGCCCGGCAACCGGACGTGAGCTCCCGGCTCGACACGGCCGGCGACCTCGATCGCGTTGCCTCGCTCGACAACGTCCTCGATCGGCACGACGGCGTCGGCGCCGTCCGGGACGACACCGCCCGTCGCGATCGCGAACGCCTCACCTGCGGCGAGCGGACGCGGCGCCGGCCGTCCCGCCGGGATGCGCTCCGCGACGAGGAGCGTGCCCGGGACGTCCGCGGCCCGCACGGCGAACCCGTCCATCGCGGAGGACGGGAACGAGGGGAGGTCGACGGCCGCGCGAACGTCGGCGGCGGCGACGCGACCGGACGCGGCGTCCAGCGGCACGTCCTCGGCGTCGAGCCGCCGCACACGGGCGAGGACGAGTCGCTGGGCCTCCTCGAGCGTGATTAGGGGAGCCACGGGAGCGGGAAGCGTACTCCCATGGACAAGCGCCTCATCGCCGGGCGGTACCGGCTCGAGCGGCCGCTCGGCACGGGCGGCACGGCCTCGGTGTGGGAGGCGCAGGATCTCGAGCTCGACCGCCGCGTCGCCGTCAAGCTCCTCTCCCCGGACGCGGACCGGGTTCGGTTCGAGCGGGAGGGGCGCGCGGCCGCCGCGCTCGGCCACCCGAACGTCGTGCGGGTCTACGACGTCGGCGAGGACGAGGAGGGCGCCTACCTCGTGCTGGAGCTCCTGCCGGGCGGATCGCTCGAGGAGCGCCTCCGACCGGGCGAGCCGCTCCCGGACGCCGAGACCGAGCGGATCGCGACCGGCATCGCAGCGGGGCTCGCGCACGCGCACGCGCGCGGGCTCGTCCACCGTGACCTCAAGCCTGCGAACGTCCTCTTCGACGGCGACGACCGCCCCAAGCTGGCCGACCTCGGGATCGCGCGGCTCGGCGACGACGGCACGTTGACGGAAGCAGGCACGGTGCTCGGCACCGCCGCCACGATCGCGCCGGAGCAGGCCGCGGGCGAGGCCGCAACGGCGGCGAGCGACGTCTACTCCTTCGGCGTCGTCCTCTACCGGATGCTGACCGGGCGGATGCCGTTCGTCGCGGACGACCCGCTCGCGGTGGCGGCGATGCACCTGCGCGACGCGCCGCCCCCGATCACGGACCTGCGCCCGGACGCACCGCCGCGACTCGAGAGCCTCGCCGCTGCGGCGCTCGCGAAGCATCCCGGGGACCGGCCGGCCGACGGGGGCGCACTCCTGGCCGAGCTCGCGCGGCCGGCGGCGACACGGGCGACGGCAGCCGGTCCGGCAGCCGGCCGCCGGCGCCCCGCGACGACGATCGGTGCGCTCGCCGCGGTGCTCGTCCTCGGCGCCGCAGGCGCCGTCGCCGCCGTCCTCGCGACGGGCGACGACTCGGTCCCGGCGGCGGGTACCACCTCCCCGCGCGCACGCGCGGAGTCCGTCGCGCCGCCGGCGGCCGCCGGCGTGACCGCGAGCGTGCCGGCGGAGCCGACGGCAACCACGGACGGCGTCACCACGGCCGACACGGCCGGCGCCCGGCCCACGGCGCCGGCGACGACCGAGGCGCCTCCCGTGACGACGACGGAGCCTCCGGTGCTCACGGACGAGCCGACGACGACCGTGTCCCCGGTGACGTCGGCGCCTCCGACCGAGACGACGGTCGGCACGGCGACCGCGCCCTAGGTCGGGATCGTCTGCGGCACGAGGTAGAGGCTGAGCGCGACGGCGAGGATGCGTGCCGTCGCGTCCTCCTCGGCGGCGGCGAGCGGCACGGTCCACGCGAGGTACCACGGCGTGAGGTACGGGGCCGTCACGAGCATGAGCCCGGCCGCGAGCCCGAGCCGCGCGCGACCCCGGGCAGCCTGGCGTGCGAGCCAGGCGAACGCGGCGGCGAACGCGACGAGGCCGACCCACCCCGGGAGTCCGAGACGACTCGGCAGCGCGTAGGACGTCGTCGCCGCCACGTTCTCGGCGAGCGGGCCGAACGCGCCGAGCCACCCGAGGCCCCAGAGGATCGTCGCCACCACCGCGACCGCGGCAGCGGCAGCGGCGAAGCCGACGTGAGAGACCCGGCGGCCCGTCGCCCGCGCCTCGATCCCGCGCAGGACGAGGAACACGAGCGGGACCCACTTGATGAGCGCGGCCAGCGCCCAGGCGGCGCCTGCGAGCCGCCGCCGCTCTGCCGCGGCGAGCGCGAGCGCGGCGAGGACGAGCGCGCCGACCCAGGCGTCGTTGTGGCCGCCGCCCGCCGCGTGGATCGCGAGCACCGGGTTCCACCCCGCGAGCGCGAGCGCGAGCGCCGGCCGGCGCGCGAGCCGCGCCGCCAGGAACGCCGCGGTCAGCGCCGCCGCCGCGGCGAGCGCCTTGTATGCCCACGCGGCCGCGTCGTGGGAGTCACCCACGGCGAGCGCCACGGGCTCGGAGGCGAGCGTGAACGCGGGTCCGTAGACCGACGTCCGGTCCTGCCAGTCGGCGCCCATCCACGGCAGCGCGGGGTCGCCCGGGAAGGACGAGGGCGGCTCCCGGTACGGGCTCTCGTGATGGACGGCCGCGACGCGTCCGTACGCCCAGTACGTCCAGGCGTCGGTCGAGAGCAGGAGCGGCGCGGCGAGCGGGACGAGCTGCACGGCGACCGCGATGACCGCGACCGCACGCCTCGACGCACCACGGCGCGCGACGAGCCACGCGCCCACCGCGTACGCGACGGTCGCGGCGACGGCGCAGGCGAGGAACGCGCGCGCCCAGGCCGGATCACCCTGTGGATGCCCGCCGTCCGTCGGGACGACGGTGGAAGCCTCGGGCCACGCGAGCACCGCACACGTCGCCACGAGCGCCGCGGTGGCGGCACCGGCGAGGAGCGGGAGCCGGCTACGCAGCGCCTTGGCCGGGCGGCGGCTCGGTCGCCGGTGGAGGCGCCGGCTCGGTCGCGGGCGGCGGCGGAGGCGGCTCGGCCTGAGGCGGCGGCGCCGTCGTCGTCGGCTGGGGCGTCGCCGGCGCCTCGGCGGTCGTCTGCGACTCGGTCGGCGGCGGCGGCGCGGACGACCCGCTCGACGACGAATCCGAGCTGTAGTAGCTCCCGTCGAGCGCGTACTGGAGGCGGTGGTACGTCCAGACCGGCGACGTCGTCGCGGGCGCGAAGTCGAGGACGGGCCGGCCGTCCGTGACGCTGCGCATGAAGATCCCCCAGATCTGCGCCGGGAACGTGCCGCCCGCCACGCGGATCCCGTGCACGTCGTCCATCGAGATCTTCCCCTTCGGATACCCGACCCAGACGGTCGCCTGGAGGTTCGGCACGAAGCCGCAGAACCAGGCGTCGGTGAAGTCGTCGGTGGTGCCCGTCTTGCCCGCGGCGGGACGCCCGATGTACGCGTTCGGATACCCCGTCCCGCCGGTGACGTTGTCCTCGAGGATCTTCGTCACCTCGTAGGCGACCCAGTCGGGGATCACGCGCTCGCGCTTGACCTTCCCCCAGCCGGCGTCCTCGTCGACCTGGCCGTTGGCGAGGACCACCTTCCGGATCGCGGTCGGCGCCGAGTAGACGCCGCCCGCCGCGAGCGTCGCGTACGCGGAGGACATCTCCAGGGGCGAGACCTCGCCCGCGCCGAGGCCGAGCGACGGCACGATCGGGAGCGTGCTGCGGATGCCGAGCTTGCGCGCCATCTCCGCCACCTTCTCGGGGCCGACGTCGAGTGTCAGCCGCGCGAAGACGGTGTTGTCCGACCGGAGGGTCGCGTTGTGGATGCTCGTGACGCCGATGTACGTGTGGTCGTACGTCTCCGGGCACCACGCCGTCGGCGGGTCGGAGTCGCAGCTGCCGTCGCCCGCGGGGTCGTACTTGAACGGCGCGGAGAGGTAGGAGGTCGACGGGCTGATCCCCTCGTTGATCGCGGCCGTGAGGACGAACGTCTTGAACGTCGAGCCCGCCTGGCGGCGCGCCTGCGAGGCGAGGTTGAACTGGTTCGCGCGCTTGCCCGGCGTGACGGCCACCATCGCCCGGATGTGCCCGTTGTGCGGGTCGATCGCGACGAGCGCGGCCGCGGGGTCGTCCTTGTACGGGAGCGTCTGTGTAATCGCCTTCCGCGCGGCGATCTGGAGCTTCCGGTCGACGGTCGTGTAGACGCGAAGACCGCCCGAGCGCACGGTGTTCGCGCCGTACTCGGCGATGAGCGCGTCGCGGACGAACGAGAAGAAGTACGGCTCGCGGATCCGCGTGTAGAGCTTGCCCGCACGGAGCCGTACCGGCTGTCGGAGCGCCGCGTCGAGCTCCGGTCTCGTGACGTCGCCGTTCACGTACATCGCCCGCAGCACCTCGTTGCGACGGGCGGTCGCGCGATTCGGGTTCTTGAACGGGTCGTACTCCGACGGCGCCTGGGGGAGCCCGGCGATGAGCGCGGCCTCGACGAGCGTCAGGTTCCGCGAGCGCTTCGAGAAGAAGGTCTGCGACGCGGCCTCGACGCCGTACGCGTGGCTGCCGTAGTAGACCTGGTTGAGGTAGCCGGCGAGGATCCGCTCCTTCGACCACGCGCGGTTGAGCTTGATCGCGAGGCATGCCTCCTTCACCTTCCGCTGCAGCGTCTTCTCGTTCGAGATGTAGAGGTTGCGGACGAGCTGCTGCGTGATCGTCGAGCCGCCCTGGACGACGCGTCCCGCCTTGATGTCCTCGACGAGCGCGCGGGCGATCCCCTCGAAGTCGACGCCGCCGTGCTCGTAGAAGCGGCGGTCCTCGATCGCGATCGTCGCCTTCGGGAGCCACGGGCTCATCGCCCGGAGCGCAACGGGCTGGCGGTTCTTCTCGGCGGGGATCGAGCCGAGCAGGGAGCCGTCGGCGGCGTACACGAACGAGTTCTGGCCGATCGACACCGGCCGGAGCGTCGAGAGCTCGCAGTTCGACGCGACGGCGGCCGCGCCGCCCACGGCCGCGGCGGACACCGAGACCACGACCACCGCCGCGAGGACGGCGAGGATGGCGAGCCGCCGCTTCCGGACCGCGCGGGCGCGGCGGCGGGCGCGCCGGCGCCGGTGGTTGACGCCCTCGATCGGTCGCCCCGCCGGCGGCGTCACGCGAAGACGCCCTCCGCGCGGAGCGCCTCGTGGACGCGGAGCCGCAGGTCGCGCTGCGTGCGCTCGGCGTCCGCCTCCGACCGCGCGCGCTGCTGCACCACCACCGTCGCGGTGCCCTCGAGGGAGCGCACGAACACCTCGGCGTCGTCGAGGGCTTGCTCGAGGGACGCCAGGATCGGGCGGAGCTCCTGGCTCAACGGGACCTGCACGGTGACCTCCGCGACCTTCTCGGGGTTCACGATCGTCGCGTTGCGAATCGTGTTGGCGGCAAGCGTAGCGTTGGGAATCACGAGGCGGGACCCGTCGTCGAGCCGGATGAACGTGTACGTCAAGCCGATCTCCTCGACGATCCCGGTCTGGCCCGTGACCTCGACGCGGTCGCCGATCCGCAGCGGTTGCGTGAACGCGATCATCACGCCCGCGATGAAGTTCGAGAGCGTCGCCTGCGCCGCGAAGCCGACGACGAGCCCGACCACCGCGGCCGATCCGAGCACGGCGCCCGCGATCGAGCTGATCGCGGGGATCGTGAGGAGTGCCGAGAAGACGCCGACCCCGATGATGACCGCGACGATGCTCCGACGAAGGACGGCGTACCGCGTCGCGACGCCCGGCGCGAGCCGACGCTTCGCCATGCGGCGGTCGACGAGCTTCGCGACGATCAGCGACGCACCGATCACGGCGGCGACGGTGGCGGCACGCTCCCAGAACTCCATGGACGTCCCTCCTTCGACGCCGCCCGCCGCGATCCTCAGAGCTCCGAGAGCGGGCGGCGGCCGGCGAAGCCGCCCTGCTCGCTGTGCCACCAGGCGATCTCGTCCTCGCCGAGCCGCCAGCAGAGCAGGACGATCTCGCCGTCGGCGCGCGCGGCCGGGAAGTCGACGAGCCCCGAGTCGAGGTCCTTGACCTGGACGCCGAGCTCCGTGAGCGCGCGAACGGCGCGCGCCACCTCCGTCGCCTCCCGCTCGACGTCCTCGGCGAGATCCGCGAGCTCCCCCGGCGAGTAGTCGCCGCCGTTGCCCGCGATCCGCCCGAGCGCGCGCTCCCGGACACGCTGCGCGGCGACCAGACGTCTCCGGTGCTCGACCATCCGCTCGACGAGCGGCCGCACGCGCGGGAGCAGCCGATTCGCCTCGCCGGGGCTGAAGATCGGACTGGCCACGTCCGTATGATCCACGAGCCCGTGGCCGAGACGACGACCGAGGATCGCCGTGCGCCGGGGACGACGCGGCTCGCCATCTGGCTCGCGGTCGTCCTCACGCTGATCACGGTCAACTACGCCGGCCGCTACGCGAGCCCGACGACGGAGGGTCAGGACTCGCGCGACCTCCTGTACGAGTGGTCGACCTTCGCCGCGGCGCTGATCCAGTTCGGCGTCCTCCTCGGAATCGTCCTGTGGCTCGCGGTGGGCTACCCGAAGCGGGAGCTCCTCGCCCTCCGGCGCCCCCGATCCTGGGCGACGGCCGCTGCGATGGCGGTCGGCGTGTTCGTCGGCACCTACGTGGTCGCGTTCATCGTCGGCCTCTTCGGCGCCAATCCCGGCAAGGAGCAGGGGCTGACCCCCGAGGGCTGGGACTCGAGCCGTGCCGTCCCGTTCCTCGCGAACGCGCTGGTCGTCGTCGCGTTCGTCCCGGTCGTCGAGGAGCTGATGTTCCGCGGGCTCGGCTTCTCGCTGCTCGTGCCGTACGGCGCCACGGTCGCGATCGGCGTGACCGGCGTCCTCTTCGCGCTCGGGCACGGCGTGCTCGAGGGCCTGCCGATCTTCGTCTTCCTCGGGTGCGGGCTCGCGTTCATCCGCGACCGCTCGGACAGCGTGTACCCGACGATCGCGCTGCACGCGTGCTTCAACGCGATCGCCCTGCTCCTCGCCGTCACCGTGGGCGGGGACACGTGACGCGCGGCGCCGCGACGACGCTCGCCGCCGTCGCCGCCCTGGCGACGGCACCGTTCGCGCACGCCGCGGCGCCGTCGCTGGCGGTGGCGGCGGATCGCACCGCGGGGCTGGCGCCGCTGCCCGTGACGTTCACGGCGCAGACCGACGCCACGATCGTGCGCTGGGACTTCGGCGACGGGACGACCGCCGAGGGCACGACCGTCCGCCACGACTACGCGACCGCCGGCGTCTACCGGGCCCTCGCGACGGCGGTGAGCGCCACGGGCGAGGAGTCGCGCGCCGAGGCGGTCGTCACCGCGTACCGCATCGCCTTCGACGCCCCCGTGCGCGGGCGCTACGGCGGGCGCGGACGCTTCACCGGGTCGATCTGGCCCGCGATCGCGCGCGCCGCGGTGGAGATCCGCGGGCCGCGGAGCGCCGTCGCCCGCGGCCGGACCGGCGAGGGCGGCGGCTTCGTGCTGCGCGGCCGCCTGCTCTCCCGCGGGCCGTTCCGAGCCAGGGTGGCCGGGTACGACTCGCAACCGGATGCCACGGCCCTCGTGCCGGCGGTCGAGGCACGCGTCGTCGGCTCGGGCGTCGTCGGGGAGCCGCTGCGGCTCGTCGCGCGCGTGCGCCCGGCGGCGGCCGGGCGGCTCGTCGTCCGCGTCACCCGCGGCGGCAGGCGCGTCGCCGGCGGGACGTATGCCGGGGCGGCGGCGGTGCGCCTCCCGTCGGGCGCGCCCGCGCTCCTGTCGGTGCGGGTCGCGGTCGAGCCGGCCGACGGCTACCTCGCCGCGAGGCCGAAGACCCTCAGCGCCGTCGTCGCACGGCCCGACCTCGCGCTCGGCTCACGCGGCGCGGGCGTGCTCGCGCTCGAGCGACGGCTGGCCGAGCTCCACTACGCGCTGCCGGCGGCCGACGGCACCTTCGGGTTCGAGACGCTGCAGGCCGTGCTGGCCTTCCAGGCGGTCGAGCGTCTCCCGCAGACGGGACGGCTCGACGAGCGGACCTGGCGGCGTCTCGTCGGCGCACGGGCGCCGATGCCGCGGCAGCGCGGCTCCCACATCGAGGTCAGCAAGGGCGGCCAGTACCTGATGGCGGTCCGCGACAGCCGTGTCACCGCCGTCGTCCACGTCTCCACCGGCGCCACCGGGAACACGCCGCTCGGGTCGTTCCACATCTACCGGAAGATCGTCGGCTGGGACTGGGTGCTCTGGTACCCGATGTACTTCCTCCGCGGCTTCGCGATCCACGGCTACCCGTCCGTCCCGGCCTACCCCGCCTCGCACGGCTGCGTCCGCGTTCCCATGTGGATCGCGCCGCGGCTCTTCGCGCAGTTCGCGGAGGGGCAGACGGTCGTCATCTACTGGTGAGCCGGGATCCGCACGTCGACGAGCTGCGGGGCCGGATCGCGGCGCGCGACCGCGCCGTCGTCGAGGCCGTGAACGAGCGGCTGCGGCTCGTCGCAGAGCTCAAGGCGTACAAGGAGGCGCGCGGGATCGCCTTCCTCGACCCCGAGCGCGAGGCGCGGCTCGTGGCCGAGCTGCAGGCCGCGAACGCGGGCCCGCTGTCGCCCGAGGGCGTGCGGGAGCTGATCGAGACGGTGCTCGCGCTGACGAAGCGCGAGCTCGAGCGCTGACTACTCGTCCGAGTCCGACGCGAACTCGTCGGGGGAGACGCGGTCGAGGAACCGCTTGAACTCGTCGACCATCTCCTCCTCGTTGATCTCCTCGCCCTCGAACTCGATCGCCGACTCGTCGATCACCTCGTCGGCGACGAAGATCGGCGCCTCGGCCCGGATCGCGAGGGCGATCGCGTCGGACGGCCGCGAGTCGACCTCGATCTCGGACCCGTCCTGCTGGAGCGTGATCTGCGCGTAGAAGGTGTTCTCGCGCAGCTCCGTGACCGTGACGCGGGCGACGCGCGCGTCGAGCTGACCGAGCACGTCGGTGAACAGGTCGTGCGTCATCGGCCGCGCGCTCTCGTTGTTCTGGAGCTTCATGAGGATCGCCGCGGCCTCCGAGTGGCCGATCCAGATGGGGAGGAACTTGTTCCCCTCGGCCGTCTTCAGGAGCACGATCGGCTGCTTGCCGACGAGGTCGAAGCTCACGCCGTAGATGACCATCTGCTGCATCGCGCCTGGCTCCTCCGTCCGAGGATAGCTCAGGGGGGTCGGCCCGAAACCAGGCTTCGGGAGCGGCACGCTGTCGCTACAATCGCGCTCCCGCGGGCGATTAGCTCAGTTGGTTAGAGCGCCGCTCTGATAAGGCGGAGGTCCCTGGTTCGAATCCAGGATCGCCCACCTCCACCTCCCGAGGCCCCGCACGGGGCCTCGTCAGTGGACCACGTGGGTGCGGCGGCAGTAGTCCTCGAGCGCCAGCAGGAACGAGTGGTCGCGGCCGAGCTCCGAGAGCGTCGCCTTCGTCTCGGCGTCGAGCTCGGGGTCGACGCTCAGCTCGAACAGGAAGCGGTCGAGCGTCCCCTCCTGCGACATCGCCGACATGCGCAGGAAGATCCGCCGCGCACTGTCGTCCTGGGAGATCGCCTCGAGGGACTCGATGTCATGGAGCCAGTGCCCGTGCACACAGGGTCAACGAAGGCCCGCTCGATCCGGTTACGGGCGGAGGCCCTCGAGCGCCTCGGCGAGCTCGGCCAGCTCGTACTCGTCCGCGAACGGGATCTCGACGCGGTGGGCGGTGACGCGCACGGGCCGGCCCACGAGGCGCTCGAGCTGGGAGCGGACGCGGGCAGCGAGGTCGGGGTCGACCGGCGCCCCGGCGCGGCGCGGCCTCGTCCGCGCGCCGGACCAGCGGGCCGCCTGCTCCGCGGCGCGGACCGTCATCCCCTTCTGCACGATCCGGCGAGCGAGCCGCCTGCGCCCGTCCTGGTCGGGCACGGCGAGGACCGCCCGGGCGTGGCCCTCGGAGAGCTTGCCTCGCTCGACCATGCCGAGCACGTCCGTCGGGAGCTCGAGCAGGCGGACGCGATTCGAGACCGCGGGCTTGGAGCGGCCGACACGCGTCGAGACGTCCCCGAGCGAGAGACCGAACTCGTCGATCAGCACGGCGTAGGCCCGCGCCTCCTCGACCGGGTTCAGATCCTCCCGCGCGACGTTCTCGACGACCGCGAGCAGGAGCGACTCCCGGTCGCCCGCCGCCCGGACGACCGCGGGCACCGCCTCCATCCCGGCCTCCCTCGCCGCCCGCCAGCGGCGCTCGCCGGCGATCAGCTCGTAGCCGCCCGCGGGCCTCGGCCGGACGACCACGGGCTGGATGAGCCCCTGTGCGCGAATCGACTCGGCGAGGCCGGTCACGGCCTCCGCCTCGAAGTGCCGCCTCGGCTGGCGCGGGTTCGGGTGGATGTCGGCAACCGGAAGCTCCGTCAGCTCGTGCGAGCCGTCTCCCCCGCCGATCAGGACCTCGAGGCCGCGACCGAGGCCGCGCCTAGGGACGCTCGACAAGCTCCATCGCCACCTTCCAGTACGCGTCGGCGCCGGCCGAACGCCGGTCGTACGCGATCGCCGGCAGCCCGTGGCTCGGCGCCTCGGCGAGGCGCACGGAGCGCGGCACGACCGTGGTGAACACGAGGTCGCCGAAGTGGCGCCGCACCTCGTCGGACACCTCCGCGGCGAGGCGCGTCCGGCCGTCGACCATGGTCAGGAGGACGCCGCCGATGCGCAGCCGCGGGTTGAGCCGCACGCGGATCAGGTCGACGGACTCGACGAGCTGCGCGAGGCCCTCGAGCGCGTAGTACTCGGCCTGCACCGGGACGAGCACGCGATCCGCGGCGGCGAGCGCGTTCACCGTCAGCGGCCCGAGCGAGGGCGGACAGTCGAGGAACACGAAGTCCCAGGCGTCGACGGCGCCGGCGAGCGCCTCTGCGAGATAGCGGTCTGCGCCGTCGCGGCGGGCGAGCTCGACGACCGCGCCGGCGAGAGCGGGCTTCGCGGGGACGAGGTCGAGGTTGGGGAACCGCGTCGGCCGCGCGAGGTCGCCGAGCGGCACCCCGTCGAGGAGGTCGTAGCTCGAGACGCCGTTCGCACGCGCGCCGAGACCCGAGGTGGCGTTCGCCTGCGGGTCGAGGTCGACCACGAGCGCCCGCTGCCCGGCCTCGGCGAGGCACGCGGCGAGGTTGATCGCCGTGGTCGTCTTGCCGACGCCGCCCTTCTGGTTCGCGAGCGCGTAGATCCGCCCAGCCACGGAGCCAGGGTAGTCGCGAGGGCGGACGCTCCTGGCGCCGTGGAACCCCCGTCAGGCGAGCGGGCGCTTCTTCGCCATCCCGGGGCGACGCGGGAACCCGGGCGGGGTCGGGCCGAGCTTCCGCAGGACGAGGAAGCCCCGCGGAGCGTCCTCGAGCGCGCCCCCGATCCGCTCCGCGACGGCGGCGACACGCGACGCCTCCGCCGACGGCCCGACCCACAGGACGACGGCGCCTCCCTCCCGGACGAGCGGGAGGCACCACTCCGCCGCCGTGGCCGGGTGCGCCAGCGCCTTCGCGACGGCGACGCCCCACGACTCGACCGGCTGCTCCTCGGCACGCCCCCACACGACGCGCAGATTGGGCAGCTCCGCCGCCCACGTCTCGAGGAACGACGCCTTGCGCCGCTCCGCCTCGAGCAGGGTCACGAGCCGGTCGGGCAACGCCACGGCGAGCGGGATCCCGGGCGTGCCGCCGCCCGAGCCGACGTCCACGATCGACCCGCCGACGCGCCGCACGAGGTCGACACCGCGCAGCGCGTCGTCGAGCAGCACGCGGCGCGCCTCGTCCCGATCGGCCAGCGCGGTCAACCCGGGCGTGGCGAGCACGGCATCGAGCCAGCGGTCGAGCAGCGCGTCAGATGGGGTGGACGACGACGTAGCGGTTCGGCTCCGTCCCCTCGCTCGTCGTCTCGACCCCGTCGACCTCCTTGAGCCGGAGGTGGACGACCTTGCGCTCCACGGCGGTCATCGGCTCGAGCTCGACGGGCGCCCCCGACGCGAGCGCCTGCTCGGCCGTCCGCAGGGCGAGCGCCTCGAGCGTCGCCGTGCGCCGGGCGCGGTAGCCGGCCGCGTCGACGACCACCTCCTTCCGCGACTCCTGCCGGTCCTTCGCGACGATCGCGTTCAGCAGGTACTGGGCCGCGTCGATCGTCTGCCCGTGCTTCCCGATCAGCATCCCGAGATCGGGCCCGGTGCAGGTGACGGTGACCGTGGCGTCGTCCTCGGCGACATCGATCCGGCAGGGGATGCCGAGCTCGCCGGCGATCAGCGCGACGAGCGACCGGACGTCGGCGGCCAGGGGGCTGTCGGCAGCGTCGTCGTCGTCCTCCCGCTCCGGTGCGACGGCGACCACCCGCGCGGGCGCGAACCCCACGCCGAGGAGGCCCCGCTCGCCTTCCGAGACGACCTGGAACTCGACCGCGGCCTTGTCGACACGCGGGTACAGCCGCTCGAGCTCGCGAAGGGCGTTCCACTTCGCCTCGCCGACGGTCTCGCCCGTCCCCTCGACGCGGCGCGGCTCACCCCCGGCCACTAGCGCCGCGCTTTCTTCTTCCGCTTGACCTTGCGCGGCGCGGTCTGCGCCGGCGGCCGCGCATCGTCGCCGTTCTTCGCCGCGGGCTCCTTCGCACGCTCGCCGCGCGCAGGGGTTCGCGAGCTGCGCTTCGTCGGCACGACCGGCTTCGGCATCATCCGCCGCGTGATCAGCCCCTGCCCCGTCGTCCACAGGTTCGAGGTGACCCAGTAGAGCACCAGCCCGGCGGGGAAGTTGACGATCACGAACACGAACGCGAGCGGGAGGATGATCAGCATCGTCCGCTGGACGCGGTCCATCGTCGTCGACATCAGCAGCGTCGAGGTCAGCTGCGACACGGCGTAGACGACGATCAGCAGGTACCCCGACCAGTGCGAGTTCGCGGGGGCGGTGATGTCGGGAACGAGGTTCAGCCAGCCGAGGTCGCTGGACGGGTAGTCCGGGAAGACCTCCTTCTCGAAGTCCTTCAGCACGAAGTACAGCGAGATGAAGACCGGGATCTGCGCGACGATCGGCAGGCACGACGCCGCGGGGTTGATGTTGTTCTCCTTGTAGAACGCCATCAACTCCTCGCGCTGCTTGATCTTGTCGGTCTTGTAGCGCTCCTGGATCGCCTTCATCTCGGGCGCGTGCTTCTGGAGGTTCTGCATCGAGTGGATCTGCCGCACCGTCAGGGGCACGAGCAGCATCCGGACGATCAGCGTGAGGACGACGATCGCCCACGCCCACGGCAGCGAGAGCGACTCGTGGAGCCAGCGGAGGGCCTGCTCCATCACGTTCTCGATCGGCGAGAGGATGCTGAGGAGGATCACGCGTGGCGCTCCTCGGTCCGCCGCCGGAACAGCGTCTGGTCGTGCGCGTGGTCGACGCCGCCGGCGCTCCAGGGGTTGCAGCGGAGCACGCGCCAGGCGGCGAGGACGCTGCCGCGCAGCGCGCCGTACTCGCGCAGGGCGTCGACGGCGTACTGCGAGCACGTCGGGTGGTACTTGCACCGGTCGCCGAGGAGCGGGCTCAGCAGCCGCTGGTAGCCGCGGACGAGCAGGACGAGCAGCCGCGCCGTCACGCCGCCCGCTTCGCGAGCACCTCGGCGACCCGCTCGCCGAGCCAGTCGAAGCCGCGCGCCTCGACCGCCTCGGGGAGCCCCGGGCGGACGATCAGCACGTAGTCGTGGCCCGGCGGCACGGCCGTGGGCAACCCGCGCCAGGCCTCCCGGAGCTGCCGCTTGATCCGGTTGCGCGTCACCGCGTTGCCGACGGCGCGCGGGACGGACAACCCGAGGCGCGGCTCGCCGTCGGCGTCCTCGCGCGGGAACCAGTGCAGGACGAGGAAGCGCGTCGCGACCGACCGGCCCTGGCGGTAGACCGCGTCGAAGTCACGGGACCGAGAGAGCCGGTTCCGACGCTGCACGGCCGTGCTCAGGCCGAGAGGCGCTTGCGGCCCTTGTTGCGGCGGCGCTTGAGGATCATGCGGCCGGCACGCGTGGCCATCCGGTTGCGAAAACCGTGCTTGCGCTTCCGGCGGCGGACGTTGGGCTGGTAGGTGCGCTTCATGGCGAGCTCGGGGGTCGCGGACGACGGAGGGAGGCCGCCCAGCGGCGGCGCCGCGGGAGTCTACCGGAGGCGGCCGTCCACCGGTTCTCCACAGCCGGTCGGGCGGACCGAAAAGGGGCCGAGAGCGGGGACGTCGAGCCTTCGGCGAAGGTTATCCCCCTCGCTTTCCACAGGTGTGGAGAGTCGTGAACGCCGGGCCAAAACCCCTGCAAAGAGCGGCCTTTTTCGCTTGCTCTAACCCCCTGGAAGGGTTATTGTCGGCCCTCGTAGACGCTGCTATGCTCGCGCCTCTTTCCGTCCAGGAGGAGTGGAGACCGAAGGCGTGGATTCCCCAGTCGAGCTGACTGTCGAGAGTGTGTGGAACGAGGTTGCCAGTCGGCTTCAGGGGGCCCTCAACGAGACCACCTACCGCACCTGGTTCGGGGACGCGGAGGGGGTCGACGTCTCGGACGACGCGTTCGTCGTCGCCGTCCCGAACGACTTCACGCGCGAGTGGATCGAGGGCCACTACGTCGGCCTCCTCCGCGCGATCGTCCTGGACGCGACCGGTCGTGAGCGCCGGATCCAGATCACCGTCCACGACGGGCCCGAGCCCGCGTCCGGAGGCGTGGCGCCGTCGCTCGCCGCGACGGTCGAGCCGCCGGCCCGCGCCGCGGGACAGCTCAACGCGAAGTACACGTTCGACTCGTTCGTGATCGGGTCGTCGAACCGCTTCGCGCACGCGGCGGCGCTCGCGGTCGCGGAGGCGCCGGCGCAGGCCTACAACCCGCTCTTCATCTACGGCGGGACGGGGCTCGGCAAGACGCACCTGATGCAGGCGATCGCGCAGTACGTCGCCGAGCACACGGGGCACATGGCGGCGCGCTACGTGACGAGCGAGACGTTCATGAACGACTTCATCAACTCGCTCCGCGACAAGCGCATCGAGGGATTCAAGCACCGGTACCGCAACTACGACCTGCTGCTCGTCGACGACATCCAGTTCTTCGAGGGCAAGGAGCGGATCCAGGAGGAGTTCTTCCACACCTTCAACTCGCTCTACGAGACGGGCGCGCAGATCGTGCTCTCGAGCGACCGCCCGCCGCGGGAGATCGCGACGCTCGAGGAGCGACTGCGGTCGCGGTTCGAATGGGGGCTCATCACCGACATCCAGCCTCCCGACCTCGAGACCCGCGAGGCGATCCTGCGGAAGAAGGTGAAGTCGGACGGCATCGACATCCGCGACCCGCAACTCCTCACGTTCATCGCGGGGCGCGTCTCGACGAACATCCGCGAGCTCGAGGGGGCGCTCACGCGCGTCGTCGCCTTCTCCTCGCTGACGGGGCGGCCGATGACCGTCGACCTCGCGCAGGACGTGCTGAAGGACGTCTTCCCCCAGGGCGAGCCGGCGCAGGTCTCGATCAAGCGCATCCAGGAGACCGTCTCCGACCGCTTCGGGTTGTCCCTCGAGGAGCTCTGCGGCGACAAGCGCTCGCAGAACATCGTCTACCCGCGTCAGGTGGCGATGTACCTCTCGCGCGAGCTCACCGACTCGTCGCTGCCGAAGATCGGCAAGGAGTTCGGCGGTCGCGACCACACCACCGTGATCCACGCGACGAGCAAGATCGCGCGCCTGATCCGCGAGGATCGGTCGGTGTACAACCTTGTGCAAGAACTAACCGCAAGGATCAAGCAGGTTCGCTAGACCTGTGGAGGGTTTGCCCCGTCCCCGATGACCCTGTTCAGAAGCGCCACTTGTCCCCGGCGGCCGTACACAGCGCAAACCCCGTGGACATCCCGTTCCGCGCCGTCTTCCCCGTCGTCCACACTCTCTACGACTACGAGCAAAGGACTTTAAGAGAATGATCGAGACAGACATCGTGGTCGGATCGGGGCTGAAGGCGACCGTGGGTCGGGCAGAGCTCGGGGAGCGGCTCGGGGTGGTTGCCCGCGCCGTCTCGACGCGCTCGGCGGTGCAGGTGCTGCTCGGGGTGCTCCTCCGCGCGGAGGCAGGGCGCCTCCACCTCGCCGCGACCGACATGGAGCTCTCGCTTCGCGCATCCGCCGACGCGGACGTCGCCGACGAGGGCGCCGTCGTGGTTCCCGGCCGTCTCCTCCTGGACATCGTCCGCCAGCTGCCGGAGGGCGAGGTGGCGATCGAGCACCGGCCCGAGGAGGGGATCGTCCGGCTCGAGTGCGGCACCGCGACCTACCGGGTGCACACCTACGCGGCGGAGGACTTCCCGCGGCTCCCGGAGGTCGAGACGATCCCGACGCACACGGTCGACCGCGTCGCGCTGCTCGACACCGTCGCGCGGGTCTCCCGCTCGGCCTCGCGCGACGAGTCGCGCCCCGTCCTGACGGGGATCCTCGTGCGGTTCGAGGCCGGGAAGCTCGTCATGGCCGCGACCGACTCCTACCGGCTGGCCGTGAAGGAGACCGCGATCGAGGGCGCCGACCTCGAGCTCGAGGCGATCGTCCCGGCGCGGGCGCTCCAGGAGCTGGCGCGGATCGCGTCGGACGGCGACACGATCGAGCTGGGGGCGCACGAGAACCAGATCGCCTTCCACACCGGCGACACGTGGCTCACCACCCGCCGCATCGACGGCCAGTTCCCGAACTACCGGCAGCTCCTCCCGGAGACGTTCGAGTTCGAGGTGCCGCTCGCACGCGCCGAGGTGCTGGAGGTCGTCCGCCGCGTGTCGGTGATGGTGCAGCGCAACTCGCCGCTCCGGCTCCGGTTCGAGGAGGGAACGCTGACCGTCTCCGCCCGGACGCAGGACGTCGGCGAGGCGGAGGAGTCGCTGCCGGTGCAGTTCCCGGGCACCGAGCCGCTCGAGATCGGCTTCAACGCCGAGTTCTTGCGCGAGGGGATCGAGTCGATGGCCGCCGAGGAGATCACGCTGCACCTCATCAGCCCCCTTCGGCCGGCCGTGATCGAGGGCGGGGACGAGGATCCGACGTACCTCGTGATGCCGATCAGGCTCGCCGGCTGAGCTGGTCGTCAGGGACGTCTCGCTCCGGAGCTTCCGCTCGTACGCCCGGCTCGAGCTCGCGCTGGAGCCCGGCGTCGTGCTCGTCGTCGGGCCCAACGGGGCCGGCAAGACGAACCTGCTCGAGTCGCTCCACGTCGGGACGCAGGGCTTCTCGCCCAGGACGCGGTCGGATGCGCAGCTGATCGGGTTCGGCGAGCCCGCCGCCAGGATCGCGCTCAGCGGTGAGCGCACGCCGGGGGTGCCGCTCGCACTCGAGGTCACGCTCCGCGTCGGGCAGGGGAAGCAGGGGAAGGTGAACGGCGCGACGCTGCGGGCCGCCGAGCAGCTGCGCACCGAGGTGTCGACGCTCGTCTTCACACCCGACCGTCTCGCCGTCGTCAAGGGCGGCCCCGCCGTCCGCCGCGCGTACCTCGACCGCGCGCTCGGACGCGTGCACCCGGCACGGGTCGAGCTGCCGACGCGCTACGCGGCCGCGGTGGGGCAGCGGAACGCGGCGCTCCGGCGGGCGTCGCTCGGGCTCTCGTCGCGCGACGCAGTCGCGCCGTGGACGGAGCAGGTCGCGGCGCTCGGCGCGGAGCTCGCGGAGGCCCGTCGCGAGGCGCTCGCGGAGCTGGCCCCGGCGTTCGCGACCTACGCCGGCGAGCTGGGGCTCCCGGACGCATCCCTTCGGTACGAGGGAGACCCGCTCACGACGGCGGCGCTCGAGGCACGGCTCGACCGCGATCTCGAGCGCGGCACGACGGGCGCGGGGCCGCACCTCGACGACGTCAGGATCGTGTCGGGTCGTCGCGACCTGCGCCAGTTCGGCTCGCAGGGGGAGCAGCGGCTCGCGGTGCTGTCCTTCCTGCTCGCCGAGGCCGACGCGATCGGCGAGCGGCGGGGCGTCCGTCCGCTGCTGCTCCTGGACGACGTGCTCTCGGAGCTCGACCCGGCACGGAGACGCACGCTCGCGGCGCAGGTCGGGGCCCTCGGCCAGACCGTGATCACCGCCACCACGACGGATGCGATGCCCGTCGAGCCCGACCAGGTGGTCGAGGTCGCTCCCGGAGAGGCCCGTGCCCGCTGATCGCCGCTGGCTCCCGGAGCGGCTCGGCGGCGAGGTCGACGCCGAGCTCGCGCGTCACGGGCCGGTCGCCGACACGGCGCGGATGATCGCCGCCTGGCGCGATGCCGTCGGCGACGGGATCGCCCGCAACGCCTGGCCGGCGCGCGTCGCCCGCGACGGGACGCTGCTCGTGCACACCGCCGACTCCGTGTGGGCGTTCGAGCTGGGTCATCGTGCCCGGGAGATCGCCGATCGCCTCGGCGTGCCGGCGGTGCGGTTCGTGCCGGGCCCCCTGCCGGAGCCGGGCGAGGAGGACGCCGCGGGCGCCGCTCCGAGCTCCGTCCGGCCGACGCCGCAGCAGCGCGCCGCGGCCGCCGAGCTCGCCGCTCCGATCGACGACGAGGAGCTCCGCGCCCTCGTCGCGCGGGCCGCCGCCGCGAGCCTCGCGCGCGCGTCCGACGACCGGTGATTCTGATACACTCCCCTCTGCCCGCGAACGGCTGATTTGCAGGGCTTTTTTGATGGCTGAAACGACATATACCGCAAAGGACATCACCGTCCTCGAGGGCCTCGAGCCGGTTCGGCTCCGACCCGGGATGTACATCGGCTCGACGGGCGCCCGCGGGCTCCACCACCTCGTCTACGAGGTCGTCGACAACTCGGTCGACGAGGCGCTCGCCGGACGCAACGACCGCATCGACGTGAGCCTGCACCCGGACAACTCGGTGACCGTCCGCGACTACGGCTCGGGGATCCCGGTGGACGTGATGCCGGAGCAGAACCTGCCCGCCCTCACCGTCGTCCTGACGAAGCTGCACGCCGGCGGGAAGTTCGGCGGCGAGGGCTACAAGGTCTCCGGCGGGCTCCACGGCGTCGGCGTCTCGGTCGTGAACGCGCTCTCCGAGTGGCTGATCGCCGAGGTCCGGCGCGACGGGAAGGTGTACCGCCAGGAGTTCGCCCGCGGCGTCCCCACGACGGACATGGAGGTCGTGGGAAAGGCCGACCAGGACGACACCGGTACGACGATCAGCTTCCTCCCCGACGCGGAGGTCTTCGACGAGACCGAGTTCTCGACGCAGACGCTCGTGCAGCGCCTCCGCGAGACGGCGTTCCTCACGCGCGCCCTGCGGATCACGCTGGTCGACGAGCGCGCCGAGCAGGAGCAGCACGAGTTCTACTACGAGGGCGGCATCCGGGACTTCGTCTCGTTCGTCAACGAGGCCAAGGACCCCGTGCACAAGCACGTCGTGTTCTTCGACGGCGAGAACGACGCCGGCCACGTCGAGGTCGCGATGCAGTGGAACACCTCGTACGTCGAGTCGGTGTTCTCGTTCGCGAACAACATCAACACGCACGACGGCGGCACACACCTCCAGGGCTTCCGTGCCGCGCTGACGCGCACGCTCAACCGCTACGCGCGCGACAAGGGCCTGCTCAAGGAGAAGGAGGACAACCTCGACGGCGAGGACGTGCGCGAGGGTCTCGCCGCGATCATCTCGGTGAAGCTCGCGAACCCGCAGTTCGAGGGACAGACGAAGGCGAAGCTCGGGAACCCGCCGATCGCCGGCCTCGTCGAGTCGGTCGTGAACGCGAAGCTGGCGGAGTTCCTCGAGGAGAACCCGCAGGATGCGAAGCAGATCATCACGAAGGCCGTCGCAGCCCAGCGCGCGCGCCAGGCCGCCCGCAAGGCGCGTGAGCTCACGCGGCGCAAGAGCGCGCTCGAGGGCTCGTCGCTGCCGGGCAAGCTGGCCGACTGCACGATCCGCAACCCCGAGGACGCCGAGCTCTTCATCGTCGAGGGCGACTCCGCGGGCGGCTCCGCGAAGATGGGCCGCGACCGCACCTACCAGGCGATCCTCCCGCTGCGCGGCAAGATCATCAACAGCGAGAAGAACCGGATCAACAAGGTGCTCTCGAACAACGAGATCCAGGCGATGATCACCGCGATCGGGACCGGGATCGGCGACGAGTTCGACGTCGAGCGGCTGCGCTACCACCGCGTGATCGTGATGACCGACGCCGACGTCGACGGGTCGCACATCCGCACGCTCGTGCTCACGTTCCTCTACCGCCACATGCCGGAGCTGTTCGAGCGCGGCCACGTCTACATCGCCGTCCCGCCGCTCTACAAGGTGAAGATCGCGAACCAGGAGTACTACTTCGAGAAGGACGCCCAGCTCGAGGAGCTGCTCGTGCGCGACCGCGTCGGCGACCTCGACATCCGCTCGCGCGGCGGCGAGCCCGTGAAGATGACGGAGGCGCGCTGGGGCAAGCTCGTGAACGCGCTCGAGAAGTTCGAGGGGTGGCTGGCTCGCCTGCGCGCCGACTTCGGCGCCGACACGGCGGACTTCATGGTTCACCACCGCCTCGTCGAGGCCGACACGCCCGCGCTCGCGTCGCTGGAGCAGGCCGTGCGCGGCGCCGGCGACACCGGCTACGAGCTCTCGGTCCTCGACCGCCGCGACGGCCACGCCGCCGTGAAGATCGTCGAGACCGAGACGAGCGCCGCGCAGACGGTCACCATCCCCGAGGAGCTCCTCGCCTCCCCCGTCTACGCGCAGCTGCGCGACGCCTACCGGCGACTCGTCGAGCTCGTCGGGCCGCCGCCGTTCTCGCTCGCGCAGGGGAAGAAGACGCGCGGGGCCGACACCTTTGCGGCCCTCCGGCACCAGTCGCTCGACCTCGCGAAGGAGGGGATCCAGCTGTCGCGCTTCAAGGGGCTCGGCGAGATGAACGCCGAGCAGCTCTGGGAGACCACCATGGACCCGGAGCGCCGGCTGCTCGTCCGCGTGGACGTGGAGGACGCGTCCGCGGCCGACCGGCTCTTCTCGACGCTGATGGGCGACCAGGTCGAGCCGCGCCGCGCGTTCATCGAGACGAACGCGAAGAACGTCCGGTACCTCGATGTCTGAGGTGTCCGGCGGGGGCCCGCTCAACGCGGGCCGCATCGAGTCGCGCGAGCTCGAGCAGGAGATGCGCTCGAGCTACCTCGACTACGCGATGTCCGTCATCGTCGGCCGCGCGCTCCCCGACGTGCGCGACGGCCTGAAGCCCGTCCACCGGCGCGTCCTCTACGGGATGCACGAGAACGGGTTGCAGCCGAACCGGCCGTACAAGAAGTCCGCGAACGTCGTCGGCTCGGTGATGGGGAACTACCACCCGCACGGCGACGCGTCGATCTACGACACGCTCGTCCGGATGGCGCAGCCGTTCTCGCTGCGCTATCCGCTCGTCGACGGCCAGGGGAACTTCGGCTCGATCGACGACGACCCGCCGGCGGCGATGCGCTACACGGAGGCGCGCCTGGCGCGGATCGCGACGGAGATGCTTCGCGACATCGACGCCGACACCGTCGAGTTCGTCCCGAACTACGACGAGTCGCGCCGCGAGCCGCTCACGCTCCCCAGCCGGTTCCCGAACCTGCTCGTCAACGGGAGCGCCGGCATCGCCGTCGGGATGGCGACGAACATCCCGCCGCACCGCCTCTCGGAGGTCGTCGCCGCGCTCGTGACGCTGATCGACAAGCCCGACGCGAACGTCGAGGAGCTGATGAAGCACGTGCGCGGGCCCGACTTCCCGACCGGCGGCTACATCGTCGGCCGCAGCGGCATCCGCGACGCGTACCGCACGGGCCGCGGCCGCGTCGTCATGCGCGCGCGGGCCCACATCGAGGAGCTTCGTGGCGGGAAGAGCGCGATCATCGTCACGGAGCTGCCGTTCGGTGTGAAGAAGGGCGGCGAGAGCGGCGTGATCGCGAAGATCGCCGAGCTCGTGCATGACAAGGTGCTGACCGAGATCTCCGATCTCCAGGATCACTCCGACCGCACGGGGATGCGCATCCAGATCGAGCTGAAGCGGGACGCCGTCCCGCAGGTCGCGCTCAACAAGCTCTTCAAGCACACGGCGCTCCAGAGCACCTTTGGCTACAACGCCGTCGCGCTCGTCGACGGCGTCCCGCGCACCCTCTCGCTGCTCGAGCTGCTGACCGAGTACCTGCGCTACCAGCGCGAGATCGTCACCCGCCGCTCGAAGTACGAGCTGCGGCAGGCCGAGCGCCGCGCGCACGTCCTGCTCGGGTACCTCGTGGCGCTCGACAACCTCGACGAGGTGATCGCCACGATCCGCGCCGCGGCCGACACGGAGGCCGCGAGGACGCAGCTGATGGAGCGCTTCGAGCTCTCGGAGGAGCAGGCCGTCGCGATCCTCGACCTCCGGCTGCGCGCGCTGACGGCGCTCGAGCGCAAGCGGGTCCAGGACGAGTACGACGACCTGCAGGAGAAGATCGCCGAGCTGCGCGCGATCCTCGGCGATCCGGCCCGGATCGGCGGCGTCATCCGCGAGGAGCTGCTCGAGATCCGCGACATCTACGGCAAGAACGACGACCGTCGCACCGAGATCGTCGCCGCCGAGGAGGAGCTCGAGCTGGAGGACCTGATCGCCGAGGAGGACATGGTGATCGCGATCACGCGCTCGGGCTACATCAAGCGCCTGCCCGTGACGGCGTATCGCGAGCAGCGGCGCGGCGGCATCGGCGTGATGGGGATGGAGCTCAAGGAGGACGACTACATCGAGCACCTCTTCGTCGCCTCGACCCACGACTACCTGCTGTTCTTCACGAGCGTCGGCAAGGTCTACCGGCTGAAGGTGCACGAGCTCCCGCTCGGGTCGCGCCAGTCCCGCGGTCGCGCGATCGTCAACCTCCTCCCGTTCCGGCAGGACGAGCAGGTGCGGGCCGTCATCCAGACGCGGAAGTTCGACGAGGCGAAGTTCCTCGTGTTCGCGACGAAGAACGGCGTCGTCAAGAAGACCGCTCTCGTCGCCTACAACACGCCGTTGAAGGCCGACGGGATCATCGCGATCAAGATGCGCGAGGGCGACGAGCTCGTCGGCGTCCGCCACAGCTCCGGCGACGACGACCTCCTGATGGTCTCGCGCAAGGGACAGGCGATCCGGTTCCACGAGTCGGCCGTGCGTGCGATGGGCCGTGACGCCTCCGGCGTCCAGGGGATGCGGATCCGCCCGGAGGACGAGGTGATCGCGATCACGATCGCCGAGGACGACGCCGACCTCCTCGTCGTGACCGAGAACGGCTACGGGAAGCGAACGCGCGTCTCGGAGTACCCCCGCAAGGGCCGCGGCGGGATGGGCGTGCAGACGGTGAAGCTGACCGAGGCGCGGGGGAAGCTGGCCGGCGCCCGGGTCGTGCGCGACGGCTACCAGGTGATGCTCATCTCGACCGGCGGGACGGTGATCAGGATCCCCGTCGAGGACGTGAAGCGGCTCGGCCGCTCGACGCAGGGCGTCATCGTCATGCGCCTGCGCGGCGACGAGCGCGTGTCGGCGCTGGCACCGGTCGTCGAGGCGACGAACGGCGAGGACGACGTCGTCGTCGAGGCGGGCGACGACGCCGGGCGCCCCGAGACGCCGCTCGCCGACCCGGACGACCCGCTCGTCACCTGAGTTCTCCGCGGTGTCCCCCATACGGGGGAGATTCGGGAGTGGTGGCCTTCCAAATATCCGACCGTGCCTCTATAACTCTCGGTGCGGGGTCAGCGGCCCACGATCAAAAAGGGTTACTTATGAGTGTCAGCAGTCAAGTCGACCTTCTCGAGCCCGTCAATCTCGCCGAGCACCTCGACAAGGTCGAGCTCTACCTGGGGCAGGTGTGCCAGATCGCCGGCATCTCGAAGATGCAGCTCGACTATTGGACGAACAAGGCCCAGATCCCCACGAAGGGCAAGAAGCAGCGCATCTACGACATCGACGCCCTCGAGACCGTGATGCTGATCAAGCAGGCGAAGGACAAGGGTCTGAACCTCGGCGCGGCGATCGAGGCCGCGAAGCGGTTCCGCGAGCGCGAGCAGCAGACGCTCTAGCCGCGGAGCGCCGCCGCCGCGTCTTCCGGCGCGACGGTGTTCACCCAGATGCCCGCACCGAGCTCGAGCCCGGCGAAGACGGTCAGCCTCGGCACGAGCTCGATGTGGCCGGGGTGCAGCCACGCGTTCCACGGCACGGGGCCCTCGATCGCGCGCAGCCGCCGCACAAGGTCACGCAGCACGAGGAGCGCCGGCGCGAGCGCGTCGCCCACCGAGATGACCGTCTCGTAGGGCGTCCGGCCGGCGGGGTGGACGGCCGCCACGCAGCCGTCCCGCTCCGCGACCACGAGGTCGCCGCGCGTCACGAGCTCGCGGAGCCCCTCGTCCGCCTCCGCCGTGACGGCCGGCGGCGGCGCGTCGAGCCACACGAGCTGGGAGTGCGAGTGCGCCAGGCTCGCGCCGGCCGCGCGCCCTTCGTTGACGAGGGCGTGGAGGTAGGCGAGCCCGTCGGCCTCGCCGGCGAGCCTCCGGAGCGTCCACGCCTCCGCGACGGCCTCCACCTGGCCGTCGTCGAGCTCGGCGAACGACCGCACGTGGTCGGGCGCGTGGATCACGACCTCCTGTCGCGGGAACGCCGGGAAGAGGTTCGGGACGACGCGGACGCGCCACCCCGGGGCATCGGCGTCGCCGCCGCGCCGCCCGAGCGCGAGCACTTCCGGCGGCGTGCGGTCCTCGCGCCCCTCGCAGAACGGGCACGCGTCGCGCTCCTCGGTGGTCGGCTCGTCGAGCAGCGGCACGTTCGC
>JBLNEO010000115.1:0-22058 GCA_050262775.1 Pseudomonadota bacterium | reverse complement strand
GACCACGCCGACGTCGTGCGCCGACCCGTGCAGCGCGGCGAGCCCGTGCGGCGCGGCGGCGTCGATGACCTCCTGCCAGATGACGCCGGCACCGGCCCGGACACGCGCCCGCGCGGGGTCGACCTCCACCGTCCGCATGCGCTCGGTCTTCAACAGGAGCGTCTCGGAGTCGAGCGCGCCGCGCGCCGGCGCGAAGTGGCCGGGGCCCTGCGGCGCGACGCGGGAGCCGCGCAATCGCGCGTACTCGACGACCGCGGCGACGTCCTCCGCCGACTCGGGATAGACGACGGCGCCGGGGCGCTGGTCGGCCGACAGGTTCCAGGCGCGGCGCGCCTCGTCCCAGCCGGGGTCGCATGGAAAGACGACGTCGCCCGCGACGCGCGCGCGCAGCTCTTCGGCGTCGAGGTCGGTGGTCAGCGTCAGCGTGGTCATCGGGTCTCCTGGGTGCGTGGGAGGAAGGAAGGTGGGCGGAGCATCTCCGCGTTCGGGCGCGCCGACCGGCCGGGCTCCCGGCCAATCGCACGTGCGGGCGACCGCACCCCGACGTGGGGTTCAGCCCCGGACGGGGGGCGCGCTTGCGAAGTCGCGTGTGATGCGCTCGAGGAGCGCGCGGAGGTCCGGGTGCGCGTCCGGCGACCAGCCGCCGAGGAGATCCGCCCAGGCCTCCCGCCGCGCGGCGAAGAAGCGGTCGGCGGAGGCGACCCCGGCCGGCGTCAGCGCGCCCGCCGTGTCTGCGAGCCCGCGTGCGCGCAGCTCGCGCATGCCGCGGCCGTCGGCGACGGCGGCGCCCTCGGCGACGCGCGCGAGCGTCCACAGGGCGTCCGGGTCGAGCGCGAGCCCGGCGCGCGCGCCCAGCCGCTCGTACGCCGCCCACCGGTTCTCCTTCGCCGCGACCGCCGTGAGCTGCCGCTCGACCTCGCGGAAGGCGTCGTCGTCCCACGCGGGCGCGAACGTCTCGCCCTGGCCGCCGGCGGCGACGGTCCGCTGCAACGGCACCTCGCGCAGCAGCCAGGTGAGGGCGAACGCGACGACGGAGATCGCCGCGGCCGTGAGGAACACGGGCTCGAGCGCGGCCGCGAACGCGTCCTCGTACGCGCTGCGCAGCCCCGGCGGCAGCCGCTCGACGGCGGCGGGATCCGTCGCCGCCGGCACCCTCGCGCTCGCCGGCAGGCGCGCTGCGAGCTCGACGCCGAGGCGGCTGGCGAAGATCGTCCCGAACAGGGCGACGCCGATCGACCCGCCGATCGAGCGGAACAGCGTCGATCCTGACGTTGCGACCCCGAGCTGCGTGTGATCGACGGCGTTCTGCACCGCCAGTACGAGCACCTGCATCACCATGCCGAGCCCGAGCCCGAGCACGAGCATGTCCAGGGACGCGCGCCACGTGGTCGTGTCCGCCTGGAGGCGCGAGAGCAGGAGCAGCGCGATCGTCATCACCGCCGTGCCCGCGATCGGGAACGGCTTGTAGCGCCCCCAGCGGCTGATCACGTTGCCGCTGAGGATCGAGGTGACGAGGACGCCGCCCATCATCGGCGTCATGTGCAGGCCCGAGCTCGTCGGCGAGAGCCCCTTCGTCACCTGCAGGTAGAGCGGCAGGAAGGTGACGGCGCCGAAGAGGGCGAGGCCGACGACGAACCCGATCGCGCACGCCACCGAGAAGATCCGGTTCCGGAACAGCTCCAGCGGGAGGATCGGCTCCTCCGCCCGCCACTCCCACAGGACGAACGCGACCGACAGCACGACCCCGAGCACGGCGAGAACCGCGATCGCCGCCGACCCCCACGCGAGCGTCGTCCCGCCGAGGCTCGTGAACAGCACGATCGCGGACAGCGCCCCCGCGAGGAGCGCGGCCCCGGCGTAGTCCACCCGGTGCTCGACGTGCGCGCTCCGCGCGTGGAAGGCGACGGCGATCACCGCGAAGGCGGCGAGGCCGACGGGCAGGTTCACGTAGAAGATCCAGCGCCACGAGAGGTTGTCGACGAAGAAGCCGCCGAGCAGCGGCCCGATCACCGTCGAGACGCCGAAGACGCCGCCGAACCAGCCCTGGTAGCGGCCGCGTTCCCGCGGCGGGATCAGGTCGCCGACCACGGCGAGCGTCGTCACCATCAGGCCGCCGCCCCCGAGTCCCTGCACGGCGCGGAACGCGATCAGCTGGCCCATGCTCTGCGAGAGCCCACAGAGGACGGAACCGGCGAGGAAGAGCACGATCGCCGACTGCAGGACGAGCTTGCGGCCGTAGAGGTCGCCGAGCTTCCCGTAGAGCGGCCCGGAAACCGTCGTCGCCAGCAGGTACGAGGTGACGACCCACGAGAGGTGCTCGACGCCCCCGAGGTCGCCGACGATCGTCGGGAGCGCCGTCGACACGATCGTCTGGTCGAGCGAGGCCAGCAGGAGCACGAGGAGCAGCGCGCCGAAGACGAGGCGCACGCGCCGCGGCTGGAAGGCCTCGCCCCCGGTGGTCGCCATCCATGCGTACTGTGACTGCTCCATGGAGAGGACCCGCCGATGACGCGCACCCACAAGCTGGTCAACCTCGCCGGCGTGACGCTCCCGCTCGCCGGCCTCCTGGCCGCGATCATCCTGCTCTGGGAGCGCATGGTCGGGCCGAGGGAGCTCGCCATCCTCGCCGTCGGGTACGTGCTCACCGGCGTCGGCATCACCGTCGGCTACCACCGGCTGTTCACGCACCGGTCGTTCCAGACCTTCGCGCCCGTGCGCTACGCCTTCGCGGTGCTCGGGCAGATGGCGGTCGAAGGCCCCGTCGTCACCTGGGTCGCGGACCACCGCAAGCACCATCAGTTCTCCGACGTGGAGGGCGACCCGCACTCGCCGCACGCCGGCTTCGGCGACGGTCTCCTCGAGGCCGTGCGCGGCCTCTGGCACGCGCACACCGGGTGGATCTTCTCGAGCGCCGGGCGCGCCGACCACGCGCGCTACGCGAAGGACCTCCTCGACGACCGCGGACTGCGCCTGATCTCGCGCCTCTTCGGGCCGACGGTGCTCGTCTCGCTCGTCCTCCCCGCGCTCGTCGGCTGGCTCTGGATCGGCGGCCGGTACGGATTCGTCGCCGGGCTCGTGTGGGGCGGTGCCGTGCGGATCCTGCTGCTTCACCACGTCACGTGGTCGATCAACTCGATCTGCCACTTCTTCGGCCGGCGCCAGTTCCGCTCGTCGGACGAGTCCCGCAACGTCTGGTGGCTCTCGCTCGTCTCGTTCGGCGAGTCGTGGCACAACAACCACCACGCGTTCCCGACGAGCGCGTTCCACGGCATGCGACGCCTCCAGCTCGCCACCGATCCGGGCGCGTGGGTGATCTGCGCGCTCGAGAAGACGGGGCTCGCCTGGCGCGTGACGCGGATCCCCGAGGCGAAGCAGGCCGCCAAGTCGATCGCCTAGGCTCCCGGGATGAAGAACACGCTATTGGCCGGCATGCTGGCCCTGTCCTTGAGCGGGTGCGGCGGCGGCGACGGAGAGAGCGAGGCGGAGCGCGAGGCGGAGGCGGCGACCGGCCGCGGCACCGTCACATGCGAGGGCTCGGCGACCTCGGAGGCGACCGGACTCCCGGCCGGGTTCCCCGAGCTCGAGGGGATCACCTGGGTCTCGGCCGAGGACAAGGGCCCGACGCGCGTCGTCGACGGCTACGCCGACCGGGGGCTCGAGGAGCTCTACGACGACTACAGGAGCGGCTTCGAGGACGCGGGCTGGAGCGTCACGTTCGACGAGATCGAGGAGGACGACGCCGAGGTCGCCTACAAGACCGCGGACGAGTCGTCGGACGGGATCGTCGCGCTCCGGTCGTGCGACGACGACCGCACCTCGGTGCACATCACCAACCGACCCGAGTGAAACGGGCTACAGTCCATCCTGTACGTCACCAAGAGCGAGTTTCGGTAAGCGCGTTTCGCCTTCCCGGCACGTTCGTGAGTTCAGCAGGGGAGGTGTTTCTATGGCAACCGGAACCGTCAAGTGGTTCAGCGACGAGAAGGGGTACGGGTTCATCACGCCCGACGAGGGCGGCAAGGACCTCTTCGTCCACCACACCGGCATCTCCGGCCAGGGCTTCAAGTCCCTGACGGAGGGCGCGAAGGTCGAGTTCGACGCCACCGAGGGTCAGAAGGGCCCGCAGGCCGAGAACGTCGTCCTGATCGGCTAAGCCCGATTTCCGGGGCGCCGCGGCACCGCCGCGGCGCCCCGTCCTCTTCCCGTAGCCCGGCCCGCCGCGGAGCGGAAATCTACGGATGGCCCCGGGCCGCCGCCGGAGCACAGTTGGGCGATGGACGGCTCCCGCCTCGTCCCCTCGCTGCCGCGCAGCCGGACGGCGCTCCTGCCGAACCTCGGCCGCCTGCGCCGGGAGATCGGACCGGTCACGCCGGCGCTCTCGGACGCGCTCGCCGACCACATGGGTCTGCGGCGGGGCGAGGTCGCCGACGTCGCGTCGTCGTACGCGTACCTCGACGTCGCGACCGAGACCGTCCGCGTCTGCACGGGTCCAGCCTGCGACTGCATGGGGGCACGCGAGCTCCTCGCACGGGAGCGTGAGCACGGCGAGGCGGTCGAGGTCGCCTGCCTCGGCCACTGCGACCGCGCGCCCTTCGCGCTCCGCGGCGACGACCCGTTCGAGCCGGTCGAGCACACCTGCAACGACGGGCCGTCGCTCGGGCTCGGACGCGTCGACGCCACGCTCGCCGACTACGGCCCGTTCGCGGCGCTCGGGGCGACGCCGCGGGAGGTCCTCGCCGAGCTCGAGGCCTCGTGCCTCCGCGGGCTGGGCGGCGCGGGCTTCCCGACGTTCCGCAAGTGGGCCGCCGTGCGCGCGCAGGCGGCGCAGCCGGTCGTGGTCGTCAACGCCGACGAGGGCGAGCCCGGAACGATCAAGGACCGGTACGTGCTCGAGCGCCGCCCGCACCTGCTGCTCGAGGGCCTGCTCGTGGCGATGCGGACGGTCGGCGCGTCGGAGGCGTGGATCTACCTCCGCGAGGAGTACGCCCGCGCGCGCGCCCGCCTCCTCGCGGCGCTCGACGAGCTCCGAGACGCGGGGCTGCTGGACGGCCGCGCCGTCGGCCTCGTCGTCGGCGCCGGCTCGTACGTCTGCGGCGAGGAGAGCGCGCTGCTCGAGTCGATGGAGGGCCGCCGCCCGATGCCGAGGCTGCGTCCCCCCTTCCCCGCCGAGCACGGCCTCCTCGGACGTCCGACACTCGTGAACAACGTCGAGACGCTCGCCCACGTCCCCGCGATCGTCGGCCGCGGCGGCGCGTGGTTCGCCGGCCTCGGGATCGGCGGCGAACACGGCACGCGCCTCTACTCGCTCTCGGGCGCCGTCGCCCGGCCCGGCTGCTACGAGGCGCCGTGCGGGATCACGATCCGCGAGCTCGTCGAGGGGCTCGGCGGCGGTGCGACCGAGCCGGTGGGCGCGATCGTCCCCGGCGGCGCCGCGAGCGGCATCCTGCCGCCCGACGCGCTCGACCTGCCGCTCACCGACGCCGCGCTGCGGCCGTGGTCGGCCGCGGTCGGCTCGGCGGCCGTCCAGGTCTTCCCCGAGCGGTACCCGGTGCTTCGCCTGCTGGCCGAGACGATGCGCTTCTTCGCCGAGGAGTCGTGCCAGAAGTGCACGCCGTGCCGCATCGGCAACCGCGCGCTGCACACGGTGGCGGTCGGTCTCGCGGACGGCCTCGCGCCGATGACGCGCGCCGAGGTCGAGCGCTGGCTCGACGCCATGGAGCGCACGTCGATCTGCGGCCTCGGGCAGGCGGCGCCGCTTCCCTTCCGGGCGGCGATGCGCCACTGGCCCGAGCTGTTCGCGCCCCTGGGGGAGGCCGCATGACGATCGTCGTCGACGGACGCGCCGTCGAGGCCCGCGACGGCGAGCTGCTCCTCGACGCGCTGCGGCGCGCGGGCGCCGACGTCCCGACCCTCTGCCACGACGACAGGCTGGAGCCGTACGGCGGCTGCCGGCTGTGCGTCGTGGATGTCGAAGGCGCGGCGCGCCCCGTCCCCGCCTGCGCGACGCGCGTCGTCGACGGCATGGTCGTCGCGACGGACGGGGCGGCGTCGGCGCTGCGGCACACGCTGACGGAGATGCTGCTGAGCGAGCACGCCGCTGCCGCGGGCGGGCGGCCCGACGAGCTGGCCGAGCTCGCCGCGACTCACGGCGCCGAGGCGCCGCTGACGCTCGCGCCGCGCGAGCCCTACACGGACCGCAACCGGCTCCTCGGCTTCGACCCCGACGCCTGCATCCTCTGCGCGCGGTGCGTCCGCTACACGCGCGAGGTGATGGGCTGCGGCGCCCTCGGCATCGAGGGCCGGGGCGCCGAGGCGCGCGTCGTCCCCACGCACGGCTTCTCGTGGCTCGACACCGAGTGCGAGCTCTGCGGCGGCTGCCTCTCGGTCTGCCCCACGGGAGCGATCTACGAGAAAGCCGCGGCCGGCACCACCGAGCGCGCGCTCGCGACGGTGCGGACGACCTGTCCCTACTGCGGCGTCGGCTGCCAGCTCGACCTGAACGTCGACCCCGCGACGCAGCGCATCGTCAAGGTCACCTCCACGCGCGGGACGCTGCCGAACGACGGCGAGCTGTGCGTCAAGGGCCGCTTCGCGTACGGCTTCGTCCACCACGAGGACCGGCTGACGCACCCGCTCGTCCGCGGCGCCGACGGCGAGCTCCACCGGGCGTCATGGGACGAGGCCCTCGGCGCGGCGGCCGACGGGCTGCTCGCCGTGAAGCGCCGCCACGGCCCGCAGGCGCTCGGCGTCGTCGCCTCCGCGCGCCTCACGATGGAGGAGAACTACCTCACCCAGAAGCTCGCCCGCACGCGGTTCGAGGTCAACTCGGTCCAGTCGTGCGAGGCCACCTGACACGCTCCGACCCTCTACGGCCTGGTCAGGTCGTTCGGCAGAGGCGCCTCCACCAACTCCCTCCCCGAGGTCGAGCGCGCGCGGTTCCTGTTCGTGATCGGGTCGAACACGACCGAGGCGCATCCGGTCGCCGCGCTGCGGATGAAGAAGGCCGTGCGCGACGGCGCCACCCTCGTCGTCGCCGACCCGCGGCGCATCTGGCTGACGAAGCTCGCGACGCGGCACCTGCAGCTCCGGCCCGGCACCGACGTCTGGCTGCTGAACGCGATGCTCCACGTGATCTTCGAGGAGGGACTCGAGGACGCCGATTACGTCCGCGACCACACCGAGGGGGTCGAGGCGGTCCGCGCCCGCGTCCGCGGCTACACCCCCGAGGAGGCCGAGCGCGTGACGGGCGTGCCGGCCGACGCGATCCGGTGGACCGCGCGCGAGTACGCCGCGGAGCCGCGCGCCGCGATCTTCTACACGCTCGGGATCACCGAGCACGCGCACGCGGTCGAGAACGTGTGGGCGCTCGCGAACCTCGTCCTCGCCACCGGGCACCTCGGCCGCGAGTCGACCGGGCTCTACGCCATGCGCGGCCAGAACAACGTCCAGGGCGCCGCGGACGCCGGCTGCCATCCGCTCTATCTCCCCGGCTACCAGCCCGTCGAGTCGGCGGAGGCCCGTGCGACGTTCTCCGCCGCGTGGGGCGCCGAGGTGCCCGCGACGCCCGGCCTCCGGCTCGACCAGATGGTCGCCGGCATGCACGACGGGCGGATCCACGGGATGCTGCTCGTCGGCGAGGACCCGGCGCACAGCGACCCGAACGCGAATCATGTCCTCGACGGCTTCGGCAAGCTGGACTTCCTCGTGTGCCAGGACCTGTTCCTGCACGAGACCGCGCGCCGGTACGCCGACGTCGTCCTCCCCGCCGGCTCGTTCGCGGAGAAGGACGGGACGTTCACGAACACGGAGCGGCGCGTCAGCCGGGTCCGAACCGCCGTCCCGTCACCGGGGGAGGCGAAGCCCGACTGGGAGATCCTCGTCGCGCTCGCGAACGCGATGGGCGCAGCCTGGACGTACGCCTCGCCCGAGGAGGTGTGGGACGAGTTCCGCGGGCTCGCGGCGCCGTGGGCGGGCATGAGCTGGGCGGCGCTCGAGGAGAACGGGATCCAGTGGCCGTGCCCCGAGCCGGGTCATCCCGGGACGCCGGTCCTGCACGTCGGCGGCCCGGCACGCGAGGGCGGCGGGCTCTTCCACCCCGTCGACTACCACCCGCCGGCCGAGGAGCCGGACGCCGAGTACCCGCTCCTGCTCTCGACGGGCCGGACGCTCTACCACTACAACACGTCGTCGATGACGCGCCGCGCCGACGGGGTCGTGGCGAAGCAGGAGGAGCCGTTCGTCGAGGTGAACCGCGAGGACGCGAACGCGCTCGGCCTCCATGACGGCGACCCCGTGCGGCTCACGAGCCGCCGCGGGACGCTCGTCGCCCGGGCCGCGGTCGGCGAGCGCGTCCTGCCCGGGATCGTCTGGATGGCGCTCCACTGGGCGGAGGCGAACGCGAACTGGCTCACGAACGACGCCACGGACCCGCGCACGGGCACGGGCGAGTACAAGGCGTGCGCCGTGCGGATGGAGCGCGGCTGACCGACCCCTTCAGGCGCCGTCGCGGCCCGCGAAGAGCGCACGCAGGTCGAGCGCGGGGGCGTGCGCGTCGGAGGCGAGCGACACGTACCGCTGCGCCAGGGCGTCCTTCGCGGCGCCGAGAACGGTGCTGACGAGACCGAGCGCCTCCGCGTACGCGTCCGGCGGCAGCTCCGCGAACACGCGGAGCCACGTCGCCTCCTCGAGCACGTTGAACGCCGTCTGCACCTCCGACAGGTCGTAGCCTGCGGCGAACCGGTCCTCGGCGACGGCACGGGCGTAGTCGACGACCGGCTCGAGATCGCGGTCGGCCACGGCCGTCGCGACACGGTCGAACAGCAGCTCGAGCCGCCGACGCACCTCCTCCCGCCCCTCGGCGCCGTAGTGGCGCGTCGTGACGCGTGCGAGCGCCGCCTCCGCGGCGTCGACGATCGTCCCGCGCTCGCGGGCGAGGAACGCTTCGGTGACCGACGGCATCTGCGGGCGAACGCTAGACGATCGGCCCCGGCTCGACCGCGCACGCCTCCGAGCGCGACCCGATCACGAAGTGGAGGTCGTGCAGGCCCTCGAGCGAGAAGCTCGAGCTCGGCCCGGCGACGACGTCGAGCTCGAAGACGGGGCAGCCCCAGCGCTCGTCCTGCTCCGCGTCGATGAAGAACGGCACGCCGCCGACCTCGCCCACCCGCCGGTCGCCCGGCCCGAGGAGCAGGTCTCCGTCGCGGAGACACATCGGGGAGCTGCCGTCGCAGCAGCCCCCCGACTGGAACAGCATCAGCGGCCCGTACTCGGCCTCCAGGCGCGCGAGCTCCGCGAGCGCGGCCTCGGTGGCGACGACCCGTGTGGCCTGGACCGCCATCGCCCTAGAAGAGCCCGAGCGGGTGCTGGTCGTAGGACACGAGCAGGCACTTGGTCTGCGTGTAGTGGTCGAGCATCTGCTTGTGGTTCTCGCGCCCGACCCCCGAGACCTTGTAGCCGCCGAAGGCGGCGTGCGCCGGGTAGAGGTGGTAGCAGTTCGTCCACACCCGGCCCGCCTCGATGCCGCGGCCCATCCGGAAGGCCTTCGCCGTGTCGCGCGTCCAGACGCCCGCGCCGAGGCCGTACATCGTGTCGTTCGCGATCGCGAGCGCCTCGGCCTCGTCCTTGAACGTCGTCACCGCGAGCACCGGACCGAAGATCTCCTCCTGGAAGATCCGCATCTCGTTCGTGCCCTTGAACACCGTCGGCTCGAAGTAGTAGCCGCCGGCCAGCTCGCCCTCGAGCTCGGTGCGGTGGCCGCCCGTGAGCAGCTCCGCCCCCTCGTCGAGGCCGATCTGGACGTACCGCTCGATCTTCTCGAGCTGCGCGGTCGACACCTGCGCGCCCAGCTGGGTCGTCAGGTCGAGCGGGTTGCCCTGCTTGATCTGGCGGATCCGCTCGAGGCACCGCTCCATGAACGGCTCGTAGATCGACTCCTCGATCAGCGCCCGCGACGGACACGTGCAGACCTCGCCCTTGTTGAAGGCGTAGAGCACGAGCCCCTCGACCGCCTTGTCGAGGAACGCGTCGTCCTGCGCCATCACGTCGGCGAAGAAGACGTTGGGCGACTTGCCGCCGAGCTCCGTCGTCGACGGGATGATGTTCTGCGCGGCGTACTGCATGATCAGCCGTCCGGTCACCGTCTCACCGGTGAAGGCGATCTTCGCGATCCGCTTGCTCGTGGCGAGCGCCATCCCGACCTCGGCGCCCGGCCCGTTGACGACGTTGATCACGCCGGCCGGGACGAACTCCTCGATCAGCTCCATCAGCTTGAGGATCGACCACGGCGTCGGGCTCGCCGGCTTCAGCACCACCGCGTTCCCGGCCGCGAGCGCCGGCGCGAGCTTCCACGCCGCCATCAGGATCGGGAAGTTGAACGGGATGATCTGGCCGACGACCCCGAGCGGCTCCTGGAAGTGGTACGCGATCGTGTCCTTGTCGATCTCGGAGATCGACCCGGTCTCGGCGCGGATCGCGCCGGCGAAGTAGCGGAAGTGGTCGGCCGCGAGCGGGATGTCCGCGTTGAGCGTCTCCCGGACGGGCTTGCCGTTCTCCCAGCTCTCCGCCACGGCGAGCTCCTCGTGGTGCTCGTCGATCGCGTCGGCGATGCGGTTCAGCACGCGGGCGCGCTCCGTCGTCGACGTCTCCGCCCAGAGCCGCCGCACGGCGTGCGCGGCGTCGAGGGCGAGCTCGACGTCCTCGGGCGTCGAGCGGGCGACCTCGGTGAACGGCTCCCCCGTCACCGGGGTGCGGTTCTCCGCGTAGGCGCCCTTGACCGGCGGCACCCAGCGGCCGCCGATGAAGTTCTCGTACCGCGGCTCGAGCCCCACCGGGCTGCCGGAGCGCCCGGGTGCCTCGTAGACCGTGGTCCGTTCGAGGATGGCCATGTGACCTCCTTCGGGATGTCGGGACGCGGCGACGCTGCCGCGCCCCACTCCACCGAGGCTCGCCGGACTCGCGGCCGCGGCCATCCGCGGTAACTACGGCTCGTCCGGCACGAAGCGGCGCGCGAGGCGGCGTCTGCCGCCGGCGGCGACAGCGTCGAGGGCTACGCTCGCGCCGTGCTGCGCCGAATCGAGGCGACCCGCTACGTGACGCCGCTGCGCGAGGGAGGGTCGCTCCCCGCGCTCGTCGAGGCCGACGACGACGGGCTCTACGTGCTCAAGTTCCACGGCGCGGGCCAGGGCCGCCGGGCGCTCGTCGCGGAGGTCGTCGCCGGCGAGCTGGCGCGCGCGCTCGGCCTCGCCGTCCCCGAGCTCGTCCTCGTCGAGCTCGACCCGGCGCTCGGCCGCGCGGAGCCGGACCCGGAGATCCAGGACCTGCTGCTCGCCTCGCCCGGGCTGAACCTCGGGGTCGACTTCCTGCCGGGCGCGCTCCCGTTCGACCCGGCCGCCGAGCCGGAGGTCGATCCCCAGCTCGCGGCCGCGGTCGTCTGGCTCGACGCCCTCGTCACGAACCCCGACCGCACCGCGAGGAACACGAACCTCCTCCTGTGGCACGGCCGGCTGTGGCTGATCGACCACGGCGCGGCGCTCTACTTCCACCACGCGCCCGAGCGGGTCGCCGGGCACGCACGCCGCCCCTTCGAGCAGATCGCCGACCACGTGCTGCTGCCGTACGCCTCCTCGATCGCCGAGGCGGACGCTCGCCTCGCCGACGAGGCGACCGAGGAGCTCCTCCGGGCGCTCGCGGGCGCGATCCCCGCCGTCTGGCTCGGCGGCGACGATCCCGGGGTGTACGTCGAGTACCTGCTCGAGCGGCTCGAGGCGCCGCGGGCCTGGGTCGAGGAGGCGGAGCGCGCCCGTGGGCGGTAGCCCGTTCTCCTACGCCGTGCTCCGCGTGGTGCCCCGCGTCGAGCGTGGCGAGCGCCTCAACGTCGGCGTCGTCGTCTTCTGCCGACCGCTCGACTTCCTCGCCGCGCGCACCGGGCTGGACGCGGAGCGCCTGCGGGCGTTCGCGCCGGGGCTCGACCCGCAGGACGTCCTCCCCCACCTCCACGCCGTCGAGCGCGTCGCCGCGGGCGACCCGGCGGGAGGTCCGATCGCCCGCCTCGACACGACGGAGCGCTTCCACTGGCTGACGGCCCCGTCGAGCACGATCATCCAGCCGTCGGAGGTGCACACCGGGCTGTGCGAGGATCCCGCGACGCAGCTCGACCGCCTCTTCGACGAGCTCGTCCGCTAGCCCGGAGGGAGGTCGAACGATGGGAGCGATGCCGAGCGCGGCGGTGATCGGGACCGGATTCGTGGCGGCGATCCACGTCGACGCGCTGCGTCGCCTCGGCGTCGAGGTCAAGGGCGTCGTCGGCTCGTCGCCGGAGCGCGCGGCCGCGAAGGAGCTCGCCCCCGTGTACGAGAGCCTCGACGCGGCGCTCGCCGACGACGTCGACGTCGTCCACGTGACGACGCCGAACCACCTCCACCACGCGCAGGTCGCCGCGGCGCTCGACGCCGGGAAGCACGTCGTCTGCGAGAAGCCGCTCGCGACGACGAGCGGCGAGACGGCCGACCTGCTCGAGCGCGCGACCGGCGCCGGCGTCGTCCACTGCACCAACTTCAACCTCCGCTTCTACCCGCTCGTCCAGCACGTCCGGACGCGCATCGCCGAGGGCGGGCTCGGGACGATCTGGAACGTGCACGGCGGCTACCTGCAGGACTGGCTGGCGCTCCCCACCGACTGGAACTGGCGGCTCGAGCCGGAGAAGAGCGGGGCGCTCCGCGCGGTCGCGGACATCGGGTCGCACTGGCTCGACCTCGTCGAGTTCATCACCGGCCGCCGGGTGCTCGAGCTGTGCGCCGACCTCGCGACCGCGATCCCCGTGCGACGCCGACCGGTCGGCGAGGTCGAGACGTTCGCGGCGGCCGACGACGCGGAGCGCACGGCGGTGCCGATGGCGAGCGAGGACCTCGCGAACGTCCTCCTCCGCCTCGAGGACGGCGCGCGCGGCTCGATGGTCGTCTCGCAGGTGAGCAGCGGCCGGCGGAACTCGCTGCGGTTCGAGGTCGACGGCTCGCACGGCGCCGCGGCCTGGGACGCCGAGCGTCACGAGGAGCTGTGGCTCGGCCATCGGGCCCGGCCGAACGAGGTGCTGGTTCGCGACCCGTCGCTGCTCGCGCCCGAGGCCGCCTCGCGGACGCAGCTTCCGGCGGGCCACGCCGAGGGGTACGCCGACACGTTCCGCGAGCTCTACCGCGCCGTGTACGCGGCCGTCGCGGGCAGGGAGATGCCTGCGGCGCCCGACTTCCCGACGTTCGCCGACGGCCACCGCGCGCAGCTCCTCGGGGAGGCGATCGCCAGGTCGAGCGCCGAGCGCCGCTGGGTGACCGTCTAGCCGTCGGCGCCGGGAGCCTTACGCGACGCCGGACGCGGCGCGCGCACGCTTCGCGAACGCGTCGACGAGGACGGCCGCGAGCAGCACGCACCCCGTGATCACGAACTTGTAGCCCGACGCGAGGTTGAGCAGGTCCATCCCGTTCGCGACCGTCGCGATCACGAGAGCGCCGAGGAGCGCGCTGACGACGCGCCCGTGACCGCCGAAGAGGCTCGTGCCGCCGATCACCGCCGCCGCGATCGCGTTCAGCAGCAGCTGGCCGCCGCCCGTGCCGGGGTCGACGGAGCGGAGGCGCGACGCGAGGATGATCCCGCCGACGCCTGCCATGAAGCCCGAGATCACGAACACGATGGTGCGCACGCGGTCGACGTTGATGCCGGCGCGGCGCGCGGCCTCCGCGTTGCCGCCGACGGCGTAGACGTGACGGCCGAAGCGGGTGCGGTTGGCGATGAACGTCCAGAAGACGAGGAAGGCGCCGACGATGACGACGACGACCGGGACGCCGCGGTCCTTGTTCGCGTACCAGACGGCGAGCGCGCCGACGACGCCGATCGCCGCCGTCTGGAGGAGGATCAGCACGATCGGGCGGTGCGAGACGCCCCGTGCGCGGCGGGCGCGCACCTTCGCGAGCTCCAGCCCGAGGTAGGCGGCGAGCGTCCCGAGCAGCAGGAGCCAGCCCCAGACGTCGGGCAGGTAGTTGTTCGCGATCCCGAGCACGACGTCGTCCTGGATGCGGATCGTCCCGGACGTCGACGCCTGGGTGGTGAGGATGAGCACGACGCCGCTCCAGGCGAGGTAGCCGGCCAGCGTGACGACGAACGAGGGCACCCGCGCCTTCGTGATGATCAACCCCTGCAGCAGCCCGATCGACGCCGTCGCGATCAGGCCCCCGGCGACGGCGGCCCACCACGGGAAGTTCTGCTCCTCGGGCCGAAGCAGGAGGGTCATGATCACGGCGCCGACGCCGCTGACGAAGCCGACGGAGAGGTCGATCTCGCCGATCAGCAGAACGAACACGACGCCCATCGCGATCGTCGCGATGCCGGCCGTCTGCAGCAGCAGGTTGACGAAGTTGCGGTCGGTGTAGAACTTGTCGTCGAGGCTGCCGAAGAGGACCGCGAGGGCGGCGAGGCCGACGAAGATCGGCAGCGCGCCGAGATCGCCCGAGCGAAGGCGCGCGACCCAGTCGCGCATCGCCTCACGGAGCGTCTCGCCGAGGGACGCGCCACGCGGCGGGACGACCTCGGTCGACCCCTGGGCGTCCGGCGCGACGCGCTCGGTCACGCCGTCACCTCCTCGGCCATGCCCGGGACGTGCCGGAGCGTCCCGGCGGTGATCGCGTGGACGACCTCCTGCTGGGTCGTCGCCGCCCGCTCGTAGACGCCGACGTTCTGGCCGAGCCGCAGGACGGTGATCCGGTCGGCGACCTCGAAGACGTCGTGCAGGTTGTGCGAGATGATCACGACCGCGAGGCCCCGGTCGGCGAGGCGCCGGACGAGGTCGAGCACCTGCCGCGTCTGGGCGACGCCGAGCGCCGCCGTCGGCTCGTCCAGGATCACGACCTTCGAGTTCCACATCACGGCCTTCGCGACCGCGACCGCCTGGCGCTGCCCCCCCGAGAGCCCGGCGACGGCCTGTCGCACGGAGCGCAGCGTCGTCACCGAGAGCCCGTCGAGCGTGGACCGCGCCGTCTGCTCCATCGTCGGCTCGTCGAGCACGATGCGGGACATCTTCTCGCGTCCGAGGTACATGTTCGCGACGACGTCGAGGTTGTCCGCGAGCGCGAGGTCCTGGTAGACGACCTCGATCCCGAGCGCGGCCGCGTCGCGCGGCCCGTGGATCGTGACCCGCCGGCCGTCGAAGTCGATCTCCCCCTCGTCGAACGCGTGGATGCCGGCGATCCCCTTGATCAGGGTCGACTTGCCGGCCCCGTTGTCGCCCACGAGCGCCATCACCTCGCCCGAGCGCACCTCGAAGTCGACCTTGTACAGCGCCTGCACGGCGCCGAAGCTCTTCGACACGCCCTTGAGCTGGAGAATCGCGCTCGTCTCCGGCATCCGGTCCGCCCCCTCCCCCTTCGGCTGGGCCGGGTCGGGGGCGCCCGAGGGCGCCCCCGCTCCCTGCGTCAACGGTTCTCCGGGCAGTACTGCTCGTACTCGCCCGTGCAGATCTCGTCCCACGTGCGGAACCCGTCCTTGATCACGGTGTCCGCGATGTTGTCCTTCGTGACGCCGATCGGCTGGAGTGCGATGTACGGGAGGTCGGCCTCGCCGTTGTTGATCGACTGGACCTCCCAGTCGCCCTGGACGTCCTTCGGGTCCTTGCCGTTCAGGAGCCCGATCGCCACCGCGGCGGCCGCGTCGGCCTCGGCCTTGATCGGCTTGTAGACGGTCATCGTCTGCCAGCCCGCGAGGATGTTCTGGATGCCACCGGTCGTCGCGTCCTGCCCCGACAGCGGCACCGGCTTCTGGTTCGCCGACTTGAGCGCCGAGACGACGGCGCCGGCGATCCCGTCGTTCGCCGCGAAGACGGCGTCGACCTTGTTGTCGTTCGCGACGAGGATCTGCTCGAAGAGCGTCAGCGCCTGCTGGTTGTCCCAGTCCGGCACGTCCTGGTCGGCCACGACCTGCCACTCGCCGGCGTCGGCCTTCTTCTTCACGGCGTAGTCGCCCGACTCGTTGTAGCCCTGCTTGAAGAGCTTCGAGTTGTTGTCCGTCGGGCCGCCGTTCATCATCACGATCTTCGGCTTGTCGACGCCGAGGCCGTCGATCACCGGCCCGACCGTGTCCGCCATCGTCTGCCCGACCTTCACGTTGTCGAAGCTGACGTAGGCGTCGGCGCCGCTGCCCGCCGCGGTGAGCCGGTCGTAGTCGATCACCTTGACGTCGGCCTCGCGGGCGTTGTCGATGATCGTCGCGCCGGACTCGGAGCTGAGGTTGACGAGCAGGATCACCTTCGCGCCGGCGTTGATCGCCTGCTCGGCCTGGGAGAGCTGCGTGTTCGCGTCGCCCTCCGCGTTGACGATGTTGTACTCGACGCCGGCCTTCTTGAACGCCTCTGCGAAGAAGCGGCGGTCGTCGTTCTCCCACCGGTCGGAGCTCGCGGAGTCGGGCAGGAGCACCCAGATGCTGCCCTCCGCGTTGCCGCCGCCGGTGCCCGCGGCCGTGCCGGTCGCGGCGCTCTCCCCGTCGTCGCCGCCGCAGCCTGCAGCGACGAGCGCCAGGGCGGCGACGAGCATCGCGAGGGCGGCGAACCGCCAGCGTGGGCGCAAGGTGGTGTCGTCCGCACGTCTTCTCACAGAATTCCTCCTCGTGGAACAGGGGCGGGGGTCGCGTCGAATGCCGACCATAAGCCTCGCGCGTACGCGATTTCAACCGCCTGCCGGCTCGCGGAGATCGCGCCTGGCGCGAGGCGAGGCTCGAGCGGGCGCGGCCTCGACGACGTCGTCGACGTGAAGGTCGCGTCCGGGATCGGCGCCGGCCTCGTCCTCGGAGGCCGCCTGCACCACGGCGTGACGCGGATCGCGGGCGAGCTGGGGCACGTGCCCTCGCCGGCCTTGCATCCGCGGTGCCGTCACAGGTGGAGCCGCGCGCGAGCCCGCGACACCCGAGTCCTAGGCGGAGCTCGACTCGGCCCAGAGGTCGACGCCGCTGTCGACGGCGTGCCGGTCGATCTCTGCGAGCTCCTCCGGCGTCAGCGGCGGCCCGTCGAGGGCGGCGACGTTCGCCTCGAGCTGGGCGACGCTGCTCGCGCCGACGAGCGCGGAGGTGACGCGCGGATCGCGGACCGCCCACTGGAGGGCGAGCTGCGCGAGGCTCTGCCCGCGGCGGCCGGCGAGCTCGTTCAGCGCCCGCAGGCGTGCCCGCAGCTCGTCGGTGAGGATCGCCGGGTCGAGCGTCCCGGGGCGGCTGGCGCGCGAGCCGCCGGGCACGCCCTCGAGGTACTTGTCCGTGAGGAGCCCCTGCGCGAGCGGGGCGAACACGATGCACCCGACGCCGAGCTCCTCCAGCGCGTCGAGCAGTGCTGGCTCGATCCAGCGGTTGAGCATCGAGTACGACGGCTGGTGGAGCACGAAGGGCGTCCGCAGCTCGCGCAGGATCGCCGCGGCCTCGCGCGTCCGCTCGGCCCCGTAGGACGAGATCCCGACGTAGAGCGCCTTTCCCTGCCGCACGGCGGTGTCGAGCGCGCCCATCGTCTCTTCGATCGGCGTCTCCGGGTCGAACCGGTGCGAGTAGAACACGTCGACGTACTCCACGCCCAGCCGGCGCAGCGACTGGTCGAGCGACGCGAGCAGGTACTTCCGCGAACCCCACTCGCCGTAGGGGCCGGGCCACATGTCGTAGCCCGCCTTCGTCGAGATCACGAGCTCGTCGCGGTAGGGCGCGAGGTCGTCGGCCAGGATGCGGGCGAAGGTCTCCTCCGCCGAGCCGTACGGCGGCCCGTAGTTGTTCGCGAGGTCGAAGTGCGTGATGCCGAGGTCGAACGCGCGCCGGACGATCGCGCGGCTGCGCTCGAGCGGGGCGTCCTCGCCGAAGTTCTGCCACAGCCCGAGCGAGACCGTCGGCAGCTGCAGCCCGCTGCGGCCGCATCGCCGGTAGCGGCCGCGGTCGTAGCGGTCGTCGGCGGGCGCCCAGCTCATGGGCGGAGTCGTATCACGCGTTCGCGCGCTCGACGCCCGTCGCGCGCGTCGTCGACGAGTCCGGCGCCTAGTCGATCAGCTTGCGCACCATCGCCCGGATCGCGATGCGCCAGATCACGAGGCCGAACGCGACGAGGAAGCCGATCCGCAGGACGTCCGTCCACTCGCCGGCGCCGAACGCCGCGTGTCGCACGAGCACGACGCAGTGGTGGAGGGGGTTGAGGTTCCCGAGCACCTGCGCCCACCGGGGGAGGGTCTCGAGCGGGAAGAACGTCCCCGCCACGAGGAAGAGCGGCGTGAGCACCGCGCTGACGATGTAGCTGAAGTTCTCGATCGACTTCGCCCAGCCGGCGATCGCGATCCCGAAGCACGCCCACCCGAAACCCGCGAGCCAGGCGATGAACGGCACGGTCAGCATCCCCCAGTGCGGGTCGAGCCCGAACGCCATCGCGACGAGCATCGGGACGCAGCCGTAGACGCCCGCCCGGGTCGCGATCCACAGCGCCTCCGCGGTGACGAGCTCCTCCGTGTCGACGGGCGCGGCGAGGATCGCGTCGTAGGTCCGCTGGAACTTGTACTTCACGAACGTCCCGAACATCGCCGGGAAGGCGCTCGAGAAGAGGACGGCCGTCGCGACCGTGCCCGTGCCGACGAACTCGACGTAGCTGTAGCCGCCGATCGTGCTCACGAGCGCGCCGAAGCCGAAGCCGAAGGCGAGCAGGTAGATCGTCGGCTCGACGGTCGCGGAGAACGTCGCCGACTTCCAGTACGAGGAGAAGTTGACCACCTCGCGCACGAGCACGCCGGTGAGCGCGGGCCGCTCGAGCCGCCCGAGGCGCCGGCGGGGGGCCTCCGCCGCGACCGCCATCAGTCGATCTCCTCCCCGGTCAGGAGGACGAACACGTCCTCGAGGTTCGCGGGCCGGCGCTCGCCGTCGATGCCGAAGCCGTTGCGGCCCTCGAGGCCGAGGATCGAGATGCTCGTCCCGGTCCGGCGCGTGCGAAGGCCCCCGGCCGTCGCGTGCGCCTCCACCTCCGAGAGTCGCGCCGGCGGCCCGTAGACCTCGAGCGCCTCCCGTCCGGCGTGCTCGACGACGAGCTCCGCGGGCGGCCCGGCCGCGACGGCCTTCCCGTGGGACATGATCATCACGGTGTCGGCGAGCCGCTGCGCCTCCTCGATGTAGTGCGTGGACATGAGGATCGTCGTGCCCTCGCTGCGGAGGGCGTCGACGAGCGCCCACAGCTCCTGGCGCACCTGGGGATCGAGCCCGACCGTCGGCTCGTCGAGCAGCACGAGCCGCGGCCGGTGGACGAGCGCACGCGCGATGAGGAGGCGCCGGCGCATGCCGCCCGAGAGCTTGTCGACGCGGGTGTCGCGGCGGTCGGCCAGCTTCGCCACGTCGAGCGCCCGCTCGACCGCCTCGCGTCGGTGCCCGCGGCCGATCCGGTAGAGGTAGGCGAAGACGAGCAGGTTCTGCTCGACGGTCAGCGTCACGTCGAGGTTGTCGAGCTGCGGCGCGACGCCGAGTTGCGCGCGCGCCTGCTTCGACTCGGCCGGGAGCCGGTACCCGAGCACCTCGAGCTCGCCCTCGTCCGCGATCGACTGCGCCGTGAGCAGCCGCATCGTCGTCGACTTCCCGGCGCCGTTCGGGCCGAGGAGGCCGACGCACGTTCCGTACGGCACATCGAGGTCGAGGCCGTCGACGGCGGTGATCGGGCCGTAGCGCTTGACCACGCCTCGCAGACGGATCGCGAGCCCGGACACCTCTATGCGGCCTCCGTGGCCGGCTCCGTCTCGACCGCCGGCTCGCGCCCGTCGCGCAGCAGCGTCCCGGCGACGATCGCGGCCGCGGCGGCGAACGCCGTGCCGGCGACGAACGCGGCGTGGTAGCCGTCGACGAGCGCGCCGGCCGAGGGATCCTCGCCCGCGCGCGAGGCCGCGACGCTCGCCAGCACCGCGAGCCCGAGCGCGCCGCCCATCATGAACGCCGTGTTGACGACGCCGGAGGCCAGGCCGGACTGCTCGGGCGCGACGTCGCTCATCGCGGCGAGGAGCAGCGGGTTCATCGCGAGCCCGATGCCGACGCCGAGCACGAGCATGCTCGGCAGCACGTCGACGGCGAAGCTGCCGTCGACGGGCGCGCGCGCGAACAGCGCGAGTCCCACCGCGACGAGCGTCAGCCCCGTCGTGAGGGTCCGCTTCACGCCGAACCGCAGCACGAGCTTCGCCGAGAGGCCGAGCGACAGCGCGCCCATCAGGAGGTTCGCAGGCAGGAACGCGAGCCCGACCTGCAGCGGGCTGTACCCGAGCACGAGCTGCAGGTAGAGGGCCGAGAGGAAGAACATCGCGAACATCGCAGCCGACCACAGGATGCCGATGACGTTCGCGGTCGCGACGCTCCGTAGCCGGAAGAGCCCGAGCGGCATGAGCGGCGCAGCGACGCGCGACTCGAGGAGCAGGAAGAGGGCGAACGCCACGACGCCGGCCGCGAGCGGCGCGAGCGTCTCGACGGACGTCCACCCGCGCTCGTTGCCGTTCACGATCGCGTAGACGGCCAGCATCAGCGAGCCGGTGACGAGGATCGCGCCGGGCACGTCGAGCCGCCCGCCGCCGCGCTCGCCCGAGTCGGCCGGGACGAGCGCGAGCGACGCGGCGATCACGCCGATGCCGATCGGGACGTTGACGAGGAAGATCCAGTGCCAGCTGAGGAGGTCGGTGAGCACGCCCCCCGCGAGCACGCCGATCGAGCCGCCGCCGGCCGCGACGAAGCCGATGACGCCGAACGCCTTGGCGCGATCGGCCGGCTCCGTGAACAGCACCATGATCAGGGAGAGCGCGACGGCCGCGACGACCGCGCCGCCGAGCCCCTGGATCACGCGCGCGCCGACGAGCATCGACTGCGAGGTCGCGAGCCCGCATGCCGCCGATGCCGCCGTGAACAGCCCGACGCCCGCGAGGAACAGGCGCCGGTGGCCGAACAGGTCGCCGAGCCGCCCGGCGAGGAGCATGAAGCCCCCGAACGTCAGGGTGTAGGCGTTCACGACCCACGCGAGCGACGCCTCGGAGAAGTCGAGATCCGAGCGGATCGAGGGGAGCGCGACGTTCACGATCGAGACGTCGAGCACGATCAGCAGGTCGCCCAGGCAGAGGACGTACAGGGCGAGCCAGCGGGTGCGATCGGAGAGGGCCGTCATCGTCTGTTCCTCCTCGGGGTCGCGAACATGCACCCTAGACCCGCACGTGCGCGAGAACTCATCGGTCGGCGCGACCGATGAGGTTCGGTTATCCGCACCGTCTCAGGATCGATGAGCTCGATTGCTCCGAGGAGCATCGCCTTCGCCGTGCACGGTCCGATCGCGCGCGCCGACCTCCCCGGCCTGTGTAACCGCGTCTGCGCGCTCCTCCGCGAGCGGCGCCCGCGCGAGGCGCTCTGCGACGTCCAGAGCGTGCCGGCCGACGCCGTCACCGTCGACGCACTCGCGCGGCTCCAGCTCGCAGCCCGCCGGCTCGGCTGCACCATCCGCCTGCGCCACGCATCGCCGGAGCTCCGCGAGCTCGTCGCCTTCATGGGACTGACCGAGGTGTTGTCCGACTAGCGCCCAGGCCTGGCCGATGGCGTGTGGAGGAGTCGGAGCGGCACCCGGAATCGCCGGACGCCGCTCTCGCTGCGCCTAGTTCGTCGTCAGGCAGACGGCGTAGGACTGGACGAACCCGCCGAAGATGCCGGCGCTCGTGCGCACGATCCAGTCGTTCCCGTCCTCGTACTGGTAGTCGAGGTCGGAATCGCCCACCACCGCACCGCCTCCGGTCACGATCGAGCCGTCGGGGCACGTCGCACGCGCCGTGCCGCTGTCGTAGACACCCAGATCTTCGGACGCGAACGCGTTGAACGTCCGCAGCGAGTCGATCGTCCCGGCCGGCCCCTGCGGCCCCTGTGGCCCCTGCGGAAACCAAGGGCTACGGAGGCGCGAGACGGGTCGCGCTACCCGTCCAGCCGCAGCGGCAGGCCGAAGCGCGGGAAGACGGTCGCCGTGTCGAGGAAGAACGTGAACTCGACGATCCGCCCGTCCTCGATCTCGAGCACCTGGAGCG
>JBLNEO010000114.1:0-5491 GCA_050262775.1 Pseudomonadota bacterium | reverse complement strand
GCTCCCGGCCTCGGAGCTCCAGCGCGGCGACGTCGTCGTGATCACGGCCGGCGAGGTGATCCCTGGCGACGGGACCGTGATCGAGGGGATCGCGTCCGTGGACGAGTCGGCGATCACCGGCGAGTCGGCGCCCGTGATCCGCGAGTCCGGCGGAGACCGCAGCGCGGTGACAGGCGGCACCCGCGTGCTGTCTGACCGGATCGTGGTCGAGATCACGCAGGAGCCGGGCAAGAGCTTCCTCGACCGCATGATCTCCCTGGTGGAGGGCGCCGAGCGGCGCAAGACCCCGAACGAGATCGCGCTCAACATCCTGCTCGCCGGGCTGACGCTGATCTTCCTCGTCGTCGTGGTCACGCTGCGCCCGTTCGCCGAATTCTCTGCCACCGACGCCTCGGTCGCGACGCTGATCGCGCTGCTCGTCGCGCTGATCCCGACGACGATCGGCGCCTTGCTGTCCGCGATCGGCATCGCCGGCATGGACCGCCTCGTCCAGCGCAACGTGCTCGCGATGTCGGGCCGGGCCGTCGAGGCGTCCGGCGACGTCGACGTGCTCCTGCTCGACAAGACGGGGACGATCACGCTCGGGAACCGGCAGGCGGCGGAGTTCCTCCCGATCGACGGCGTCGACGAGCACGAGCTCGCGGAGGTCGCGCAGCTCGCGTCGCTCGCCGACGAGACGCCCGAGGGCCGGTCGATCGTCGTGCTGGCCAAGGACCGCTTCGGCCTGCGCGAGCGTGAGCTCGGCGAGCACGTCTTCGTCCCCTTCTCGGCCGCGACACGGATGAGCGGGGTCGACCTCGACGGACGCAGCCTCCGCAAGGGCGCGGCCGACGCGGTGAGGCAGTTCGTGGCGGAGAACGGCGGCCGCGTGCCCGGCGAGCTCGACGGGGTCGTCAAGCGCGTGGCCGAGTCCGGCGGGACGCCGCTCGTCGTGGCGCAGGACAACTGGGTGCTCGGCGTCGTCCACCTCAAGGACATCGTCAAGGGCGGCATGCGCGAGCGCTTCGACGAGCTGCGGCGGATGGGCATCCGCACCGTGATGATCACCGGCGACAACCCGGTGACGGCCGCGGTGATCGCCGACGAGTCGGGGGTGGACGACTTCCTCGCCGAGGCGACGCCCGAGCGCAAGCTCGAGCTCATCCGCGACGAGCAGGGTCACGGGCGGATGGTCGCGATGACGGGAGACGGCACGAACGACGCGCCCGCGCTCGCGCAGGCGGACGTCGGCGTCGCCATGAACACCGGCACGACCGCCGCCAAGGAGGCCGGCAACATGGTCGACCTCGACTCGAATCCGACGAAGCTGATCGAGATCGTCGAGGTCGGGAAGCAGCTGCTGATCACGCGGGGCGCGCTGACGACGTTCTCGATCGCGAACGACGTCGCGAAGTACTTCGCCATCCTTCCCGCGATGTTCGCCTCGACGTACGCGACGCGCGCCGGCGAGGGGCCGCTCGACGGGCTCAACGTGATGCAGCTCGGCACCCCTCACAGCGCGATCATCTCCGCGATCGTCTTCAACGCCCTCGTCATCCCCCTGCTCGTCCCGCTCGCCCTGCGCGGCGTGCGCTATCGGGCGATCGGCGCGAACGCCCTCCTGCGCCGGAACGTGATGATCTACGGGCTGGGGGGCGTCATCCTTCCCTTCATCGGCATCAAGCTCATCGACCTGGTGGTGCACAACCTGCTCGGGGCCTGACGGTGGCGCGCGGGCGCTACCGCATCCTGCTCGGAATGGCCGCGGGCGTCGGCAAGACCTTCCGGATGCTCCAGGAGGGCCACCAGGCGACGGCCGAAGGACGGGACGTCGTGGTCGGGTACCTCGAGCCGCACGACCGGCCCGAGACGGCGGTGCTCGCCGACGGGCTCGAGGTCGTGCCGCGCCTGCGCGTCGAGCACGGCTCCGTCGAGCTGGAGGAGATGGACGTGGACGCGGTGGTGCGGCGTGCGCCCGAGCTGGCGCTGATCGACGAGCTCGCCCACACGAACGCCGCCGGGATGCGAAACGAGAAGCGCTACCAGGACATCGACGAGGTGCTCGCGGCCGGCATCGACGTGATCTCGACCGTGAACGTGCAGCACCTCGAGAGCCTCAACGACGAGATCGCGGAGCTGACGGGGATCCGCGTCCGCGAGACCTTCCCCGACCGCGTCCTCGAGGAGGCCGACGAGGTGGTCCTCGTCGACCTCTCGCCCGAGGCGCTGCAGGATCGGCTCCGCGCCGGGAAGGTCTACGCCCGTGACCGCGCCCAGGTCGCGCTCGAGAACTTCTTCCGGGTCGACCGGCTCTCGGCGCTGCGGGAGCTCGCGCTGCGCGAGGTCGCCGAGGACGTCGAGGCTCGTCGAGGCACGAGCCCGCTCGACCCGCTGAGCCAGCAGGCGGTCGCGGAGCGCGTGCTCGCGCTCGTCGAGCCGCAGCCGAAGTCCCAGCGGATCATGCGGCGCGCGTGGCGCAGCGCCGAGCGCCTCGGCGCGCAACTCGACGCCCTCTGGGTCCGGAAGCCCGGGCAGAAGCTGACAGACGAGGAGCAGACCTCGCTCGCGGCGCTCCGCCGCCTGGCGATCGTGCTCGGCGCGCACTTCCTCGAGGAGGAGGGCGACGACCTCGTGGAGACGGTGAAGCGGGTCGTCGACGAGCGCGGGACGACGTACGTCTTCGTCGGGACGCCGGACGAGAGCCGCCGCCGGGAGATCCTCCGCGGCTCGCTCCTGTCCGCGCTCGTACGCGCGCTGCCGGGGGTCGACATCCGCGTCGCCGCGAACCGCGCCGAGCGCAAGGAGACCCCTGCGTGACGCCACTCGCCCTCGTCCTCCTCGTCGTGTCGGTGGGACTGGCCGCCGCGCTCGTCGCCGTCGTGGTGCCGCGCCGGCGGCGGCCGCCGCGACGACCGCCCGTCCTCGCCGGAGCCCGGCGGATCCTCGTCCCGTTCGCCGGTGCGCTCGACCCCGCCGTGCTCGAGGCCGCGATCCGGATCGCGCATGCCGAGGGCGCAGTCCTCGTCCCGGCGTACCTCCTCGTCGTGCCGCTCCAGTACTCCGAGGATTCGGCGCGCCGCGACCAGGTCGCGATCGCGATGCCGCTCCTCGAGGCCGTCGAGCTCGCAGCGCTCCGTGCAGGCGTTCCGGTCGACGCGCGGATCGAGAAGGGCCGCACCCTGACGCACGCGTTGCAGCGGCTGTGGGCGGCGGAGCGGTTCTCCCGCATCGTCGCGCCGGCGCCGACGAACGGCCACGGCGGCTTCACCGAGAAGGACCTCGCGTGGCTGCTCACGCACGCTCCCACGGAGACGCTCGTGCTGAAGCCGATGCCTCCCCCGCCCTGAGCCGTCGACCGGCGAGAACGGCCGGGGCCGGCGGCGGGCATGCTCTGCGCGTGACGCAGCAGCTCGTCGACCTCGTCGGGACCGGGACACTCGCGTACCTGGTGATCTTCGGCGTCGTCGCCGTCGACGCGTTCTTCCCGGCGCTGCCCGGCGAGACGGTCGTGATCGTCGGCGGCATCCTCGCCGCGTCGGGCGACCTCGAGGTCGCGGCCGTCGCCGCCGTCGCCGCGGCCGGCGCGCTCGTCGGCGACCACGTCTCCTACGGGCTCGGGCGATTCGTCGGGCAGCCGATCGTCGGGCGGGTGTTCCAGGGCGAGGGCGCCCAGTCGCGGCTCGCGTGGGCCCGCGCGCAGCTCGAGCTGCGCGGCGTCACGATCGTCGCGGTCGCGCGCTACATCCCGGGCGGCCGCACCTCCGTGACCTTCTCCGCCGGCGTCGTCCACTTCCCGCTGGCGCGCTTCGTCGTCGCCGACCTGGTCGCCGCGATCTCGTGGGCCGCGTTCGCGACCGCGCTCGGGTACTTCGGCGGGCGCGCGTTCGAGCACAGCTTCTGGAAGCCGCTCGGCCTCGCGCTGCTCGCTGCCGCCGCGCTCGCCACGGCGATCGAGACGGTCAGGCGCCTCCGCGGCCGGCAGTGACCCGGGCCAGGCGGCGTCCCGGGTTCTGGCGCGGTCGCGGGGGAGCCGCGCCGGCTCCCCCGCGCGCCCGCGTCAGTGGATCGAGGCGATGAGCGGGATGATCAGGATCGCCACGATGTTGGCGATCTTGATCATCGGGTTGATCGCCGGTCCCGCGGTGTCCTTGTAGGGATCGCCGACGGTGTCGCCGGTGACCGCGGCGGCGTGCGCCTCCGAGCCCTTGCCGCCGTACGCGCCGTCCTCGATCAGCTTCTTCGCGTTGTCCCACGCGCCGCCGCCGGAGGTCATCGAGATCGCCAGGAACAGGCCGGTGACGATCGTGCCGATGAGGAGCCCGCCGAGCGCCTCGGGGCTGATGATCCCGACGGCGATCGGGATCGCGATCGGGATCAGCGCCGGCGCGAGCATCCGCTTGATCGCCGACGTCGTGACGATGCCGACGGCGCGGCTGTAGTCCGGCCGCTGCGTGCCCTCCATGATCCCGGGCATCTCGCGGAACTGGCGCCGCACCTCGGTCACGACCTGGCCGCCGACGCGGCCGACGGCCTGCATCGCGAGCGAGGCGAAGAGGAACGGCATCAGGCCGCCGATGAACAGGCCCGCGATCACCCACGGGTCGTCGAGCCGGAAGACGCTCGCGACGTCCTCCTCGCGGAGGCCGCGCGCGTACTCGTCGAACAGGATCAGCGCGGCGAGGCCGGCCGAGCCGATCGCGTAGCCCTTCGTCACGGCCTTCGTCGTGTTGCCGACGGCGTCGAGCGGGTCGGTGACGCCGCGGACGGACTCGTCGAGGTCGGCCATCTCGGCGATGCCGCCGGCGTTGTCCGTGACCGGGCCGTACGCGTCGAGCGCGACGATGAGGCCCGTCATCGACAGCTGCGCCATCACGGCGACGCCGATCCCGTACAGGCTGTTGTCCGCGATCTCGTACGCGGCGACGACGCCGACGGCGATCACGAGCACGGGCAGCGCCGTCGCCTGCATGCCGATCGCGAGCCCCTCGATGATGTTCGTCGCGTGGCCGGTCTGCGACGAGCGCGAGATCGACTTCACGGGGCCCCACCGGGTGCCCGTGTAGTACTCGGTGATGGCGACGAGCAGGAACGTGACGCCGAGGCCGACGAGCGCGGACCCGTAGAGCTCGCCGAAGGAGAACTTGCCCTCGTCGAACGCCATCGTGATCGGGATGAACCCGAGCGCGGACAGCACCGTGGCGACGACGACCGCCTTGTAGAGCGCGTTCATGATCGAGCCGCCGCGGTCGATGCGCGCGAACCACACGCCGACCACGGACGCGAGGATGGCGACGCCGCCGATCGCGAGCGGGTAGAGCGGCAGGCCGCCTGCGGGGAAGGCGGTGCCGAGCAGCATCACGGCCACGGCCGTGACGGCGTACGTCTCGAACAGGTCGGCCGCCATGCCGGCGCAGTCGCCGACGTTGTCGCCGACGTTGTCGGCGATCACGGCCGGGTTGCGCGGGTCGTCCTCGGGGATGCCCGCCTCGATCTTCCCGACGAGGTCGGCGCC
>JBLNEO010000113.1:0-3588 GCA_050262775.1 Pseudomonadota bacterium | reverse complement strand
GCGCGGCCGCGCGGCGGCGCGCCGGCGGGGGCCCCGCCGCGCCCGGGGCGCGCCCGGCGCCGCGGCCGACGTCCGCCGCCTGGTGGCCGGCACCGGCGCGGCGGTGCTCGCGACGACGTCGGGCCGGGGCGCCGTCCCGGAGGACGATCCCCGGTCCCTCGTCGTCGACGCCGCGGGGCACGGGGTGGACGAGACGAACGCGCTCGTCGCGCAGGCCGATCTCGTCCTGGCACTCGGCTGCAAGTTCTCCCACAACGGGACGCTCGGGTCCCGGCTCGGCGTCGACCCCGCGCGGCTCGTCCACGTCGACGCCTCGCCCGCGTCGCTCGCCGCCGGCGGGGCGGCGCTGCAGCGGCGGGCGGACGTGCCGGCGTTCGCGGCCGCGCTCGCGGCCGCGGTCCTCGGACGCTCCGAGCCCGCGTGGACGGACGCCGAGCTCGCGGCGCACCGGGGCGCACTCGTCGCCGCGGCCGCGCGCGCCGGCCGCACGGAGCCCGTCCTGCCGGGGATCGGCGACGGCGATGCGGCGGGCTTCTTCGCGGCACTCCGGCGCTCGCTGCCGCGCGACGGCGTCCTCGTCACCGATTCCGGGCTCCACCAGCAGCTCGCGCGCCGGCATTTCGCCGTCCTCGAGCCGCGGACGCTCCTCGTGCCCGCCGACTTCCAGTCGATGGGCTTCGGTCTCCCGGCCGGCGTGGGCGCCGCGCTCGCGACGCCCGGCGTCCCCGTCGCGGTCGTCCTCGGCGACGGCGGGTTCGCGATGACGGGCCTCGAGCTGCTGACGGCGGCGCGGCTGCGGCTCCCGCTGGCGGCGATCGTGTTCGTCGACCGAACGCTCGGGCTGATCCGGCTCGAGCAGCTCGCGCGGTACGGCCGGACGCACGCGGTCGAGGCGCCGACGCCCGATCTGGAGGCGTTCGCGCGGTCGGTCGGCGTGCGCTACGCGCGCGTGTCGGGCGACCCGGAGCCGATCCTCCGCGAGGCGCTCGGAGGCGACGGTCCGGCGCTCCTCGAGGTCGTCCTCGGCGACGCACCGCGCATCCGCGAGCTGCGGGCCGCCGGCGTCGCGCGGCGCCTGTCGCGGAGCCTCCGCCGCGGCTAGCCGGCGAGCGGCAGCGAGAGCTGCCGGTACGGCTCGAACCCCGAGACGCCGACCCCGACGAGTCGCAGCGCCCCCGGCCGGTCGGTGAGTGCACGGTCGAGCAGCCCGCAGGCGAGCTCGGAGATCCGCGCCGCGTCGTCGGTCCCGACGGCGAGCGTCGTCGAACGGCTCCGGATCGCGAAGTCGGGGTAGCGCACCTTCGTCGTCACCGTGCGTGCGGCGCGGCCGGAGGAGGCGAGCGACTCCGCGAGCCGAGCCGCCATGCGCGTCAGCTCGTCGTGCAGCCGCTCCCGATCGGCGACGTCGCGCGGGAACGTCTCCTCGTAGCTCATCGAGATCGACTCCGAGGGCGCCTCGAGCCGCCGCGGGTCGAGGCCGCGCGACCGGTCGCGCAGCAGGCGCCCGAGCTTCCCCGGCAGGACGACGTCGAGCTCGCCGTCGGCGAGCGTGGCCAGGGCGCCGAGGGTGTCGATCCCGAGACCGCGCAGACGTTCCTCGGTACGGGGGCCGATACCGGGGAGGAGCCGGATGTCGAAGGGCGCGAGGAACGCCGCCTCGCGCCCCGGCCGAACGACGGTGATCCCGCCCGGCTTGCGGCGGTCGCTCGCGACCTTCGCGACGACCTTCGAGGTGCCGACGCCGAGCGAGCACGAGAGCGACGTCGCGCCCCGGACCGCCGTCTGCACGGCCTCGGCCACGACGCGTGCGTGGGCGAACGTCGGGCACACCTCGCCGAGGTCGAGGTAGCCCTCGTCGAGCCCCGTCCGCTCGACCGTCGGGACGACACCGCGCACCGTCTCCCACACCGCGCGGCTGTAGTCGCGGTAGACGCTCATCCGGGGCCGGACGAAGACGGCGTGGGGACACCGGCGCAGCGCCTCGGCGGCGGCCATCGCCGAGCGGATCCCGTAGCGGCGCGCGACGTAGTTCGCCGTGGCGACGACGCCGCGGCCCTGCGGATCGCCGCCGACGACGAGCGGCGCCTCGCGCAGCGTCGGGTTCTCGAGCTCCTCGACGGCGGCGAAGAAGGCGTCGAGGTCGAGGTGCGCGACGATCACGGCGCGAACAAGCGTACGTCTCGCGACGGACACGCTCGAAGCGGCGGCCGGGACCAAAGGGAAAGGCCGGCAACGAGTCTGCGGCTCACTCGTCTACCGGCCCTTCGAGCGGATGCGCTCCCCAGGTGCGGCCTCCCGGGGTTGTTCGCTCCGACTCCCATTAAGACGCCGGCCCTGCCGAATGCTCGTACCCCTTCCGGGGGAACTTGCCTACCGGGAACGGAGGAGCTCGAGCGCGATCCGCTCCGCCTCGTCGCGGGGGGCGTGCGGACGGGCGGCGAGGAGGGACGCCGCCGCGACGAGCGCGACGCCCGCCGGCAGCGTCGCCGTCTCGGGCGAGAAGAGCGCCATCGCGGTGTACGCGACGACGGCGAGGGCGAGTGCGGCGAGGCGGCGCATCTCCCAGCCAACGCGTTTTGCGCGTCGGGGGTTACGGGATCGTGCCTTCGTGCCGACGATTCGGACACATCGCATGGCTGGGCTACACTCACCCCACCTCGACCGACGGGCGGACCTTCCGTTCGTTGCGAGCTAGAAAGGGGGTCGAGGTCTTGTTCGAACGCTTCACCGAGCGAGCTCGCCAGGTCGTCGTTCTTGCACAGGACGAGGCGCGGGCGCTGAAGCACAACTACATCGGCACGGAACACATCCTCCTCGGGCTCCTGCGTGAGGAGGAAGGCCTCGCCGCGCGCGTGCTGGAGTCCCTCGACATCACCGTCGAGGAGGTCCGTGCGCAGGTCGCCCGCATCGTCGGGCAGGGCGACGAGGTCACGACCGGACAGATTCCCTTCACTCCCCGCGCGAAGAAGGTGCTCGAGCTGGCCCTTCGCGAAGCGCTGTCCCTGGGCCACAACTACATCGGCACCGAGCACATCCTGCTGGGCCTCGTGCGCGAGAACGAGGGCGTCGCGGCCCGGATCCTGCTCGACTTCGACGCCGACGCCGAGAAGATTCGCAACGAGATCATCCGCATGCTCTCCGGCCCCGGCCGGCGCCAGCAGGGCGCCGCGGGCGCGTCGGGCGAGAAGGCGAAGAGCTCGAAGCTGCTCGACCAGTTCGGCCGCAACCTGACGAAGCTCGCCGCCGAGTCGAAGCTCGACCCGGTGGTCGGCCGGCAGACCGAGATCGAGCGCGTGATGCAGATCCTGTCGCGCCGGACGAAGAACAACCCGGTGCTGATCGGCGAGCCGGGCGTCGGCAAGACGGCCGTCGTCGAGGGCCTCGCCCAGCGGATCTCGTCCAACCAGGTGCCCGAGCTGCTCAAGGGCAAGCAGATCTACACGCTCGACCTCGCTGCCCTGGTCGCGGGCTCGAAGTACCGCGGCGAGTTCGAGGAGCGCCTGAAGAAGGTGATGAAGGAGATCACCCAGCGCGGCGACATCATCCTGTTCATCGACGAGCTCCACAATCTCGTCGGCGCGGGTGCCG
>JBLNEO010000112.1:0-12910 GCA_050262775.1 Pseudomonadota bacterium | reverse complement strand
GCGTGGGAGTCGACCTACCGCGACCGCTGGCGGCACGACAAGGTCGTCCGCTCCACCCACGGCGTGAACTGCACCGGCTCGTGCTCGTGGAGGATCCACGTGAAGGACGGGATCGTCGCGTGGGAGACGCAGCAGACCGACTACCCCTCCAACGGGCCGGACATGCCCGAATACGAGCCGCGCGGCTGCCCCCGCGGCGCCTCCTTCAGCTGGTACCTCTACTCGCCGCTGCGCGTGAAGTACCCGTACGTGCGCGGGGCGCTGCTCGAGCTGTACAAGGAGGAGCTCGCGCGAACGGGCGACCCCGTGGACGCGTGGGCGGCCGTCGTCGAGGACCCCGAGAAGGCGCGGCGCTACAAGTCCCAGCGGGGCAAGGGCGGCTTCGTGCGCGCAACCTGGGCGGAGGCGGCGGAGCTCGTGGCCGCGGCGCACGTCTACACCGCGAAGCGCTACGGGCCCGACCGGATCGCCGGCTTCTCGCCGATCCCGGCGATGTCGATGGTCTCCTACAGCGCCGGCACGCGCTTCCTCTCGCTGATCGGCGGCGTCTGCCTGTCGTTCTACGACTGGTACGCCGACCTCCCGCCCGCGTCGCCGCAGATCTGGGGCGACCAGACGGACGTGCCCGAGTCGGCGGACTGGTGGGACGCGAGCTACATCGTCCTGTGGGGCTCGAACATCCCGCAGACGCGCACGCCCGACGCGCACTTCCTCGCCGAGGCGCGCTACCGCGGGCAGAAGGTCGTCGTCGTCTCGCCTGACTACGCGGGGCACACGAAGTTCGCCGACCACTGGCTTGCCGCCGAGCCCGGGAGCGACGGGGCGCTCGCGCTCGCGATGGCGCACGTGATCTTCCGCGAGTTCCACGTCGAGCGCCGCGTGCCGCGCTTCGACGACTACCTCCGGCGCTACACCGACATGCCGTGCCTCGTCACGCTCGCGCCGCGCGGCGACGCCTGGGTGCCGGACCGGTTCCTCCGCGCGTCCGACCTCGGCGAGACCGGCGAGCACGCGGAGTGGAAGACGGTGGTGGTCGACGAGGCGACCGGCGAGCCGGCGGTGCCGAACGGGTCGATCGGCTTCCGGTGGGGACAGGAGGGCGCCGGGCGGTGGAACCTCGAGCTCGGCGACCTGCGCCCCGCGCTCACGCTCCTCGACCGGGCGGACGAGCGCGTCGCCGTCGACCTCGCCCGCTTCGACACCGGCGAGGGCGAGAGCGGCTCGTCGCTGCGGCGCGGCGTCCCGGCGAAGCGGGTCGGCACGCTGCTCGTGACGACCGTGTTCGACCTCCTCGCCGCGCAGCTCGGCGTCGCGCGCGAGGGGCTGCCGGGCGACTGGCCGTCCGGCTACGACGACCCGCAGCCGTACACGCCCGCCTGGCAGGAGGCGTTCACCGGCGTGGACGCCGGCCGCGCGATCCGCGTCGCGCGGGAGTTCGCGCGCAACGCCGAGCGCTCCGGCGGCCGCTCGATGATCGTGCTCGGCGCCGGGACGAACCACTGGTACCACTCGGATCAGATCTACCGCTCGATCCTCACGCTCGTCCTGCTCTGCGGCTGCCAGGGCGTGAACGGCGGCGGCTGGGCGCACTACGTGGGCCAGGAGAAGGTGCGCCCGATCACGGGCTGGGCCACCGTGGCGTTCGCCGGCGACTGGGTGCGCCCGCCGCGGCAGCAGGCGACGACGCCGTACTGGTTCCTGATGAGCGACCAGTTCCGCTACCAGCGGACGCGCGCGGGCGAGTTCGCCTCCGCGGTCGGCCGCGGGACGCTGAAGGACATGCACCTCGCCGACACGGTCGCGCTCTCGGCGCGGCTCGGCTGGATGCCGTCCTTCCCGAGCTTCGACCGCAACCCCCTCGACCTCTGCGACTCCGCGGCCGCCGCCGGGCTCGAGGTGCCGGCGTACGTCGTGCGCGAGCTGAAGGAGGGGCGGCTGCGGTTCGCGGCCGAGGATCCGGACGATCCCGCGTGCCACCCGCGCGTGCTCACCCTGTGGCGGGCGAACCTGCTCGGCTCCTCGTCGAAGGGACACGAGTACTTCCTCCGCCACGTGCTCGGGGTCGAGGACGCGGCGATCCGGAACGAGGAGGCGCCGCCGGAGCTGCGGACGCGCGACGTCGTGTGGCGCGAGGAGGCGCCGGTCGGGAAGTTCGACCTCTTCACGACGATCGACTTCCGCATGAACGGCTCGGCGCTCTACTCGGACGTCGTCCTCCCCGCGGCGACCTGGTACGAGAAGCACGACCTCTCGAGCACCGACCTGCACCCGTTCGTGCATCCGTTCACCGCGGCGGTGCCGCCGCCGTGGGAGACGAAGACGGACTTCGAGATCTTCCGGCGGATCGCGGAGCGCTTCTCCGAGCTCGCGGCGGCGCACCTCGGCACGCGCCGGGACGTCGTCGCGGCGCCGCTCCTCCACGACACGCCCGACGAGCTCGCACAGCCGCTCGGCCGCGTCCGCGACTGGCGCGCGGGCGAGTGCGAGCCGGTCCCCGGGAAGACGATGCCGAAGCTCGTCGTCGTCGAGCGCGACTACGGCGCGGTGGCCGAGCAGTGGGCCGCGCTCGGGCCGCTCGTCGAGGAGGCCGGGATCGCGGCGAAGGGCGTCTCGTGGAAGCCGGCGGCGGAGGTCGCGGAGCTGCGCGAGCGCAACGGCGTCGTCCGCAGCGGCGCCGCGACGGGGCGGCCGAGCCTGGCGCGCGACGTCGACGTCTGCGAGGCGATCCTCGCGCTCTCGTCGGTGACGAACGGCCGGCTCTCGCTCGAGGGCTTCCGGCAGCTCGAGGAGCGTGTCGGCCTGCCGCTCGCCGACCTCGCGGCCGACCACGCGGAGGAGCGGATCACGTTCGGCGACGTGCAGGTGCAGCCGCGGCGCGTGATCGCCTCGCCGGAGTGGTCCGGGACGGAGTCGCGCGAGCGCCGCTACTCGCCGTTCACGATCAACGTCGACAAGCTCGTGCCGTGGCGGACGCTGAGCGGTCGCCAGCACCTCTACGTCGACCACGAGTGGCTGCTCGAGTTCGGCGAGGGCCTCCCCGTCTTCCGGCCGCCGATCGACGTCCTCCGCCACGTGGGCGAGCAGGGCTCCGGCGACCCGGACCGCAAGGAGGTGCACCTCCGCTTCCTCACCCCGCACTCGAAGTGGTCGATCCACTCCGAGTTCCAGGACAACCTGACGATGCTGACGCTCTTCCGCGGCGGGCCGACGGTGTGGCTCGCGCCCGACGACGCGGCGCAGGCCGAGGTCGCCGACAACGACTGGGTGGAAGTGTTCAACCGGAACGGCGTGATCGCCTGCCGCGCCGTCGTCTCGCACCGCATCCCCCGGGGGACGGCGGTGATGTACCACTCGCAGGACCGCCACGTGAACGTGCCGCGCAGCGAGCTCTCCGGCACGCGCGGCGGCACCGACAACTCGGTCACCCGGATCTCGATCAAGCCGACGCTGCTGATCGGCGGCTACGCGCAGCTCTCCTACGGCTTCAACTACTACGGGCCGACGGGGTCGCAGCGCGACGAGGTCGTGGTCGTGCGGAAGCTCGCCGGCGAGGTGGCGTACTGATGCGCGTCCGGGCCCAGATCGCGATGGTGATGAACCTCGACAAGTGCATCGGCTGCCACACGTGCTCGGTGACGTGCAACAACGTCTGGACGAACCGGCGCGGCGCCGAGTACATGTGGTTCAACGACGTCGAGACGAAGCCCGGAATCGGCTATCCCAAGCGCTGGGAGGACCAGGAGGAGTGGCGCGGCGGCTGGGAGCTCGACGGCGCCGGACGGCTGCGGCTGAAGGCCGGCGGGCGGCTGCGCAAGCTCGCGAACATCTTCTTCAACCCCGACCTGCCGCTGCTCGAGGACTACTACGAGCCGTGGACGTACGACTACGAGCACCTGACGAACGCGCCGCCGTCGAAGCACCAGCCGGTGGCGCGGCCGCGGTCGCAGGTCAGCGGCGAGCCGCTCGCGCTCGAGTGGGGCCCGAACTGGGAGGACGACCTGGCCGGCGCGCCCGGGCTCGCGGGCGGCGACCCGAACCTGCGCGGCGCCGCCGAGGAGGCGGTGCGGCTCGAGTACGAGCAGGCGTTCATGTTCTACCTCCCGCGGATCTGCGAGCACTGCCTCAATCCGGCGTGCGTCGCGTCCTGCCCCTCGGGCGCGATGTACAAGCGCGACGAGGACGGGATCGTGCTCGTCGACCAGGAGGCGTGCCGCTCGTGGCGCTTCTGCGTCTCCGGCTGCCCGTACAAGAAGACGTACTTCAACTGGCACACCGGCAAGGCCGAGAAGTGCACGCTCTGCTACCCGCGGATCGAGGGCGGGCAGCCGACGGTCTGCTCGGAGACCTGCGTCGGCCGGATCCGCTACCTCGGCGTCGTCCTCTACGACGCCGACGCGGTCGAAGCCGCGGCGTCCGTCCCCGACGAGCACGACCTGCTCGAGGCGCAGCTCGCGCTCTTCCTCGACCCCGACGATCCCGGGGTGCGCGAGGCGGCGCGGCGCGACGGGATCCCCGACGACTGGGTCGAGGCCGCGTCGCGCTCGCCGGTGTACGCGCTCGCCGTGCGTCACCGCGTCGCACTGCCGCTGCACCCCGAGTACCGCACGCTGCCGATGGTCTGGTACGTGCCGCCGCTCTCGCCCGTGATGAGCCTCGTCGAGGGCGACGGATCGGAGGCCGATCCCGACGACGTGTTCCCGGCGATCGACGAGTTGCGGATCCCGATCGCCTACCTCGCGAACCTGCTCACGGCCGGCGACGAGGCGCCGGTGCGGCTGGCGCTGAAGCGCCTCGCCGCGATGCGCGCGTTCATGCGCGAGCGGAACCTGGGCGGCCCGGACGACGGGACGATCGCAGCCGACGTCGGGCTCGACGTCGCCGAGCTCGAGCGCCTGTACCGGCTGCTCGCGATCGCGAAGTTCCACGAGCGCTACGTGATCCCGCAGGGCCACGCCGAGGTCGCGGGCGCGCCCGCGCAGCGGCAGGGCGCGGGCGGCCTGCGCGCCCCGATCGGGACGGACGCGCCGTGAGCGTCCAGACCGTCCTCTCCCGGCTGCTCGACTACCCCGACGCGTCGACGTTCGCCGTCGACCCCGCCCGGCTCCCGCGAGGCCCGGCACGGCAGGCGGTCGCGCGGTTCGTCGCCTCGCTCGAGGGCGTCACCCTCGACGAGCTCGAGCGCGAGTACGTCGAGACCTTCGACTTCGACCGGCACGCGAGCCTCTTCCTCACCTTCCATACCCACGGCGACCGCCGGCAGCGCGGGATCGAGCTGGTACGGCTGAAGCGGCGGTACGCGGCGGCGGGGCTCGAGCTGGTGGAGGGGCAGCTGCCCGACTGGCTGCCCGCGGTGCTCGAGTTCGCCGCGCTCGAGCCCGAGGCGGGCGCGGAGCTGCTCGCGGAGCTGCGCGCGCCGGTCGAGCTCGTGCGACGGCGGCTGCGGGAGCGCGGCAGCCGCTACGCGCTCCTGCTCGACGCCGTCGACGCGACGCTGCCGAAGCTGACGCGCGCACACGCCGAGCGCGTGGCGCGCCTCGCGGCCGCCGAGCCGCCGACGGAGCTCGTCGGGCTCGAGCCCGGTGCCGCGGTGCCGGCGGGAGCGGGCGCATGAGCCGCGTCGACCTCTTCCTCTGGGTCGCGCTCCCGTACCTCTGCCTCGCGGTCTTCGTGGCCGGGCACGTCTGGCGCTTCCGCCGCGACCAGCTCACGTGGACCGCGCGGTCGACGCAGCTGCTGGAGCGGCGCTCCTTGCGCGTCGGGAGCCTCCTGTTCCACTTCGGCCTGCTGGCCGTCGTCGGCGGACACATCCTCGGGATCCTCGTGCCGAAGGGCGTGACCGAGGCGGTCGGCGTCGGCGAGCACACCTACCACGTCGTCGCGCTCGTCGCGGGCGGCGCGGCGGGCATCGCGATGACCGCAGGGCTCGTGATCCTCCTCCTCCGGCGGGCGACGCATCCGCGCGTCCGCCCGACGACGAGCCGCAGCGACCTCGTCCTCTACCCGCTGCTCGCGATCGCCGTGGTCACGGGGATGCTCGCCACGTACGGCGCGAACCTCGTCGACGCGTACGACTACCGCGAGACCGTGTCGCCGTGGTTCCGGGGCATCTTCACCTTCCGGCCCGACGCGGAGGCGATGGCCGGCGCCCCGTTCCTGTTCCAGCTGCACGGCGCCTCCGTCTTCCTCCTCTACGCCGTCTGGCCGTTCTCGCGGCTCGTGCACGCGTGGAGCGTCCCCGTGACGTACCTCGGGCGCGCGTGGATCCCGTACCGGAGTCGCGACCCGGCCGCCGCGCTCGCGTGGGAACGGGCGCGAGAGCGGGGCCTCGAGCCGTGATCGCGGACACGTGGGTGTGGGTGCTCGTCGGGATCGTCGTGTTCCTCGTGCTCGGGCTCGGCGCAGCGCTCCTGCTCGGGCTGCTCGCGGCGCCGTGGGGCGCCATGCGCCGGCGAGCGCCGGAGCGCGACGTCGTCGCGGGCGTCGAGGTGCCGGACGAGGTGCCGCCCCGGCCCGACGACGACGCCTGAGGCGGTAGCGTCGCGTCCGTGTACGACTGGCTGCTGCTGTTCCACGTCGCAGGTGCGATCCTCTTCTTCTCCGGCATGGCCGTCGCGGCCGTCGGCCTGCGTGAGGCGAAGCGGCGCCGGCAGCCGAGCGAGATCGCGCTGCTGCTCGGCGTGACGCGCTGGGGCGTCCTGCTCGTCGCCGTCGGCACCGTCCTCGTCCTCGTCTTCGGCGCGTGGCTCGTGCAGCGCGGCAACTGGGGCTGGGGCGGGTGGGTCGGATGGGCGCTCGGGCTGCTCGCCCTGTCGGCCGTGGCCGGAGCTCTCGGCGGACGGGCCCCGAAGCGCGCCCGCCTGCTGGCCGAACGGCTCGCGGCCGAGGGCGAGGCGTCGACCCCCGAGCTGCGCGCGCTCCTCGACGACAGGGTCGCGGCGCTCCTGAACGTCGCCGCCGCCGCGCTCGCCGTCGCCGTGCTCGCCTTGATGGTGCTGAAGCCGGACCTCTGACGGTGGCCGACGCGATCCGTTTCGACGCGCTGACGAAGCGCTACGGCCGCAACCGCGGCGTCGAGGAGCTCTCGTTCGCCGTCGCCGCCGGCGAGGTCTTCGGCTACCTCGGCCCGAACGGCGCGGGCAAGACGACGACGATCCGCGTGCTGCTCGACCTGATCCGGCCGACGAGCGGATCGGTGACGGTGCTCGGCCTCGACGCGCAGCGCGACTCGCTCGCCGTCCGGCGCCGCGTCGGCTACATCCCCGGCGACCTCGCGCTGTACGACCGGCTGACCCCGCGGGAGCTGCTCCGGTACTTCGCGAGCCTCCAGGGCGGCGTCGCCCCCGGCCGGATCGCCGCGCTCGCGGAGCGGTTCGAGCTCGAGCTCGATCGGTCGATCCGCGATCTCTCCCGCGGCAACCGGCAGAAGGTGGGGCTCGTCCAGGCGTTCGCGCACGAGCCGGAGCTGCTCGTGCTCGACGAGCCCACCTCGGGCCTCGACCCGCTGATGCAGCACGAGTTCAGCGCGCTGCTCCGGGAGACCGTCGCCGACCGCCGCACGGTCTTCCTCTCGTCGCACGTGCTCTCGGAGGTGCAGCAGGTCGCCGACCGCGTCGGGATCGTGCGCGAGGGCCGGCTCGTCGCGATCGAGGACGTCGCCTCGCTCCGGCAGAAGGCCGTGCGCCAGCTCGAGATCCGCTTCGCCGACGGCGTCCCGGCGGAGGAGCTCGCGGCCGTGGCGGGCGTCCGCGACCTCGAGACGACCGGTGCCGACGCGCGTCTCGTCGTCGAGGGGACGCTCGACCCGCTCCTGAAGGCGCTCGCCCGCCACCAGGTGCTCGATCTCCGCTCGCGCGAGCCGGACCTCGAGGAGGTCTTCCTCGCGTACTACGAGGCACCCGATGCTGCTGCATAGCGTTCTCGGGAAGACCGTCCGCGACGGCAGGCGCGGCCTCGTCGCGTGGTCGCTCGGCATCGCCGCGCTCGTCCTCCTGACCTGCTCGGTCTACCCGAGCGTCGGCGGCAACGAGGACTACGAGAAGCTGATCGAGAACTACCCCGAGGAGCTGAAGGCCTTCATCGGCGGCTCGCTCGACCTCACCAGCGGCCCCGGCTACCTCCAGGCGGAGCTCTTCTCGCTGATGGTGCCGCTGCTGCTGCTCGTGTACGCGATCGGCGCCGGCGGGCGCGCACTCGCCGGCGAGGAGGAGGCGGGGACGCTCGACCTCCTGCTCGCGCACCCCGTCTCGCGCGGCCGGGTCGTGCTCGAGAAGGCGGGTGCGCTCGTCGTCACGGTGACGGTGCTGTCCGTCGCGCTCTTCGCCGTCGTGCTCGCCTCCGTCGTCGCGTTCGACATGGGGGTCACGGTCGCGAACGTCGCCGCCGGGACGCTGCACGCGTGGGCGCTCGCGCTCGCCTTCGGGGCGTTCGCGCTCGCGGTCGGCGGCGCGTCCGGGTCGCGCGCCCTCGCGATCGCGATCCCGACGGCGGTCGTCGTCGCCGCGTACCTCGTCGACGGCCTGGCCAACCTCGTGGACGTGCTCGAGCCGCTGGCGCCGTTCTCCCCGTGGCACTGGTACATCGAGGGCGAGCCGCTGCGGCACGGCGTCCGCGCGGGCGCGTTCCTGCTCCTGGCCACCGCGGCGGTGCTGACGGCCGTATCCGTAACCGCCTTCCGTCGGCGCGATCTGTCCGTGTGAGGCCTGCGGGCTTGCCGCAACGGGTCGGCGGCCGCCTCCTGATGGCGTCCCGTGCGGCGGACGGCACCGTGTGGCCATCCGGAACCACCAAGGAGGAAATCGGAAATGACCAGCAAGAGACTTCTCGAGATCGGCGGCTACGTCTCTGGCGCGCTGCTGATCGTCTTCGGCGTCGTCGCCATCGGGATGGGCATCAACGGCCGCAACGAGGTCCGCGACGCGATCGCCGAGCAGAAGATCACGGCGACCCCCGACGCCGCGCAGATCACCGACGGCAAGCTCGAGCCCGGCCAGAAGATCGAGACGGGCGCCGAGGCGAAGAACTTCGCCGACATCATGGAGTACCACGCGCTCGAGGCCACCGGCGGGAAGCGGTACTCCGAGATGGGCCGCTACCTGACCGCGAGCGGCCAGGAGACGGATGACGCAGCCAAGGCGGCCAAGACCGCCGAGGGCCAGCCGGTCGAGAACGGCGCCCGGAACCTCTGGGTCACGGAGACGGCCCTGTCGACCGCGCTGAACATGTCGTTCATGGCCGAGCAGCTCGCCGTCTTCGGCATCGTCGTCGGCGTCGCGCTCCTGCTCGCCGGCATCGGCTTCGTGATCCTCGCCCTCCTGGTGGTTCGGAAGTGGGCGACGGAGGAGACCGCAGAGAAGGCGCGGGCCCCCAAGCCCGTCACCGCCTGATCCCCGGTCTCAACGGACGGCGAGGGGCGCCCATCGCGGCGCCCCTCGGCGTTCCCGGTACGCTGGCTCCGTGCCGTTCTTCACGCGCGAGGAGCCCCGGCTGGTGAGCGCCGCGGAGGCGCTTCCCGGCCGCGACGAGCCGATGCGCGTCCCGGACCGCCACGAGGTGCTCGGGACGCCGCTGCGGCCGCCGTTCCCCGCCGGGCTCGAGCAGGCGGTCGTCGCGATGGGGTGCTTCTGGGGCGCCGAGCGGCTCTTCTGGCAGCTTCCGGGCGTGTACACGACCGCCGTCGGCTACGCGGGCGGCTTCACGCCGAACCCGACCTACGAGGAGACGTGCTCGGGCCGGACGGGCCACACCGAGGCCGTGCTCGTCGTCTTCGACCCCGAGCGGGTCGGCTACCAGGAGATCCTCCGCACCTTCTGGGAGGGGCACGACCCGACGCAGGGCTTCCGTCAGGGCAACGACGTCGGCACGCAGTACCGATCGGCCCTCTACTGGACGACGCCCGAGCAGCGCGCGGCGGCGCTCGCCTCGCGTGACGCCTACGCGGCCCGCCTCCGCGAGGCGGGCCACGGGGAGATCACGACCGAGCTCGGGACGGCGCCGGCGTTCTTCTACGCCGAGCCGTACCACCAGCAGTACCTCGCCAAGAACCCGAACGGGTACTGCGGGATCGGCGGCACCGGCGTGTCGTGCCCCGTCGGCCTCTCCGCCTGACGCGACGGCGGCCCGCAAGCCGGCGGCCGCGCTCGCAGGTGGCGGCCAGGGCGCGACGCCGCTAGCGTGCGGCGCGGATGACGACGACGGCTCGTCCGGTGACGTGGGCCGACCGGCTCGCGACGCGCGCCCGGGGCGACGTCGGGGCCGGCATCCTCGAGATCCTGGCGCTCGCGGGCGACACGAGCCTGATCCCGTTCGCGGGCGGGTTCCCCGATCCCGCGACGTTCCCCGCGGACGAGGCGGCCGCCCTGCTCGCCGAGCTGGCCGCGTCCGGCGACCGCTCGCCGTTCCAGTACTCGCCGACGCGCGGCCTGCCGGGCCCGCGCGACGCGATGGCGGACCGGCTCGAACGGCTGCAGGGACGGCGGCCCGGCGACGACGAGCTGCTCGTCACGAGCGGCGGCATCGACGGCCTCGAGCTCGTGGCGAAGTCGTTCCTCGACCCCGGGGACGCGGTGCTCGCGGAGCGTCCGACCTACCTCGGGGCGATCATGGCCTTCCGCGGCTTCGAGGCGCACGTCGCGTCGGTGCCGATCGACGCCGACGGGCTGGACGTCGAGGCGCTCGACGCGCTGCTCGCGGGCGGGCTGCGGGCGAAGCTCCTCTACACCATCCCCGACCACGCCAACCCGGCCGGCGTGAGCCTCTCGACCGAACGCCGGGTGGCGCTCGTCGCCCTTGCCCGCCGGCACGGGTTCGTGCTCGTCGAGGACGTCGCCTACCGCGAGCTGTCGTTCGACGGCACGGCGCTCCCGAGCCTCTGGAGCCTCGGGCCGGACGTCGTCGTGCAGCTCGGGACGACCTCGAAGACGTTCTTCCCCGGCGTCCGGCTGGGCTGGGCCGTCGGCCCGGCGCCCGTCGTCGCGCAGCTCGTCGAGGCGAAGCAGAACACCGACCAGTGCGCGGGCGCGCTGGGACAGCGGCTGTGGGAGGAGTACGCGCGACGCGGGGCGATGGACTCGCGCCTCGCCGCCTCGCGCGACCTCTACCGGCGCCGGTGCGAGCGGCTGCTCGCGGCGTTCGAACGCGAGCTGCCGGACGACGTCGCCTGGACGCGTCCGCGCGGCGGGTTCTTCTCCTGGGTCACGCTCCCCGAGGGCGTGGACGCACGCGAGCTCGCGCGGCGGGCGGCGGGCGAGGGGGTCGCCGTCGTGCCGGGCGACCCGTTCTTCCCGGACGGGCGCGGCTCGAGGAACCTGCGGCTCTCCTTCAGCTGCGTCGCGGACGAGCTGATCGACGAGGGCGTCGCGCGCCTCGCGGCGCTGCTCCCGGAACCGCGGTGACGGAGCTGCGCGACGTCGCGCCCGGCCTCTGGGTCTGGCGCGTCGAGCACCCCGACTGGCGGCCGGGCCTCGGCTGGGAGCAGCACGTGACGTCGACGGTGGTGGAGTCGGGCGGCGAGGTCGCCGTCCTGGACGGGCTGGCGCCGCCCGACGGCGACCACGTCTGGGAGCGGCTGGAGGCGCGGCCCCCGACGCTCGCCGTCGTGCTCAAGCCCGACCACGTGCGGGACGTCGACCTGTTCGTGCGCCGCTACGGCGCGCGCGCGTTCGGGCCCGCCCTCTTCTGGCCCACCGACGTCCCCGAGACGGAGCTCGAGCCGATCGAGCCCGGGAGCGAGCTCCCGGGCGGTCTCGTCGCGCTCTACGACGGGCGGGGCCGCAACGAGACGCCGCTGTGGCTCCCGGAGCAGCGGGCGCTCGTGTTCGCCGACGCCCTGACGGCGCCCGGTGACGAGCTCCGGGTCTGGGCGACGCCCTGGCACGAGCAGCGAGCGCTGCCGGCGCTTCGAGCGCTCCTCGAGCTGCCGTTCGAGCACGTGATCGTCTCGCACGGCGAGCCGGTCCACGACCGCGCGGCGTACGAGCGCGCGCTCGAGCGGCCCCCCTACCTCGGCGGGTAGCGGCGGACGCCGTCGGTCGCGTCGGGCGCCGCCCCGCGAGGTTCGAAGACCGCGCCGCCGCGGGACAATCGGGTCCATGAGGCGCGCGGCCGTCGTCGCCACGGTGCTCGTCGCCCTCGCCGGCGCCTGCGGCGGCGGCGGCTCCGAGACGATGCCGATCCCGCGGGGGCGCGAGTCCGTGTCGCTCGATCCCGGCCGCTTCGTCACGAGGATCGACAACCCGTACTGGCCGATGGCGCCGGGGACGCGGTGGGTCTACCGCGAGACGGACGCGGACGGCACCGTCCGGCACGACGAGGTCACCGTCACCACGCGCACGAAGCGCATCGCCGGCATCGAGGCGACGGTGGTGCACGACCTGGTGACGGAGGGCGGCGACGTCGTCGAGGACACGTGGGACTGGTACGCCCAGGACGTCGACGGGAACGTCTGGTACCTCGGCGAGGACACGACGGAGTACGAGGACGGCGCGGCCTCGACCGCGGGGTCGTGGCAGACCGGCGTCCACGGCGCGCAACCGGGCGTCGTCGTGCTCGCGCGACCGGCCGTCGGCGTCGCGTACCGCCAGGAGTACCTCGCGGGCGAGGCCGAGGACCGCGCGCGCGTGCTCGCCCTCGATGCGCGGGCGGAGGTCCCGGCCGGCACGTACGACCGCGTGCTGCTGACCCGCGAGACGACCCCGCTCGAGCCGGGCGTCGTCGAGCGCAAGTTCTACGCCCGCGGCGTCGGCCCGGTGCTCGCGACGGCGAACGACGGCGGCCGCGAGGAGCTCGTGCGGTTCGAGCGGCCGGATTGAGAGGTGCCGCGCAGGGAGCGCTCGGCCGGACGTGCGCGGTCACGATCAGGAACGGCGCCGGGACGAGGCATCGAGCCGGGCCCGCGGCTGGGGCGGCCGTCGCC
>JBLNEO010000111.1:0-29522 GCA_050262775.1 Pseudomonadota bacterium | reverse complement strand
GAGGTGCGCGGGCTCTACGCCGCGCCGGACCGCATCGGCACGGGTGTCGGCCGCGCCCTGCTCGACCACGCCGCACGCGACCTGGCCGGACGAGGGTTCGCGACGCTCGTGCTCTGGCGCTTCGTCGGCAACGACCGAGCCGCGGCCTTCTACGAGCGCGCCGGCCTCGTTCCCGACGGGACGATGCGGCGCAGCCCGCACGGCGTCGACGAGGTGCGCCTGCGACGGCCGCTCGACGACCGGAACCGGCACTAGACTCGCCGCGTGGAGGAGGAGCGCCTCAGCTACGAGGCGGCAGGGGTCTCCCTCGCCGTCGCGGAGTCGGTCGTCGACCGGCTGCGCACGGCCGTCGAGTCGACCGGCGCACGCGGCTTCGGCGCCTTCGCCGGCCTCCACCCGCTCGGCGACGGCCGCCTCCTCGCCGCCTCCACCGACGGCGTCGGGTCGAAGCTCGTGCTCGCCCGCCGCGCGGGACGGCTCCGCTGGTGCGGCGTCGACCTCGCCGCCCACTGCATCAACGACGTGATCACCACGGGCGCGGAGCCGCTGGTGCTCCTCGACTACGTCGCCGCCAACCGCATCGACCTCGAGCAGGTGGCCGAGCTCGTCGACGGCGCGGCCGCCGTGTGCCGCGAGGCCGGGTGCGCCCTGATCGGCGGCGAGACGGCCGAGCTCCCCGGGATCTACCGCGAGGAGGAGCTCGACGTCGCGGGCACGTGCGTCGGCGTCGTCGACGCCGATCGCGTGATCGACGGCTCCCGCTGCGCCCCGGGCGACGTCGTGCTCGGCTTCCCTTCCGCCGGGATCCACGCGAACGGGTTCTCGCTCGTCCGCCGCCTCGTCGGCGACGGCGACTTCGACGCCGACCTGCTGCTCCCGCCGACGCGCCTCTACCTCGGCGACGTCCGCGCCCTCCGCACCGTCGCAGACGTGAAGGCGCTCGCGCACGTCACGGGCGGCGGCATCCTCGGGAACCTCTCGCGCGTGCTCCCGCCGGGGATCGAGGCGCACGTCGACTGGCACGCGTGGGAGCGGCCGCCGGTGTTCGACTGGCTCGCCGCCCAGGGCGTCGACGAGGAGGAGCTGCGCCGTGTGTTCAATGTCGGGATCGGCTTCTGCGCCGTGGTGCCGCCCGAGCACGCGGACGCGGGCGGGCGCGTCATCGGCGAGCTCGCGTGATCGGCGTCCTCGCGTCGGGCAACGGCACCAACCTCCAGGCGCTGATCGACGCGGGGCTCCCGATCGCCGCCGTCGCGAGCAACCGGCGCGACGCGTACGCGCTCGTGCGTGCGCGCGAGGCCGGGATCCCCGCGGCGACGTTCGCCCTCGACTGCCATCCGACCCGTGAGGAGCGCGACCTCGCGATGGCGACGTGGCTCGAGGAGCACGGCGTCGAGCTCGTCGTGCTCGCGGGCTACCTGCACCTGCTGACGAAGCCCTTCCTCGACCGGTTCCCCGAGCGGATCGTCAACGTGCACCCGTCGCTCCTGCCGGCGTTTCCCGGCCTCGGCGCGATCGAGCGGGCGGTCGAGGCGGGCGTGGAGACCACGGGCGTGACCGTGCACGTCGTCGACGAGGGGCTCGACTCGGGGCCGATCCTCGTGCAGGAGCCGGTGCCGGTCGAGCCGCGCGAGACCCTCGAGGCGCGCATCCACGCGGTCGAGCACCGGTTGCTCCCGCGGGTGGTGGGAGAGCTGTGCGCGCGCTGATCTCGACCTACGACAAGACGGGCCTCGACGCGTTCGCGCGCGGGCTCGCCGGGCTCGGCTGGGAGCTCGTCGCGAGCGGCGGCACGGCCGCGTACCTCGAGGGGCTCGGCCTCCCCGTGCGGCACGTCGAGTCGCTGACCGACGTCCCGGAGCTCCTCGGCGGCCGCGTCAAGACGCTTCACCCGCGGATCCACGCCGGGATCCTCGCGCGTCGCGACCGGGAGGACGACGCGGCGACGCTCGACGAGCACGCGATCGAGCCGTTCGACCTCGTCTGCGTGAACCTCTACCCCTTCGAGCAGGCGGCCGCGCGGCGCGGCGTCACCGAGGCGGAGGCGGTGGAGCTGATCGACGTCGGCGGGCCGTCGCTGCTGCGCGGCGCCGCGAAGAACTTCGCGCACGTGGCCGCCGTCTGCCGCCCGGAGCAGTACGACGCGGTGCTCGCGGAGCTGACGGCAGACGGGGCCGTGTCCCCCGACCTCCGCCGACGGCTCGCGGCGGAGGCGTTCGCGACGACGGCCGCCTACGACGCCGCCATCGCCGGGTGGTTCGCGGAGGTCGAGGAGTTCCCCGCCCGGCTCACGCTCGCGTTCACGAAGGAGCTCGACCTCGCCTACGGCGAGAACCCGCACCAGCACGCGGCGTACTACCGCGAGAACGGCGCGCGGCGGCACCTGCTCTCCCGCGTCCACCGGCTGCACGGGCGCGAGCTCTCGTTCAACAACCTCAACGACCTCGCGGGCGCCGTGCGTCTCCTCCGCGAGTTCAGCGTCCCGGCGTGCGTGATCGTGAAGCACGCGAACCCGTGCGGCGCGGCCGTCGGCGCGAGCGCGCTCGCCGCGTACGACCGTGCGCTCGCCGGCGACCCGACGTCGGCCTACGGCGGCATCGTCGCGCTCAACCGGCCGGTCGACGCCGAGCTGGGCGAGCGGCTCGCCGAGCAGTTCGTGGAGGTCCTGCTCGCGCCCGCCTACGACGACGGCGCGCTCGAGGCGCTCCGCCGCAAGCCGGCGACGCGGATCCTCCTCGACGAGGAGCGACGGGCGTGGACGGCCGGCGAGCTCGACCTGAAGCGCGTTCCGGGCGGCCTGCTCGTCCAGCACGGCGACTTCGGCGTCGACGACCGCGGGTCGATGCGCGTCGTCGCCGGCGCGCCGACGGAGGCGCAGTGGGGCGACCTGCTGTTCGCGTGGCGCGTGTGCAAGCACGTGTCCTCGAACGCGATCGTGCTGGCGAGGGACCTGGCGACGGTCGGGATCGGCGCGGGGCAGATGAGCCGCGTGGACGCGGTGCGGATCGCGGTGGAGAAGGCGGGCGCGCACGGCCACGACCTCGCGGGCGCGGCGATGGCGTCCGACGCGTTCTTCCCGTTTCCGGACGGCCCGCGGATCGCGCTCGCGGCCGGCGTCACCGGCGTGATCCAGCCGGGCGGGTCGAAGCGCGACCAGGACGTCGTCGCGGCGGTCGAGACGGCGGGCGCGGCGATGGTCTTCACCGGCCGCCGCCACTTCCGGCACTAGCGGGCGGGCGGCCAGCCGCCAGGCGCGGCCCCAGAGCCCGAGCGCGGCGCCGCCGAGGATCAGGCCCGCATGGTGCCGCGCGGCGCGGCCGCGTTCCTGCGCCGCGCATCACTAAGCTTCGACCGCGGATGGCGCGGGAGTACCCCACGGTGCTGGACCTCGTCGGCTCGACGCCGATCGTCCGCCTCGACCGGATCGCGCCGCCGGGCGGGCCGCGTCTCCTCGCGAAGCTCGAGTACCTGAACCCCGGCGGCTCCGTGAAGGACCGCATCGGGCTCGCGATGATCGAGGCCGCCGAACGCGACGGGAAGCTGAAGCCGGGTGGGACGATCGTCGAGCCCACGTCGGGCAACACCGGCGTCGGCCTCGCGATCGCCGCCGCCGGGAAGGGCTACCGCTGCGTCTTCGTGATGCCGGACAAGATGAGCCAGGAGAAGATCGCGATGCTGCGCGCGTACGGCGCCGAGGTCGTGATCACGCCGACCGCCGTCGACCACGACTCGCCCGAGTCGTACTACTCGGTCTCGTCGCGGCTCGCCGAGGAGCTGCCCGGGGGCTTCAAGCCCGACCAGTACTCCAACCTGGCGAACCCCGAGGCGCACTACCGGCTCACGGGCCCGGAGATCTGGGAGCAGACCGGCGGGGAGCTCGACGCGATCGTCGTCTCCGTGGGCACCGGCGGGACGATCTCGGGCGTCGGCCGCTACTTCAAGGAGCGCAAGCCGGACGTGCTGATCGTCGGCGCCGACCCCGAGGGCTCCGTGTACACGGCGCGCGACGAGACCGACCTCCACCCGTACCTCGTCGAGGGCATCGGCAAGGACACGTGGCCCGAGACGATGGATCCCGACGTCGTCGACGAGTGGATCCGTGTCTCCGACCGCGACTCGTTCCTCACGGCGCGCCGGCTCGCGCGGGAGGAGGGCATCCTCGCGGGCGGCTCCGGCGGCACGACCGTCTGGGCGGCGCTGGAGATCGCGAAGCGCCTCCGCCCCGACGCGACGATCCTGACGCTGATCCCCGACTCGGGACGCTCCTACATGTCGAAGTTCTTCGACGACAACTGGATGCTCGAGCACGGCTTCGTCGAGCGCCGCGCACCGGTGCCGAGCGTCGACGAGGTGCTCCGGTCGAAGCGCGTCGAGGCGATGGAGGTGCCGGCGCTGATCACCGTCGGGGCGCACCAGAAGGTGGGCGAGGCGATCGACCTCATGCAGCGCTACTCGGTGTCCCAGCTGCCCGTCGTCCGCAACGGGGACGCCGATTCGCTCACCGACGTGATCGGGTCGGTGCAGGACCGCGACGTGCTCGAGCGCGTGTTCAGGAACCCGGACGCGCTCCACGAGGAGGTCGCCTCGGCGATGCAGCCGCCCCTCGCCGCCGTCGACGCCGCGCAGTCGCTCGACGAGGTCTTCGCGACGCTGACCGGCCGGACGAACGCGGTCGTCGTCGCGCGTTCGGGGCGACCGGTCGGAGTGCTGACGCGGGCCGACCTCCTCGAGTTCCTCGCGCACGGCGCGCGCACGCCCTAGCAGCCGCGGCGCAGCGTCAGCGCGAGCGCGAGCTTCGCGCTCTCCTTCACGAGCTCCCAGGGCAGCCACAGCCGTGACGACGGCGCGTCCTCCATCCGCAGCCGTCCGCGATAGCAGCGCTCGAGCACGAGACGCGCGCGGAACACGTGGAAGTCCGAGGTGACGACGACGAGGTCGTCCCACCCGCGCTCGCGGGCGAGCCGCTCGATCGCCCTGGCCTCGCCACGGGTCGACGCGGGGTCGGCGCGGAAGCACACGACCCCCTCCGCCGGCGGCTCGCACACGCGGCGCGAGCCCTCCTCCTCGAGCGCGGGCTCGTAGGAGACGACGAGCACGGGCGCGATCCCGTCGTCGACGAGCCGCTCCGCGACGGGGAGCCGCGCCTCGCTCCCGGCGAGCGAGACGACGGCGTCGGCGCGGCCCGTGATCGGCCCGTCGTCGTGCGGCCACACGAAGAGCGCCGACGCGACGACGAGCCAGACCGCGGCGACCACGGCCGCCACGGCGAGCGGGCGCCTCACGGGCGTTCGCCGACGTACCGGAAGCCGGTCGCGTGGATCGCATCCGCCTCGATGAGCGTCCGCTCGAGCGCCTCCGCCGCGACGCCGCCGAGGAAGCGGTGGAGCGTCGGCGTCCAGGCGAACGAGCGCTCGCGGAACCGCGCGTCGAGCTCCGTGCGCATCGCCGCGTACCCGTGGAGGCCGACGTGCTCGTCCTCCCACTCGCGGCAGCACTCGCCGACCGTTGCCGGCGGCGGCGGCAGGCGACCCGCGGCCGCGAGCGCACGGCGCTGGCCGTGGAACCACTCCGCGGTCGTGAGGTCGAGCCGGTCCCAGGCGAGCTCGTCGACGACGAGCAGCCCGCCGGGGGACAGGGCCTGCCCGATGCGGTCGAGCCCCGCCTCGAGATCCGTCACGTGGTGGAGCGACCGTGCGGCCACGACGGCGTCGAAGCGCTCGTCCGCCTCGAGCTCCTCGAGCTTGATCGGCCGGAAGAGCGGGCCGTCGGGAGCGGCCGGGTCGATCGCCACGACCTCGTATCCTGCGGCGTCGACGGCCCGGGCCAGCTCGCCGTCGCCGCAGCCGACCTCGAGGACGCGCGCCGGCGCGGACGGAAGCTCGGCGAGGACGAATTCGTTGAGGGAGCGGATGTCCACGATCGGGATCGCCGCCCTCCGGCGGCACGTCGTCGGGTGGCAACGGTACGCGACGCGCCCGCGGCGCGGCACCGCCGACGACGTGTACGCGACGGTCCGGCGCCTCTCCTGCGTCCAGCTCGACTCGATCTCCACGGTGGAGCGCGCGCACCGGATCACGCTCGGCGCGCGGATCGGCGACCACCCGGCCGACGCGGTGTCGGAGCTGCTCGTGCAGGGGCGGCTGTTCGAGTTCTGGGCGCACGAGATGTGCCTGATCGCGATCGAGGACTACGGGCTGCACCGGTTCGAGATGGAGCGCCTCAAGGGCGGGCATCCCTGGTGGGGGGACGCCGTCGCGAAGCACCCGGCGCTCGTGGACGAGGTGCTCGCGGCGATCCGGGAGCGCGGCCCGCTGGGGTCGCGGCACTTCGACGGCAAGGGGCCGGGCGGGATGTGGAACTGGAAGCCGGCGAAGGTCGTCCTCGAGCACCTGCACTCCTCGGGCGCGCTCGTCACCGCGGGCAGGCAGGGCTTCCAGCGGCTGTACGAGCTCGCGGAGCGCGTGATCCCGCGCGAGCACCTGGACGCCGCCGTGCCGACGGAGGCGGAGTACCGGCGCGGCTTCGCGCTGCGCGCGATCGAGGGCCGCGGGGCCCTGACGGCCGCCGGCGTACGCGAGCACTGCCGGTTCCGCGGCGGCGTCGCACAGCTCCAGCCGCACCTCGACGCGCTCGTCGACGAGGGCGCGATCCGGCCCCTCCGCGTCGAGGACGGCGGGCCGCCGGTCTACGTGCCCGCGGACGCGGAGCTCGTCGAGCCGACGGGCGGATCGGTCCTGATCGCGCCCTTCGACAACCTCCTCTGGGACAAGCCCTTCGTGGAGCGGCTGTTCGGCTTCACGCCGATGATCGAGGTGTACAAGCCCGCCCCCGAGCGCGTGTACGGCTACTACGTGCTCCCGCTCGTGTGGCGCGACCGCATCGTCGGCCGCGCCGATCTCAAGACCGACCGCAAGGCACGCGAGCTGCGGCTGGTCGCGTTCCACCGCGAGCGGGGCGTCCGCGCGAGCGCCGCGCTCGACGAGGCGCTGGCGCGGGCGCTCTCGGGGCTCGCGACGATCGTCGGGGCGGAGACGTGGACACGCTCACGCTGACGGAGGCCCGCCGTCTCGCCGTCCGGGCGACACGCCTCGACGCCCCGCGGCCGCGGTCGATCCTCGAGGTCGTCCGCGACACGGGCCCGCTGCAGCTCGACCCGACGCGGTCGATCGCGCGCTCGGAGCACCTCGTCCTGTTCTCGCGCCTCGGGCCCTACGACGTCGCCGAGCTCGACCGGCTGCTCTGGGAGGACCGCGAGCTGTTCACGTGGCGCGCCTTCCTGCACCCGCTCGACGACTGGCCGCTCGTCCGGGCGGTCGGGAAGCGGTTCCCGAGCGAGCGCGAGGCTCGGGTCGGCAGGTGGCTGGAGGACAACGCCGCCTTCCGCCGGTACGTGCTCTCGACCCTCCGACGCCGCGGCCCGCTGCGCCAGAGCGAGCTCGAAGACCGCTCGGTGCGGCCGTGGGTCTCGACCGGCTGGACGCACGGCAAGAACGTCGGCCAGTTGCTCGAGTTCCTGTGGCGGCAGGGCGAGGTGCTCGTCGCGGGGCGCGTCGGGCAGGAGCGCGTGTGGGACCTCGCCGAGCGGGTCGTCCCACCGGCGAAGCCCCTGCCGGCGGCCGCGGCCGCGCGGCGCCACGTCGAGGAGCGCTTCCGCCAGGTCGGGCCGATGACGGCCTCCGGGTTCAAGCGCGTCCACTCGTTCTGGCTGCTTCCCGTCGACGAGGCCTTCCGCGCGCTCGTGCGCGACGAGGTGCTCGTCCCGCACGAGGTCGAGGGGCTGAAGGGTCCCTGGTACGTGCACCGCGACCTGCTCGCCGACCGCCGGCCGTTCCGCGGGCGGACGACCGTGCTCTCCCCGTTCGACCCGCTCGTGTACGACCGCAGGCGCGCGGAGGAGCTCTGGGGCTTCCGCTACAAGCTCGAGATCTACGTGCCGCCGGCGAAGCGCGAGTTCGGCTACTACGTGCTCCCGATCCTCCACGGCGGCCTCCTCGCGGGCCGCGTCGACGTCGTCCACGACCGGAGGGCGAACGTGCTGCGCGTCAACGGCCTCTGGTGGGAGGACGCGCCCGTGCCGGCGATCGACCGCGTCCTGGACGACCTCCGACGATGGGTGCGCGCGGATAGCATCGAGCGCTGATGGACTTCGAGACGCGCGCCATCCACGACGGACAGGAGCCGGATCCCGCCACCGGCGCGGTGATCACGCCGATCTACCAGACGTCGACCTACGCGCAGGACGCCGTCGGCGAGCACAAGGGCTACGACTACTCGCGCGTCGCGAACCCCACCCGGACCGCGCTCGAGACCGCGCTCGCGTCGCTCGAGGAGGCCGGCCACGGGCTCGCGTACGCGTCGGGCATCGGCGCGACGACGACGCTCATGCACCTGCTCGACCCGGGCGACCGGACGGTGCTCGTCGCGGACGTGTACGGCGGCGTCTACCGCATGACCTCGCAGGTCTACGCCCCGAAGGGCTACGTCTACGACTACGTCCCGGCCGAGGAGCTGAACGCCGACGCGGCCGCCCACATGGACGAGCGCACGCGCCTCGTGTGGCTCGAGTCGCCCTCGAACCCGATGCTGAACGTGCTCGACATCCGCGCGATCTCCGACGCCGCGCACGCCGTCGGCGCGATCGTGGTCGTCGACAACACGTTCGCCACGCCGTACCTCCAGCACCCGCTCGCGCTCGGCGCCGACGTCGTGCTGCACTCGACGACGAAGTACCTCGGCGGCCATTCCGACGTCGTCGGCGGCTTCGTCGCCACGAACGACCACACGATCGCCGAGCGCCTGCGCTTCCTGCAGAAGTCGCTCGGGGTGGTGCCGGGCCCCTTCGACGCGTGGCTCGTGCTGCGCGGGATCAAGACGCTCGCGTTGCGGATGCGAAAGCACAGCGAGAATGCGCGTCGGGTCGCCGAGTGGCTCGAGGGCCACGACGGCGTCGCGCGCGTGCTCTACCCGGGGCTCCCGTCGCACCCGATGCACGAGCTCGCGGCGCGTCAGATGCGCGACTTCGGCGGGATGGTCTCGTTCCTCGCCCGCTCCGAGGCGCAGGCGCTCGAGCTCTGCCGCTCGACGACGCTCTTCCGCCTGGCGGAGTCGCTCGGCGGCGTCGAGAGCCTGATCGAGCTGCCGGCGAGGATGACGCACGCGTCCACCGCCGAGGCGCCGTTCGCCGCGCCGCCGGAGCTGATCCGCCTCTCGGTCGGGATCGAGTCGGCGGACGACCTGCTCGAGGACCTCGAGCAGGCGCTCGTCGCGTCGGCGGCCGCCGTCGACTAGCGGCGGCGCCGTGAAGCCGCGTCCGCTCGACCTGCGCCACCGCGGGCGCGCACGCGTGATCGGCGCCTACCTGCTCGAGACGGAGGACGGGCTCGCGCTCCACGACTGCGGCCCCTCGTCCGACCTGCCCGCGCTGAAGGCCGGGCTGCGGGAGCGCGGCGTCGCCCTCCACGAGCTCCGGCACCTGCTGCTGTCGCACATCCACCTCGACCACGCGGGCGCGGCCGGCGCGATCGTTCGCGAGCACCCCGACCTCGAGGTGCACGTCTCGGAGGTCGGCGCGCCGCATCTCGTCGACCCCTCGCGCCTGGAGGCGAGCGCGCGGCGGCTCTACGGCGACGCGTTCGACGACCTGTGGGGGGAGCTCGCGCCGGTGCCGGAGGGAAACGTGCGCGTCGTCGGCGACCGCGTGGTCGGTCTCGCCTGCTTCCCCACGCCCGGGCACGCCTCGCACCACGTCTGCTACCTCGACGGCGACGGGACGCTCTACGCCGGCGACGCCGCGGGCGTGCGCATCCAGCCGAGCACGGTCGTGCTCCCGCCGACGCCGCCCCCCGAGATCGACGTCGAGGCGTGGCTCGCCACCATCGACGAGCTCGAGCGACAGGCCCCGCGGCGCCTGGCGCTGACGCACTTCGGCGTCGCGGACGACGTCGGGCGGCACCTCGCCGAGCTCCGGGCGCGCCTCGAGCGCTGGGCCGAGCTCGCGCGCCGCGTCGCCGACGCCGCCGCCTTCGCGGCCGAGGCGGGCGCCGACCTCGGGGTCGAGGACGAGATCCGGGCGGCGATCGACTCGGCGATCCCGCTCGAGCAGTCCTATGCGGGGCTCGCGCGCTACTGGAGCAAGCGTGCTGCGTGACGCGGCGGGCGCGCTCCACGAGCGCGACTTCCGCCTCCTCTTCCTCGGCCGGACGGCTTCGCTCCTCGGGAGCGCGTTCGCGCCCGTCGCGCTCGCGTTCGCGGTGCTCGACGACCTCGGCGGGTCGGCCACCGACCTCGGGCTGATCCTCGCCGCGTCGTGGGTGCCGCAGATCGTGCTGACCCTGTTCGGCGGCGTGTGGGCCGACCGCGTCCCGCGAAACCTCCTGATGCTCGGCACCGACCTGCTGATGTTCGCCGCGCAGGGCAGCGTCGCCGTGCTGCTCCTCACCGGCCGCGCCGAGCTGTGGCACGTGGCCGTGCTCCAGGCGCTGCGCGGCGCGGCCACCGCCTTCTTCTTCCCGGCGTCGGTCGGGCTGGTGCCGCAGGTCGTCAGCGCCGGCCGCCTCCAGCAGGCGAATGCGCTGCTGCGCCTCTCGCAGAGCTCGACCCAGATCCTCGGCGCCGCGCTCGCGGGGATCGTCGTCGCGGCCGTCGGCTCCGGGTGGGCGATCGGGTTCGACGCGCTGACGTTCCTCGCGAGCGCCGCCTTCCTGGCGCGGATCCGGCTCCCGCGCGCGCCGGCGCGCGCGCACGACCTCGTCCGCGAGCTGCGCGAGGGGTGGGGCGAGTTCCGCGCGCGCGAGTGGCTGTGGGTGATCGTCGCCGCCGCCGCGCTCGGCAACCTCGCCAACTCCGCCGGCGTCGTCGTCCTCGGCCCCGTGGTCGCGAAGGAGGAGCTCGGTGGCGCGCAGGCGTGGGGGTTCTTCACCGCGTCGGTGAGCATCGGCCTCGTGGCCGGCGGCCTCGTCTCGCTGCGCCTCCGGCCCCGGCACCCGCTGCTCCTCGCGCAGCTCGCGGTCCTGCTCGCGGTCGGCGAGTTCCTCGCGCTCGCCTTCGCCGTGCCGCTGCCGCTGCTGCTGCTGGCCGGGGCGGTCGCCGGCTTCGGCTTCGAGCTCTTCGGCGTCCTCTGGGACACCGCGCTCCAGCAGCACGTCCCCGGCGACCGCCTCTCGCGCGTGAGCGCGTGGGACCAGCTCGGCTCCTTCGTGGTGATCCCGATCGGGCTGACGATCGCCGGGCCGCTCGCGGCGCGCGTCGGCACCGAGGAGGCGATCCTCCTCTTCGGCGCGCTGTTCCTCGCCGTGCAGTCGCTCGCGCTCCTCTCGCGCGACGTCCGCACGCTCGGACGAACGGACGACGGCCGGCACGGCCTGCCCTCGATGCCGCCGCGGACGCTGCCTCAGGAGGAGGCGTCGGCGGAGATCGCGTCCTCGTAGGCGCGCAGGTACCCGCCGACCATCCGCTCCGCGGAGAACTTCGCCTCGGCCGACGCCCGGATCTCGATCGGGTCGAGCGCATCGGCGGCCTCGAGCGCGGCGACCATGTCGCGGGACGTGGGGACGACGATCCCGTCGAGCCCGTCCTGGATCACCTCGGGCACCGCGCCCCAGCGCGTGGCGATCACCGGCGTCCCGCACGCCATCGACTCGATCATCACGAGGCCGAACGGCTCCTCCCACTCGATCGGAAAGAGCGTCGCGCGCGCGTTCTGCAGCAGCTCGACCTTCTCGCCGTGCGTGACCTCGCCGAGGAACTCGATCCCGTCGCCGAGGTGCGGCTCGACGAACTCGTGGAAGTACTGCTGCTCGAGCGGCTCGCGGTTCTTGCCCGCGATCTTGAGCGGCAGGCCGGCGGCGCGCGCGACCGCGACCGCCCGGTGGCAGCCCTTGTCCGGGCTCATCCGCCCGAGGAACAGGAGGTAGTCGCCGCGGTGCGGCGAGACCGGGTAGAGCGAGAAGTCGAGCGCGTTCGGCACGTTCGCGATCCACGGCAGGTTCGGGCGCGGCTTGCGCTGGTTGAGCGACAGCGAGATCAGCTTCGCGCGCGCGTTGACGCGGCACGCCTGCTCGTAGAGGAGGCCCGGCTCGCCGGTCAGCGGGCCGTGGACCGTGTGCACCGACGGCGTGCGGACGAGCCCCGTCAGCATCAGCCCGACGAGGCCGGTGTGGTCGTTCAGGATCTCGAACTCGTCGGAGTCGATGAGCGCGGAGAGCGCGTGCCGGAGCTCCCAGAAGCTGTGGCCGATCCACTCGCTCGGGGCGGTGTCGAAGACGGAGCGGAGCTCGGCCCGCGTGTGCGAGTCGCCGGAGGCGTACAGCACGACGTCGTGCCCGGCGTCCGCGAGGCCGTCCGCGAGCAGCGACACGATCGCCTCGATCCCGCCGTAGCCCGTCGGCGGCACCGGGAACCACACGGGGCTGAGGATCGCGACCCTCACGCCGGCCGCACCGTCGTCACGCCGCGCTCGACCACGACGTCCCACACGCTCCCGAACGCGCGCACGCCGCTGAGGCGGACCTCGCCGACCCACGACGGCAGCTCCGCCGGTCCCACCGACTGGAGCACGTGGCGGCCCGCGTCCGGCTCGAGCCCGAGCAGGAGCCGGAGCAGCAGCACGGGCGTCCCCGCCGCCCACGCCTGCGGGCGCGCCGCCGTCGGGTAGGCGATCGGGAACGGCGTCTCGGTGCGCGGCAGCCCCGCGAACACCTCCGGCAGCTCGTAGCCGAAGTAGGCCGACGCCTCGAGCATGCGGCGCGCCATCCGGAACGTCTCGAACCAGCGGCCGTACCGCGCGAGCCCCGCGGCGATGAGGGAGTTGTCGTGCGGCCAGACGGTGCCGTTGTGGTAGCTGAGCGGGTTGTAGCCCGCGTCGGCCGAGGACATCGTCCGGACGCCCCACCCCGAGTAGAGCGCGTCGCCCGCGAGCGCATCGACGATGCAGTCGACCCGCTCCTCGGGGACGATGCCGCTCCAGAGCAGGTGCCCGATGTTCGACGAGAGCGAATCGACCGGACGCTTGTCGCCGTCGAGGGCGAGCGCGTAGTAGCCGCCGCGGTCGTCGATCCAGAAGGCGTCGTCGAACCGGCGCTGCAGGGCGTCCGCGTCGGCGTCGAGCCGGGCCGCGAGCTCCCGGTCGCGCCACGCCGTGCGCGCGAGCTCCGCCATGCGGCGCTTCGCGTCGTAGACGTAGCCCTGCACCTCGCAGGGCGCGATCGGTCCCGTCGCGATGCGGCCGTCGGCGAACCGCTGCGAGTCCTCCGAGTCCTTCCACGACTGGTTCGCGAGCCCACGCTCCGTCCGCCGGCCGTACTCGACGAAGCCGTCGCCGTCGCGGTCGCCCCAGCGGTCGATCCACTCGAGCGCGCGCATCGCCGGATGGTGGAGCTCGCGCGCGAGCGCAAGGTCCTCGGTCCAGCGGAAGACCTCCGAGAAGAGGATCAGCCACAGCGGCGTCGCGTCGACGCTGCCGTAGTAGACGGGGAACCAGCGCTGCGCCGCCTTCCCGTGCCGCACCTCGTGGCAGATCTTCCCGGGCTCGGCGTCGATCTCGGGCCGGTCCTCGGTCGCCTGCAGGCGCGCGAGCGCGCGCAGCGCGCCGACGGCGAGCTCGGGCCCGAAGAGGAGCGTCTGGTACGAGGTGATGAGCGTGTCGCGGCCGAACACGGTCATGAACCACGGCATGCCGGCGGCGGGCAGCTTGTCGAACCCGCGGTGCGTGCGGATGCGCAGCGCGGCGAGGTCGGCGACCGAGCGGCCGAACGAGTGGACGAGCGGATCCCACGTCCCCCGGAGCTGCGGCACCTGGAGCTGCCACGCCGCGAGCGAGTCGCGGATGTGGTCGAGCTCGGTCCCGAACTGCTGCTCCGCCTGGCGCGGCGTGACCGCGACGCCGTCGGCGGACACGTAGACGTCGAGGTCGAGCCGCCACTCGCCGCGCGGCTCGAGCCGGAGCTCCCAGGTCAGAGCGCCGTCGCCGACCTCGCCTGACTCGGAGACGATGACCTGCGTCCGCGCGTGCCACCCCTCGCCGCGCTCCTCGAGCACGAACTGCCCGTGCTCCGGGTCCCAGTCGGCCTTCGCGGGCGGCGGCAGCGGCGGCGCGTTCAGCGGGTCGCCGAGCGCGAAGTCGCGGTCCTTGACGGCGAAGATGTCCGCGAAGTCGGCGGCGAGCTCCAGGCCGACGGTGAAGGCGACGGTCTCCATCGACTCGTTGCGGATCAGCACGTGCTCGCGCATCCCCTGCCCGACGAACCGGTGCCGGGCGATCGAGAGCGCGTCCTGGGCGAGGCCGCCGGCCTGCGGGTTGCGGAGGAAGAACGCGGCCGAGAAGTACTCGACCTTGTCCGACGAGAGCAGGAGCGGGCGCTGGCCGTTAACGGTCAGCCGCAGCGCGGACAGGAAGCGGGTGTCGTCGGCGAAGAACCCGGTCGTCTCGCCGCCGATGTCCCCGCGGTCGTCGCAGATGCAGAACGTCGAGCCCTCGAGGATCGTCAGCGTCACGATTGCGACTCGCGCCGGAGGATCCGCGCGCCGGAGGACTGGGCGAGCGCCTTCACGACGAGCTCGTCGACGTTCACGTGGGGCGGCCGCGTGAGCACGAACAGGATGCACTCGGCGATGTCGTCGGGCGTCATCGCGTCGACGCCCTCGTAGACGGCCCGCGCCGCGTCGGCGTCGCCCTTGAAGCGGACGAGCGAGAACTCCGTCTCGACGAGCCCGGGGTCGACGGTCGTGACGCGGATCGGTCGCCCGAGCAGGTCCTCGCGGAGCGCATAGGTGAAGCCGCGCACCGCGTACTTCGACGCGACGTACGTGGCGCCGCCCGGGTACGCCTGACGTCCCGCGACGGAGCCGATGTTGACGATGTGGCCCCCGTCGCGGAGGTGCGGGAGCAGCAGGCGCGTCATCCGCACGAGCCCGTCCACGTTCGTCTCGAACACCGTCCGCTCGTCCTCCTCCGACGACTCCCAGAACGGCGCGCGGCCGAGGGCGAGGCCCGCCGCGTTCACCAGCACGTCGACGCCGCCGAGCTCGGAGACGGCGCGGTCGACGAACCCGGCGCAGCTCGCCGGATCGGTGACGTCGAGCTCGAGCGCCACGTCGGCCTCGACGCGCTCCACCCGCCGTGCGCCGCCGGCCACGCGGACGCCCTCGCGGCGCAGCGCGCGCGCCGTCGCCGCGCCGATGCCGCTGGACGCGCCGGTGACGATCGCGGTCCTCCCGTCCAGCCTCACCGGCGGATCTGTAGCAGACCGCCGACGGCATGCTCGACCTGGAGCGTCGTGTGGTCGAGGGCGAAGCGGTCGTGGAGCAGTCGCTCGAGCTCCGCGCGCAGCGCGTGGCAGTCGGCGCCCCGGTCGACGAGCACGTGGGCGGAGAGCGCCGGGAAGCCGCTCGTGATCGTCCAGATGTGGAGGTCGTGCACCTCGCGCACGCCGTCGAGCGCGAGCATGGCACGACCGACCTGCTCGGCGTCGACGCCGCGCGGCGTCTCCTCGAGGAGGATCCCGACCGACTCGCGCAGGACGCCCCACGAGCTGCCGAGCACGAGCAGGCCGATCGCGACCGACACGAGCGGGTCGGCGTACGCCCACCCCGTCGCCAGCACGATGAAGCCGGCGACGACCACGCCGACCGATCCGAGCAGGTCGGCGACGACGTGCCGCAGGGCGGCGCGGACGTTGAGGCTGTCGGCGCCCGAGCGGTGCATGAGCCACGCTGCGGCGACGTTGACGACCAGCCCTGCGGCGCCGACGACGAGCATCCACCCGCCGAGCGGCTCGGGCGGGTCGCGGAAGCGGCCGGCCGCCGCCACGAAGATCCAGATCGCGATCGCGACGAGGGCGACCCCGTTCACGAGCGCGGCGAGGATCTCAGCGCGCCGGAAGCCGTAGCTCCGCCGGTACGTCGCCGGCCGGCCCGCCGCCCACGCCGCGACGAGCGCGAGCGTGAGGCTGGCGCCGTCCGAGACCATGTGCCCCGCGTCGGCGAGGAGCGCGAGGGAGTCCGCGACGACGCCGGCGACGACCTCCACGACCGCGAAGCCGACGACGAGCCCGAGGGACAGCGCGAGCGCGCGCGTCCCCGCCGCCCGCCCGTGGTCGTGGTCGTGCGCCACGTGCCAAGACTGCCACGGCCCCCCTTGCGCCGCGGCACCGGGGGAGGAAGGATCGAGGAACAACAGAGAGCCGCTCGACCCGTCCACCGAGGGGAGGAGAGATGCGCGAGGGAACACCGCCCTCCGCGGTGCTCGAGCGTTGGACGAGAGGCGTCATCCGCCTCCGCTGGCTCGTCGTCGCCGTCTGGCTCGTGGTCTTCGTCGTCGGGATCACGCTCGCCGGCAGGCTCGGGACGCTGTTCGAGAGCCAGGCGAGCGTGCCCGGGACAGAGGCGCAGCGGGTCAACGACATCCTCGAGAGCGAGTTCGGCCAGAAGTCCTACGCCGGGTGGACGGTCGTCGTCCGCAGCCGGAGCGGCGAGGTCGACCGCCTGCTGCCGGCGCTGGAGCGGCGCGCGGCCCGGGCGGCGAAGACCGTCCCGTCCGGCCAGCTCGTCCAGGTGCAGAAGATCTCGGACCGCGTCGCGACGGCGCAGATCGCCTCGAAGCTCGACGTCCCGGAGGCGCACCCCGAGACGGCCGACCTCCGCGCCGCGCTCGGGACGATGCCGGGCGCGGAGGTGTGGGTGACCGGCGCGGCCGCGATCGCCGCCGACGTCTACCCCGAGCTGGAGCACGACCTCGTGGTCGGCGAGCTGTTCATCGCGATCCCGGCCGCGTTCCTCCTGCTCGCGTTCGTGTTCGGGACTGCGGCACTGCTCATCCCGCTCCTGTTCGCCCTCGTGGCGATCCCCGCCACGCTGGGGCTCGTCTGGGTGGCCGCGCACTGGCTGAAGATGGAGCAGACGGTCCAGAACCTCGTCACGTTCATCGCCCTCGGGATCGCGATCGACTACTCGCTGCTCGTCGTCTATCGCTACCGCGAGGAGCTGCAGCGCGGCGGCACGAAGCAGGACGCGGTCGTGCGGACGATGCAGACGGCCGGCCGCGCCGTGATCTTCTCCGGCACCGCCGTCGGGATCGGCCTCGCGATGCTGATCGCGATGCCGGTGCCGGGCCTGCGCGGGTACGGGCTCGCCGGGCTGCTCGTCCCGGCCGTCTCCGTCACCTGCGCGCTGACGCTCCTGCCGGTGCTGCTGTTCTCGCTCGAGGCGCGGCTCGACCGGCTGCGCCTCGTCCCGAAGCGCGTGCTGGCGCGGCGCGAGAGCACGCGGGCCGAGGAGAACTTCTGGCTCCGCTTCTCGCACCGGATCATGCGGCGGCCGGCGCTGTACGCCTCCGTCTCGCTCGCGCTCCTCCTCCTGTTCGCGCTGCCGGTGGTCGGCATGCAGCTCGGCCCGGGGACGGACGAGCAGCTGCCGGCGAAGCTCGAGGCGACGCAGGGCCTGCGCGTGCTGGCCGCGGAGGTCGGGAACGGCGCCCTCAACCCGGTCGAGATCGTGATCGACGCCGGCGGCTCGACGCGCGCCGACGATCCCGGTGTGCAGCTCGCGCTCGCGAACCTCGTCACGCGCCTCAACGGTGATCCGGCGATCGCGCGCGTGTACCCGCCGCTCGTCGACAGCGACGGCCGCTACATCCGCCTCCAGGCGATCTCGCGCTACGACTACGGCGCGCGCGAGAGCTCGAGGATGGTCGACCGGCTCCGCGACGACGTGGTCGGCACGGTCGCGTGGCCCGCAGGCGTCACGGCGGGCGTCGGCGGCACCGCCGCCTGGGGGACCGACTTCCTCGACCGCACGTACGCCGCGTTCCCGTGGCTCGTCGTCGTCGTGCTCCTGCTCACGTACTTCCTGCTCCTGCGCGCGTTCCGGTCGGTCCTGCTGCCGCTGAAGGCGATCGTGCTCAACGTGCTGTCGGTGGCGGCGGCGTACGGGCTGCTCGTCGCGGCCTTCCGCTACGGCCTCGGGGCGCCGTTCGGGCTGATCGAGTACGACCAGATCACCGGCTGGATCCCGGTGTTCCTGTTCGCGATGCTGTTCGGCCTCTCGATGGACTACGAGGTGTTCCTCGTCACGCGCATGCGCGAGGAGTGGGACGCGACGAAGGACAACGCCCACGCGGTCAGCGTCGGGATCGCGAAGACGGGCCGCCTCGTCACGGCCGCCGGGCTGATCATGTTCTTCGCCTTCATGGGCTTCGTCGTCGGCTCGTTCGTCGAGCTCCAGCAGTTCGGCTTCGGCCTCGCCGTCGCGATCCTGATCGACGTGACGGTCGTGCGCGCACTGCTGCTGCCGAGCGCGATGACGCTCTTCGGCCGCTGGAACTGGTGGCTGCCGGACTGGATCGCCCGGCTCCTCCACGTGGAGCCCTCGCCGCTCGAAGGGCGTTCGAAGAAGCCGGTGGCGGCGCTGTAGGCGGGGCGGGTCGGGGCGGCTAGTCGGCGACCTCGACCCGCTCCATCACCACGTCGTCGTGCGGCCGGTCTCGGCCGTCGCGCGGCAGCTCCGAGATCTCGTCGACGATCTCCATCCCCGAGGTGACCCGGCCGAACACCGTGTGCTTGCCGTCGAGCCAGGGGGCGGAGTCGGTCGTGACGATGAAGAACTGGCTGCCGTTCGTGTTCGGGCCGGCGTTCGCCATCGCGAGCGCGCCGCGGACGACCTTGCGGTCGTTGAACTCGTCCTCGAACTGGTAGCCGGGTCCGCCCGAGCCGGTGCCGGTCGGGTCGCCGCCCTGGATCATGAAGTCCGGGATCACGCGGTGGAAGATGACGCCGTCGTAGAAGCCGTCGCGCGCGAGCTTGACGAAGTTGCCGACGGTCTTCGGCGCGTCGTCGGGGAAGAGCTCGACGTCGATCGCGCCACGGTTCGTGTGGATGGTCGCTGTGGTCATGCAGGCACCGTAACGAACCTCCAACCATGCGGCGCCACGGGCGAGGAACGCACGCCCCGGGCGCCGGGTTCGGCGGCACTCGGAGCAACGGCGGGAGGGCCCGGAGGCCCTCCCGCCGTCTTCGAGCGCTGGTGCTTACGCCGCGACGACCGCCGACGTTCCCGTCGCCGTCACCGTCGGGAACCCGCCGGAGACGATCTCGTTCACGTTCGGGTCGGCGTAGTTCCACGTGTCGCCCACGGTGTTCTGGGCGACCACGCGATAGCTCGCACCCGCCACGATGCCGGGGTCGGTGAGGGTGACGGTGTCACCCTTCGTGTTCGGCAGCGGGACCGGATCGAGCAGCACCGCGTTCAGCGGGTCGAGGAACAGCCGCGACACCGTGCCGACGTCGGCCCAGGTCGCTCCGCCGTCCGTCGAGCGCTGCACGAGGAATGCCGTCTCGTTGGTCGAGCGGTCGGTCCACGTCACCGTGTTGGTGAGCGGATCGACGGCGAGGTTGTCCGGCGCCTTCGGCGCGAGCACGAAGGACACCGGTCGCATCATGTCCATCTCCTCGTGACTGAGGATGTGGCAGTGGTAGACGTACTCGGCGCCGTAGTTGACGAAGTGGTTCACGACGTCGATCGGCTCGCCGTCACCGTTCGACGGCGGGATCCCGAGCATCAGCAGGTCCGACCACGTCGCACTCGCGAGCACGCCTGCCTCGCCAAGTTGCGGCGGTGCGTCCCTGTTCCCTGCGTACTCGGGCAGCATCGGGCTGAGGAGCCTGACGCTGTTCGGCAGGTCGAAGGGCAGCGTCGGGATCACGGGTCGCATCGCGACGATCGTGTCCTCCAGCGGACTGATCCGCACCGTGTCCTTCCAGCCGAGCTCCGTCGCGTCCGGCGGGATGATGATGTTGTCCCACGTGACCCGGTTGAGGACCTGCACGTCCATGGCGTGGAAGTGGATCGGATGCGTGTCCACGCCGTTGTGGGTGACCTTCCAGATCTGCGTGCCGTCGGTCGCCGAGGCGATCGGCGTCACCTTCACGTCCCCCTTCGGCAGGTTCGTCGTGTCGATGAGCTCCGTCCCCGGGAACGTGTACGGGTGCAGGTTCGCGTTCGTCAGGCCCGGCGTGGCCGGGACGGTCGTGATCCCGAGGAACGCCTGCATCCTCCCGAACTCGTCGAAGGTCGTCGAGTTCATCTCGTCGTGAATCGCCTTCGGCTGGAGGTTGATCGACAGCTTCGATCCTCTGAGCGTGTCGAACGTGAACGGCTGGCCGCCCTGCTGGCTGATGCGGGCGAACCCGTCGCACTTGATCGTCGAGCCCGGCGACGAGCAGTACCCACTCGCCGCGAAGCTCGAGCCGTAGGCCGAGTTGTAGGCGGCCTGCCCGACGACGATCGGGTGCTGCCCCTCCTCGAACACGCCCGTGCCGTTCGCCTTGTGGGTGAAGGCCGTCTGCAGGGTCTTGAGGGCGAACGCCTTGCCCGATCCGGTACGGATCTTGACCTGCATGACCGTGCGGGTGTTCGGCCCGTACCCGGGCAGGGTGCTCGGCGCGCAGGCCGGCCTCAGGTCGGGGCCGCCCGTGTAGTAGTCGTAGCAGGCGATCCTGGCCGGGAATGCCGCCGGCGCGTCGTTGTAGAGGATCAGCGTCTTGCCCGCGAACTTCGAGAAGTCGACGATCGTGTCCGCCCGCTCGGCAGGAGCGAGGAGGAGCGAGTGCTGGTCGACGTTCCCGACGTCGAAGCGCGTCGGATCGGTGATCCACGTCGTGGGTTGGTTCGGAACGACCACCGGGGCCGGTAGGAAGCCGCCCTCCGTTCCGATCTGGATCCAGCTCGGCCCGACGGGGCTGAGCGCGGTGTCCGGCGTCGGGAAGACGACCGGGTCGGTCTGCGCCGCCTGAACCTCGGCGGCCTTCAGCGCGACCTCGGTCCCCGTGGCGTCGGCCACGTACCACTGCAGGTTCCAGAAGCGGTCGTTCGCCGCGTTCAGGATCCGCAGCCGGTACGCCTTCGGGTCCAGGGTCGTCGTCGGGTACGCCGTCCCGTTGACGATCGGCGTGTCGTTGAACTGCTCCATGCCGACCGAGATGTTCGGCGTGCCGGGGATGAGCTCCGGCTCGCAGAACTCGGCCGTCGCCGGATCGCAGTTCGGGTCGAAGTACGGGTTCGCGATCGGCCCGTACTTCGTGTCCTGCTGCGGCGGCCAGAACCACGGCCCGTACATCCAGCGCCCGAACGAGCTCATCCCGCTCGGGTCGCCCGGGTTCTGGGCCGGCATGTACACGTGGTGGTACCAGAAGTTGCCCTTGCCACCCCATCTGGCCTTGTCCCACGTCGGGTCCTGCTGAGCCAGCTGCGCGTCACTCGGGACGAACGTCCGGTCCTGGATGATCAGCGGGATCCCGTCGCCGAGCTCGGCGAAGGTTCCGCCAGGGCCGAACAGCTTCCGCTCGGTCGCGTCCCGCACGACGTAGCCGGCGGCCTCGCCCGCGTACACGTTGAGGCGGGTGATCCCCCAGGCGTGGTCGTGGTAGAACATCAGCCGCGCCGACTGCTGGTTCGTGTAGTAGAAGGTCTGGCAGCCGTCGTTGGCGGCGGAGCAGTCCTTCACGTTGGCAGGCTTGCTCGCCCCGATCATGTCCGGGACGCTCTCGACGCTGACGCCCTCGGGCCACGCCGTGCCCTCACCGGCCGGCGTGATCCACTGGTGCGGCGTCCCGTCCGAGATCCACGGCGTGTTCCCGCCGTGCAGGTGAAGCGTCGCCCGGTTGTCCTTGAAGCAGGCGTCCGGCTTCGGGTAGACGGTGGTGCACATCGGGTTGCGTGCCTCGTCGCCCACCGTGCCGCCGGTCGTCGGCGTCGGGTCGTAGCCCGCGGTCATGGTGCCCTCGCCCGAGCCCATCAGCGTTGAGTCGACGGGGAGGAACAGGTCGCCCGCGCCCCCGGTGGGGAGCAGGTTGTAGAACGTGATCCTGACCGGCCGGCCCTTCTGTGCGACGATCGTCGGCCCGAGGAAGTGCGGCTTGTCGACGCCCTTGAACCCGGCGATCGGCGTCGGCGCGACCGCAGGATCGAGGTTCGCGTTGGCGAGGCTGACGTTGCCGGCCACCTTGTCGGTCGCCAGCTGCACGTAGCCGCGCATCAACGTGCCCGCGGCCGGGAGGCTGGAGCTCATCCGCTCCCGGTACTGGACAAGGCCGATCTCGTAGTAGTCCGCTCCGGGGAACGTCGTCGTGTCGGGCACGGCGACCGGGATGTACTGGCCCAGGTTGTTCGCATTGGCCGACGTGAGGCCCGGCAACGTGTCCACGAACTTCTTGATCCCGCCCGGCGTGACGTAGCCCGAGCCCGGACTCGTCACCGTGATCGCCGTGATCGTCCCCTCGTCGGTGAGGGCGTGCGCGGTCGCACCCGACCCGCCGCCTCCACCCTGGACGGGGTCGTCGATGGTCACGCTCGGCGGCGTGTTGTAGTTCGAGCCGAAGGTGTCCATCTCGATCGCCAGGATCGTGAAGCTCGACGTCGCCGTCGCGTCGGGGCTGTTGGCCGGCTCCTTGGGAACCGGATCCCACTGCGTCCCGTTGAGGACTGCCACACCCGGCGCGGTCGAGTACCCCGAGCCGGGATCGTCCACGATCACGCCGTTGGGCAGGATCACGCCGTTGACCATCCCGTCGAACGCGTCACCCGCTGCGATCGACGCGACGTGGCCCTTCGCCTGGTCGCCGTTCGGGTTGTCGGGCAGATCGAAGGCCACCGTCGGCGTGGTGTAGCCGCTCCCGCCGTCGGTCACGGTGACCTTGTCGACTCCGCCGTAGGCCGTGGCCGTGGCACCGCTGCCGCCACCGCCCGTGAAGCCCACCTTGGGCGACTGGTAACCGGCGCCTCCCGTGTCCACGACGACGCCGACGACGGCGCCGGACTTGGTGACCGTGGCCTTGGCGGCGGCACCGGTGCCGGCGCCCGTGATCGCGACCGTCGGAGCGCACCGGCCCGTGGCCGTGTAGCCGTTGCCGGGGTCGGTGACCGTGATGCCCGTGATCGAACCGTTCGAGCCGACCGTGGCCTCCGCCGTCGCCCCGCCGTTGGTGCAACCGGAGGCGACGGCGATCGCGACGGTGGCGTCCGGCAGCGTCAGCGGGCTGTTGGCCCAGTTCGGATACGGCCCGAAGTAGTGCGGGTGCTTCGTCGGATCCTGCGCGGGCGCGGGGCCGACGACCAGCAGCCCGGCGGCCGCGAGTGCCACGACGACCGGTGCAGCGAAGCGCGGCAGCCTTTTTGCGCGGATGGCCGATCGGGGAGCCGCATGGCCCGCGCGCGGCGTTCGTGTCGTACGCATGGTGTTCTCCCTCGAGGTGAAGCCGGGTCGCCGGCCTCGTGGCCGACGATGGGTCCGGCTGGATCAACCGAGGAATCCGCAGTGAGGTCCCGTGCTCGAACTAGGCGCGAGCGGTGGGTCGCGACGCGGAAACCCCGCAGTGGCGTCGCACAGATCGACCTCCTTTTCGATCCCGGGCTTCCCCCTCCAGCCTTGCGGGAGTAACAGGTACGAATGTCACGACCCTTCTCCGGGTGCTTGTGCGGTGCGTCACCAAATGCGCGGTTCCCGCCTCGGGAATTTGCCGCGGCGCGCGGCAGGGAGCGCCCCGATCCGGGAGCGCCGCACTGGCCGTTCGGCTAGCCGGCCCGCGACCACCGCCGCCCCGCCTCGATGCGCTCCGGCAACGGCGGGTGCGTGAGCAGCAGCGCGCGCACGAGACGCGGCGGGTCGAGGTCGGCGACGTTCGTGTCCGCGAGCGTCCGAAAGGCCCGCTCGAACGCCGCCGGGTCGCGGGTCACCTCGAGCGCGATCCGGTCCGCGTCGCGCTCGTACCGGCGGGAGACCCACGCGAGCGCGGGCGTCGCGACGAGCTCGAGCAGGGCGAGCACGAGCAGGGCGACGGGGATCCAATCGGGATTCGCGACGCGGTGCCCGAGGACGGCCCAGAGGACGAGCACGGCTGCCGCCGCGCCGGCCATGCCGAGGAGCGTCAGCTTGGCGACGTGCCGCTCGCGCCGGTGCGCGAGCTCGTGCGCGGCGACGACGCCGATCGCGGCGGGGTCGGCGGCGGCGAGGAACGTGTCGTAGAGGACGACCCGGCGCGTGCGTCCGATGCCGGAGACGTAGGCGTTCGTCTTCGTGGTGCGGCGCGAGGCGTCGGCGACGAGGACGTCCCGCACCGGGGCGCCCGCGCGGTCGGCGAGGGCGAGCAGCGAGCGGCGCAGCTCGCCGTCGTCGAGCGGACGGAACCGGTTGAAGAGGGGCTCGAGCACGACCGGCGCGAGGAACCCGAGCACGAGCACGAGGAGCGCGCCCGCCGCCGCCGCGACGAGCGGCCACCACGTGGGCGCCGACCGCGCGATCGCGACGAGCCCGGTCGTCGCGGCCGCCGTCAGCACGACGCCCACCCCGAGCGCCTTCGCGCGATCCGCGAGCCACCCGCCCGGCGTCTGCGTCGAGAGACCCCACCGGTGCTCGTGCACGTAGCCGCTCCACCACGAGAGGGGCAGGCGCACGAGCGCCGCCGACACGAGAACGAGCGCCGTCACCGCCGGCGCCTCCAGCCACGGGCGGAGGCCGAGGTCGGGCCGCCAGGCGGCGAACACGCCCAGCACGGCCAGCGACAGCGCGAGGTCGGCGACGAGCGCGCGGTAGCGGGGACGGTGGTAGCGCCTCCCGCGGTCGACCTCCGCGTGCGAGAACGGCTCCTGCTCCTTAACGGACACCTAACTCCAATCCGAAGCACACTCTGTGCGGTCTTTCACTACCCTTCGCCCATGGCGACGGCCGAGCAGGGGCTGGCCGGTGCGGGCGGGATGAACGACTCCGCCATGATCCTCGCGGACCAGTGGCGCCGCCTGCGCCGCTCGGCGACCGCGGTCGCGCTCCTGACGAGCCCCGCGGCGTTCATCTGGTTCCACGAGGTGCGCTCGTGGAGCCTCGCCGCCTCGCTCCTCGGCACGTTCCTCGTCGTGATCGCGTTCCGCGGGCTGATCGACCTGATCTTCAAGCGCGCGATCCCGTGGCCGAGCCTCTTCGGATCCGACAGCCGGGACCTGCGCGAGGAGGACGTCGTCGCGCGGCGGCGCGTGTGGTTCTGGCGCTTCTGGCTGCGCTTCGCCGTCTTCGTCGTGATCCTCGCGACCGTCCTCTGGCTGACGGCGGTCCCGGCCGGGACGAGCTGGCTCGGGACCTTCCCGTGGCTCTGGGACAAGCTCGGCTACATCGCGAGCCAACCGCAGCTCTGGATCCAGGTCGTCTTCGTCTTCTTCCTCTTCTTCGCGAACTTCGCGATCATGTTCGGCCCCCTGCTGGCGATGAACCTCACGCAGGTTCGCGGGTTCGAGCCGGGCGACGCGGAGTGGGGCGTCCGTCTGGGTGACGTCCGCGGACAGGCCGAGGCGAAGGAGGAGGTGCGGCGCGTCGTCGCCCTCTGGCAGTCCGGCGAGGCGTTCGAGAAGGCGGGCGGCAAGCGCGAGCGGGGCCTCCTCTTCCTCGGCGCGCCGGGGACCGGCAAGACGATGCTCGCGAAGGCGATCGCGACCGGGTTCAACTCGCCGTTCGTGTCGATCCCGGGCTCCGGTTTCGCCGCGACGTTCATCGGCATCGACGCGATCGTCGTCCGCTTCGTCGCACGCAAGGCCAAGAAGCTCGCCCGCAAGTGGGGCGGCCAGTGCATCGTCTTCATCGACGAGATCGACGCCGTGGGGATGCGCCGGCAGACGCTCAACCCCGGCATGGGCGGCGCGGGCGGCGGCGGCTTCACGCCGTGGGACCCGCAGGACTACCTCTTCTACGGCCCGATGGGCGCGCTCAACCCGAGCGGCGACCTGATCCTCGAGACGCGGGCGTGGCGCGAGCGGCTGTTCGCCGAGCGCTCGACGCCGTCGCTGCCCTACCGGTCGGGCCTGGAGCAGCGCCTGAACGGGATCGTCAACTTCATGTTCCCCGGGATGGGGATGGGCGGCGGGCTCGCGCTCAACCAGCTGCTCGTGGTCATGGACGGGATCGACAACCCGCCGTTCGGCAAGCGGGTCGTCACGAACAAGCTCAACACGTTCCTCGACGCGACCTACGTCGTCCCGCGCCGCGTCGGCGGCAGGTCGCTGCGGCTCCCGCCGCCGAGGCCGCGCAGCGAGCAGATCTACTTCATCGGCGCGACGAACGTGCCGCTCGACCGGCTCGACCCCGCGCTGATCCGGCCGGGCCGCATGGGCCGCCACGTCTGGTTCCGCACGCCGACGAAGCAGGACCGCCTCGACGTCTTCGACCTCTACATCTCGCGGGTCGCGCACGACCCCGACCTCGACCGCGCGGAGCGGCGCGACGAGCTCGCGCGGATCACGAACGGCTACTCGCCGGCGATGATCGACCAGGTCTGCTCGATGGCGCTGACGATCGCCCACCACACGGGGCGCGACCGCTTCGGGTGGGACGACATCGTCGAGGCGATGACGACGATCGAGTCCGGCACCGCCGTCGGGATCGACTACATCGACAAGGAGACGCGCGCGGTCGCGGTCCACGAGGCGGGGCACGCCGTCGCGGGCCACGTCTACATGGAGGGCGCCGAGTCGACCCGGCTGTCGATCAAGATGCGCGGCGGCTCGCTCGGCCACCACCAGGCACTCGAGAAGGAGGAGCGCTTCAGCCGGTTCCGCAGCGAGGAGATGGCACGGCTGATCTGGGGCCTGGGCGCGATGGCGGCCGAGCGGGTGTTCTACGGCGAGAACTCGAACGGCGTCGGCGGCGACGTCCAGAGCTGCACGTTCCAGGCGGCGCTGATGGTCGGCGCCTCCGCGATGGGCCCCGAGCCCGTCGACGTGACGCCGATGGCGGACGAGAACGAGGACCAGGCACGCGAGCGCGTGATGAAGCGCTTCGAGCAGATCGGCCTCCAGATCATGAACCGCGTCGCGACGGGCGGCGGGATGATGAGCGAGAACCCGATCGGCTCGGTGCTCGGCGACCCGCACAAGCGCGCGACCGCCGCGCAGATCCTCGGCCAGGCCTACGTGAAGGCGCACAACCTCATGCTCCTGAACAAGGAGGCGGTCGAGCGCGTGGCGGACGAGCTCGTCGAGCGCAAGGAGATCTACGGCGACGACCTCGTCGCGCTGCTCGACCGGCAGGAGCTCCGGCGGCCCGAGCTCGACTACGGGAACGAAGCGACGTGGCCGAGGGTGTGACGCCCGAGCCGGAGCCCGAGGTCCTCGTCGGGCCCCGACGCGGCGACGAGGAGCGGGTGCACCGCCTCCGCTTCGCGCTCGCCTACCTCGGGCTCGCAGTCCTCGCGGGTGTGGCGATCGGCGCCGGGCTCCTGCTCGCGGACTCCGACACCCGCGCGAAGCACGCCGCCTGGTCGCCCTGGGAGCCCGGGGGCAAGGACTCCGCCCGGCCGAAGGAGATCGCCGACTACGTCGCGGAGCGCTACACGCACGCCGACGGGTCGCAGCTCGTGCTCGTGTTCGCCGGCCCGCCCTCGGTGAAGTCGGGCGAGACGGACGTGCCGATCCGCTGGGTCGCGATCCGGCCCGAGCAGGGCTCGGCGGAGGACACGCAGGTGGTCGAGACGGACAACTCGCTGATGTACGTCCTCTGCGGGCTCGGCGACAACTGCGCGATCGACAAGGGCGAGCCCACGCCCGCGCGCTACCGGCTGCTCCGCCGCGAGGCGCTCGAGCTCGCCCTGTACACGTTCAAGTACACGGACGCGAAGTCCGTGATCGCGCTGCTCCCGCCCGTCCAGACCGACACGGGGGAGGACGCGGCGCCGCGGGCCCTCTTCTTCCAGGAGCGCGACTTCGACGTCGAGCTCGACCGGCCGCTGCAGCTCACGCTGTCGCGCCCCGACGACACGCCGAGCCCGGCGGAGATCGACCCCACCGAGAGCCTGACGATCGACCGCCTCACGCGACCGCACCTCTTCACCTACGAGTACCGCCAGGCGCAGGAGGGGAGCGCAGTCATGCTCCTCGCGCCGATCCTCGCGTCGAGCTCGTGAGCCCCGCGCTCCGCGCGCAGCTCGCGCGGGCGAAGGCACGTCTCGACACGCTCTCCCTCTACCCGTCTCCGGTGTCGGTCCGGCGCGTCCGCGTCGTGGTCGCGCCGTGGTTCTTCCGCATCCCCGGCTTCCGCCGCTACCACGGCTATGCGCTCGTGCGCACGATCCTCGTGCGGCGACCCGACCCGTCCGACGACCTCGTCACGCACGAGCTCTGTCACGTCTGGCAGATGCAGCACCGCCCGCTCCACGTCTGCTGGAGCTGGGTCGTCCACTCCTACCGCGGCAACCCCTACGAGGTCGAGGCGCGCTCGGCCGTCGCGGCCACCCGCTCGTAGACCGATACGTGCGAGCCGGCATCGGCGGTGAACGGCGTTCCCGACCAATCCGCGTGACGGGCGCGGAGCCGGAGGCCGGCGAGCCGCGCCATCAGGTCGAGCTCCGACGGCCACGCGTAGCGGACGCGGACGGGGTAGATGCTCGTGCGGCCGTCCTCGATCAGGACGTGCTGCGAGAACGACACCTGCGCGACCGGATCGTGCTGCGAGACGTCGAGGAGGACGTGGTCGAGCCCCATGCGCGGCGACGACACCCGCTGTCCGCGGTCGAAGCGCGTGAGGTCGGGGACGAACGCCTCGATCACGAAGACGCCGTCCTCGTCGAGGTGCGACGCGACGTTGGCGAAGCAGCGGACCTGCTCCTCCTGGTCCTCGAGGGCGAAGAAGGTGTTGAACGCGACGAAGACGACGCGGAACGTCCCCTCGACCCCGACGTCGGCGAAGTCGCCGATCGAGACCGGGATGCGGTCGCCGCCGGGCTTCGCGCGCAGCTTCTCGACCATGCGCTCGGACGCGTCGATGCCGTGCACCTCGACGCCGCGCTCCGCGAGCGGCAGCGCGATCCTTCCCGTCCCGATCGCGAGCTCGAGCGCGCGGCCCTCGCCGGCGAGCCCGGCGAGGAACTCGACGGCCGGCGCGGGATCGAGCTCCGCGTACCACTCGTCGTAGACGTCGGCGATGCGGTCCCCGTACGTGGGCGCGTCGTAGCCCTCCACGGGCCAAGGCTATCCTCAGCCCGGGCCCCCATCGACTAGCGGCCCAGGTCGCCACCCTTTCAAGGTGGTAGCGCGGGTTCGAATCCCGCTGGGGGCATTGGAACCTGCGTGGCTGTGCGGAGGCCGCATGGTTCCGCGGGTCGCCTGTGCGCAGGTGCCGCAAATGCTCGTGCGGTGCCTACCCCGGTGCCTACCTCAGATTTCGCCGGTAGAGGCAACAGCCGCTACTCGCCGGCGCGGCGCCGCTGAGGACGATCTAGGTGTTCGGCTACCGGAAGCGAGAGCAGCGAGGCGCGCCGCTGACCCTGCGGAATCAGCTCGCCGACCGGCTCGGCGACCCCGTTTCGGTCGCGGCCGAGGTTCCCGAAGTGCACCCGCAACCGCGCCGGTATCGGCGACGGCGGCGTCTCCCACGGGGCGGCGCCCTTCCACCGGTAGCGCGCGCCGGTGTCCGGGTGCTTGCTCGGAGGCGCGACGACATAGGACGGGCCAGCGCGCAGGTCGAGACCAGCCGTCTCGCCGGTCGCCACCTTCGGGCCGAG
>JBLNEO010000110.1:0-7106 GCA_050262775.1 Pseudomonadota bacterium | reverse complement strand
GAGACGCCGAGCGCCGTGAGCTGGTTCGGTGTCACCCGCGTGCGCGCGAGCCCCGAGATCGAGCGGGTCGCGAGGCGTCGCGCACCCTGCTGGTAGGTCTGCTGGAAGCTCATCCGACGCGGCGGAACCGCGAGACGACGAGCGCCGCGACGCCGGCGACCACGACGCCGGCGGCGATGTCGAGCCAGAAATGGTTCCCCGTCGCCATGACGGTGAACCAGACCCACGCCGGCCACGCGAGCCAGAGCGCCTTGGCGGGCCGCCAGCGGACGACGCTCGCCATCACGACGCCGACGATCAGCGCGTCGGCCGCGTGGAGGCTCGGCATCGCCGCGTAGGGGTTCGCCGCGAACTCGATGGCCGCGCTCGAGTGGTTGATCGACGAGAAGCGCGCGAGCGTGTCGACGAAGCCGACGTCGGGGAACATCCGCGGGGGCGCCGTGGGCAGCAGGACGTACCCCAGGAGCCCGATGAGGTTCGCGAGGAGCACGGTGTCCCGGAAGCGGAGGAAGTGCTCGTTGCGGCGCAGGTAGACGAAGAGCAGGGCGAAGCCGAGGACGGCGAACTGCGAGAGCCAGTACGTCCAGGACGTCAGCTCGATGAGGATGCGCGAGGAGCCGAGCGCGCCCTGGAGCGAGAGCTCCCAGAGCGCGCCGATGCGCCGCTCCGCGTCGATCACCTTGAGGCCGTTGTCGAACGCGGCGGCGACGTCGCGGTCGGCCGCGCCGCGCGCGATCTGGTACAGGACGTAGAAGCCGAACCAGATCGCGAGCTGGCGTGCGAAGTCGCGATACCCGAGCGGGAGCACGCGACGACCGGCGGCGAGAATCGTCGTCATCCCCTCGAAGTGTATTCGGGTCGGCGGCCGGGTCGGCGCCGACGGCACGGCGCCGGACTCAGCCGCCGATGAAGCTCATCTCGACCTTCGGCAGCGCCTCCGTCGCCTCGCTTCGCCGCTCGGAGTAGCGGTCGTCGCGTGCGCGCCACGCGGTCGCGAGGTGTCCGAGGAGCTCGTCGTCGCCCGCCCCGCGGCGCAGGAGCGGGCGCAGGTCGCGTCCCGTCGTCGCGAAGAGACACGTGTAGAGGTGGCCGTCGGCGGAGAGCCGGGCGCGCGTGCAGTCGCCGCAGAACGGCTGCGTGACGGAGGCGACGACGCCGAGCTCGCCGGCGCCGTCGGCGTAGCGGAACCGTCGCGCCGTCTCGCCGCGGTAGCTCGGCTCCAGCGGCTCGAGCGGGAAGGCGGCGCCGATCCGCTCGACGATCTCCGCGGCGGGCACGACGTCGTCGAGGCGCCAGCCGTTCGTGTGCCCCACGTCCATGAACTCGATGAAGCGGAGCACGTGGCCGGTGCCGCGGAAGTGGGCGGCGAGCGCGACGAGGCCCTCGTCGTTGAGGCCGCGCTTCACGACCGTGTTGACCTTGACCGGGAGGCCGGCGGCCGCGGCCGCGTCGATCCCCTCGAGCACCTGCGCGACCGGGACGTCGACGTCGTTCATCGCGCGGAAGGTCGCGTCGTCGAGCGCGTCGAGGCTCACCGTCACCCGTGTCAGCCCCGCGTCCGCGAGCAGCCCGGCCTTGCGCGAAAGCAGCGCGCCGTTCGTCGTCAGCGTCAGGTCGACCTCGGGGAGCTCGGCGAGCATCGCGACGAGGCGCTCGAGGTCGCGGCGCAGCAGCGGCTCGCCCCCGGTGATCCGCAGCTTGCGCACGCCGAGGCCGTGGAACGCGCGGGCGACGCGCGCGATCTCCTCGAAGCTGAGGATCGCGGCGCGCGGCAGGAAGACGTGGTCGCGCCCGTATACCTCGCGCGGCATGCAGTAGACGCAGCGGAAGTTGCACCGGTCCGTGACCGAGATCCGCAGGTCGCGGACGGGGCGGCCGAGCCGATCGAGGGTGGCTCCCATGCGAGGAGCGTACCGACGGCCCGGCGCTCGAAACCGGCGGACGTGCAGGGCCGCGGCGACGACGCCGCCGAGGCCCGCGTGACGCCGCCTAGCGGCCGCGCGGGGCGGGGTCGGTCACGTCGCGGCCCGCTCCGCCCACACCTGGGCGAGGTGCACGACGACGGCGGCGGCCGAGCCCATGTCGCGCACGCAGACCCACTCGCGGCGCGAGTGGTAGTCGTGCCCCCCGGTGAAGAGGTTCGGGGTGGGAACGCCCCGCTCGGACAGCCGCGAGCCGTCGGTGCCGCCCCGGATCGCGACACGCCTCGGCTCGAGGCCCTCGCGGCGGTACGCCTCCTCGGCCGCCTCGAGCACGCGCGGGTCGCGGTCGAGGAACTCCTTCATGTTCCGGTACTGCTCCTTGACGGCGATCTCGACGCGCGCGCCCGGGAAGCGGGCGGCCGTCTCCTCGGCGAGTCGCCGCGTCAGCGCCTCGTGCTCCTGGAGGAGATCCCAGTCGTGGTCGCGCAGGATCAGCACGCAGCGCGCGTGCTCGGCGTCGGCGCGCGCCTCCTGCGGGTGGACGAACCCCTCGTAGCCCTCCGTGGTCTCCGGCGCGAGCTCGCGGGGCAGGCTCGCGACGAAGTCGGCGACGAGCCGCACCGGGTTCACGAGCCTGCCCTTCGCCGTCCCCGTGTGCGTCGAGATCCCGTGGAAGTCGACCGTCAGCTGCAGCGCGTTGAAGCTCTCCCCCTCGATCTCGCCGGCCGTGGAGCCGTCGAGGGTGTAGGCGGCGGCGCACCCGAGCCGCTCGAGGTCGAGGTGATCCGTGCCGGCGCCGATCTCCTCGTCGGGGTTGAAGAGGACGCGGATCGGCCCGTGCGGGATCTCCGGGTGGGCCTTCAGATGCGCGATCGCCGAGACGATCTCGGCGACGCCCGCCTTGTCGTCGGCGCCGAGGAGCGTCGTCCCGTCGGAGGTGACGAGCTCGTGGCCGACGTGCCGCTCGAGCTCGGGGCTCTCCGCGGGGTCGAGCGCGACGGACGGGTCGCCCGGCAGCGGCAGGCGCCCGCCCTCGTAGGTCAGGAGCTGCGGCCGGACGTGCTCGCCGGGGACGTCGGGGTACGTGTCCACGTGCGCGAGGAAGCCGATCGTCGGCACCTCGTGCTCGACCGTCGACGGCAGCGTCGCGAGCACGTAGCCGTGCTCGTCGAGCGTGACGTCGTCGAGCTCGAGCTCGCGCAGCTCCTGCTCGAGCAGGCGGAGGAGGTCCCACTGCTGCGGCGTCGACGGGAACGAGTCGGATCCCTCGACGCTCGACGTGTACACGCGGGCGTAGCGCACGAAGCGCTCGACGGCCTCTCGCGCGAGCTCGGCCGCGAGCGCGGAGGTGTAGCCGTCCTCGGTCACGGGGAGGGAGGCTACCCGTGGACGACGCGGAGAAGCTCGGGGACGAGCTCGACGGGCAGGGACGCGACCCGACGCAGCGGCGGACGGACGAGGAGGGCGAGGGCGACGCGCCCGTCGACGCGCCGTGGGGTGCCGAGGACAGGCCGGACGACTGAGTAGCCTCGGCGCGTGCTGCCGCTCGCGCTGCTCGTCGCCGTCACCGCCGTCTGGGGGCTGACGTTCGTCCAGGTGAAGGACGCGGTGGCGGTCTACCCGCTGTTCGCGTTCCTCGCCGTCCGGTTCGCGATCGCGAGCGCGACGCTCGCCGTGCCGGCCTGGCCGCGGCTCGGCTCCCTCGGACGGAGGGGATGGCTCGCCGGCGCGGCGCTCGGCCTCCTCGTCGCCGCCGGGTACGCGCTGCAGACGGCCGGGCTCCAGCGGACGACGGTGTCGAGCACCGGCTTCATCACGGGGCTGTACGTCGTCTTCACGCCGCTCCTCGCGCTGCTCCTCTTCGGGACCCGCGTCGGCGCGGCCGCGTGGCTCGGCGTCGCCCTCTCGACGGTCGGCCTGGCGATGCTCACGGGGGTCGAGGAAGGCCGCCTCGCGGGCGACGCGCTCGTGCTCGCCGCGTCGTTCGTGTACTCCCTGCAGATCGTCCTGATGGAGCGGTTCGCACCGCGACACGACCCGCTCGCACTCACGCAGGCGGAGATGCTCGCCGCGTTCGGGGGCTTCGCGGTGGTCGCGGTCGCCGCGGGGCAGGTCGAGGTGCCGCGGGGCTGGACGGTGTGGGGCGCGCTGCTCGTGACGGGCGTCTTCGCGTCCGCCCTCGCCTTCCTGGTGCAGACGTGGGCGCAGCGGCGGATCTCGGCCGCCCGCACCGCGCTCGCGTTCGCGCTCGAGCCGGTGTGGGCGGCGCTGTTCGGGTTCTGGCTCGCCGGCGACCGGCTCGACGCGGTCGCGTGGGCCGGCTCGCTGCTGATCATGGCCGGGATCGTCGTGTCGGAGCCGACGGCGGCGGAGACGCTCAGGCGCCTCGTCCCGTCCAGAGCCCGTCCCGCTGCCTGAGCGCGCCGTCCACCCACAGCTCGCCGCCGCGGCGGAGGTCCTTCACGAGATCCCAGTGCAGCGCGCTGCGGTTCCGCCCGCCCACGCGCGGGAACCCGGCGCCGAGCGCGAGGTGGATCGTCCCCGCCATCTTCTCCGCGAAGAGGACGTTCGCGAGCCCGTCCGTGATCCCGCCGTTGCAGCCGATCCCCAGCTCGCCGAGGCGGCGGGCGCCGTCGTCGGTCGCGAGCGCCTCGTCGAGCTCGTCCTGGCCCGACTCGGCCGTCGCCTCGACCACCTCGCCGCCGCGGAACCGGAGCCGGACGCCGGTCGCGTGGCCGGTGGGGACGTCGAAGGAGACGACGCCCTCGGCGGAGTCCTCGAGCGGCGAGAGGTAGACCTCGCCGCCGGGCATGTTCGCGTGCCCGTCGTCGACGAGGCTCGTCCGGCCCTCGAGCGAGAGCGTGAGGTCGGTGCCCTCGCCGACGACCCGGAGCTCGCGCCCGCGGTCGAGCAGCTCCCCGACCGGCTCCATCCGCGCGCGCTCGGCGGCCCAGTCGCGCAGACAGGCCGCGTACAGGGCGTCCTCGTACGCCGCGAGGCGCAGTCCCGCCCGGCGGGCGAACCACGGCGTCGGGAAGTCGCAGCGCACCTCGGCCACCTCGCCGGCGCGCCCGCGGGCGCGGATCGCCGTCAGCTGCTCGCGCAGCGCCCTCCGCGTCGCCGGGTCGACCTCCTGATCGAGCGGCGGGTCGGCGGGCGCGAGCACGAGGACGATGCCGTCGACGCGGTCGACGACCTCCTGCTCGAGCGGTGCGAGCGTGGCGGCGCGGTCGCCTGCCTCCGCCGTCCACGCGACGTCGAGCGGGGGCAGGCCGCCGAAGTGCACGCGCGGGAGCGCCCACGCACCGCGGCGGGCGAGCCCGCGCGACAGCGCCTCCGCGAGCGGCCTCGCCTCCGCCGTCGTCGCGACGAGGACCTGCCAGCCCTCCTCGACGCCGAGCGACCAGTCGAGGAGGAGGTCGGCGTACGCCTCGACGCGGCGGTCGCGCACGCGGTCGATCGTAGAGCGTTTCGCGGTGCCCATGGAGGACCGGTCGCTGCACGCGGGCACGCCGCGTGCCCCTCGCGTCCTCGGCGTTCGAGTAGCGTCGTCCGGCCGTGGACGCCGTCGTGCTCGCGCTCTGCTCCGCTGCGCTCTTCGGCGCGATGACGGTCGCGCTCCGGTTCGCGCTCGCGCGCGCGGGCGACGCCCAGTCGGGTGCGTTCCTCACGATCCTCGTCGCGCTCGCGGTCGCCTCGCCGGTCGCGCTCGTGCAGGGCGTCGACGCCGGGGAGCTCTGGCCGTTCGTGCTCGCGGGCCTCCTCGGCCCGGGCCTCTCGCAGCTCCTCTTCACGTTCGCGGTCCGGGACGCCGGCCCGTCGCGGACGTCCGTCGTCGTGGGCACGGCCCCGCTCTTCTCCGTCGTGATCGCCCTCGTCTTCCTCGACGAGGCGTTCCACGCGGCGCTCGCGCTCGGCGCGCTGCTGATCGTCGTCGGCGGCGTGCTCCTCGTCGGCGAGCGGACACGGCCCGAGCACGTGAAGCGGTCGGGGCTCGTGCTCGCCTTCCTCGCGACGATCGTGTTCGCGACACGGGACAACCTCGTCCGCTGGCTCGCGGTCGAGACGGCCGCGCCGCCGCCTGGCGCGGCTGCCGCCGCCACGCTGGCCGCCGGCGGGCTCGTGGCGGCGCTCTACCTCGTCGCCGCGCGGCGCCCGTTCCGCCTCGCGCACGCCCGGTACTTCGCACCGGCCGGCATCGCGTTCGGTCTCTCCTACGTCTCCCTCTTCGAGGCCTACTACCGCGGCCCGGTGACGGTCGTCTCGCCGCTCGTCGCGACCGAGTCCCTGTGGGGCGTGTCCCTGTCGGCGGTGTTCCTGCGCCGGCACGAGCTCGTCGGTCCGCGCCTCGCCGCGGGCGCCGCGCTCGTCGTCGTCGGCGGCGCGTTGATCGGCGCGTATCGATGAGCGACCTCGCGTTCGCGATCCTGCTGCTCCTCGCGGGGGTGGCGTTCGTCGTCTACGCCGGGCCGCTCGGCGAGCGCGCCCAGGCGCGAGGCGCGCGCTACGGACGGGAGCTGTACTACCTGGCGGCCGCGTTCCTCCTCGCCTTCGGGCTCACCGAGCTCGTCCACGTGCTCGCGTAGGCGGATAAGATCTGCTATAACTCGGCTCAGATTTTCCCCCAAGGAGGCATAGAACCACTATGGCGAAGACCATCGGAATCGACCTCGGCACGACCAACAGCTGCATGGCCGTGCTCGAGGGCGGCGAGCCGACCGTGATCCCGAACGCCGAGGGCGGCCGGACGACCCCGTCCGTCGTCGGCTTCACGAAGGACGGCCAGCGGCTCGTCGGCGCGCCCGCGAAGCGCCAGCAGGTGACGAACCCGCAGAACACCGTCTTCTCGATCAAGCGCTTCATGGGGCGCAAGTTCGACGAGGTGACGGAGGAGAACAAGATCGTCCCGTACGAGGTCGTCCAGGGCCCCGGCGGCGACGTCCGCGTGGAGGCCGGCGGCAAGGAGATGGCGCCGCCCGAGATCAGCGCGATGATCCTCCAGAAGCTCAAGCACGACGCGGAGGCCTACCTGGGCGAATCGGTCGCCGACGCCGTCATCACCGTTCCGGCCTACTTCAACAACGCGCAGCGCGAGGCGACGAAGGACGCCGGCAAGATCGCCGGCCTCAACGTGCTGCGGATCATCAACGAGCCGACCGCGGCCTCGCTCGCGTACGGGCTCGA
>JBLNEO010000109.1:0-4374 GCA_050262775.1 Pseudomonadota bacterium | reverse complement strand
TCGGCGCGTGGCTCGCGAAGCTCGGCGTCATCGCCGTGTTCCTCGCGGCGTACTCGATCCCCGTCACGTTCCACACCGTGATGACCGTGGCAGGCGGGAACTCGCTCGCGAACACCGTGTCCGCGACGCCGGGCGGCGTCGGCATCAACCAGGCGATCAACACGGCCTCCCTGAGCGACGTCACGGATCCGGCGACGGCCGCGGCGTACTCGACGGGGCAGCAGCTGATCGTGACGGCGTTCAACGTCGTCTTCGGCGTCGTGCTCGTCGTGTGGGCGTTCGGGTGGTCGGGCGGGAGGGCGCTCGTCGAGGGCTCGTACGCCGGCGCGAAGGAGAAGGTCGCCGAGCAGAAGGCCGAGCGTGCGGCGAAGAAGGAGGAGCAGCGCGCGCAGGAGGAGGCCGAGGGGACGCGGGGGCTGCTCACGCGGCTCCGACGCGAGGACGAGGAGGAGGGGGAGGCGTGAGCACGTCGCAGCCCACGGCCGAGCGGCCGCGCATCCGGCCGTTCCGGCTGCTCGTCGCGTGGCTCCTGTCGGCCGTCGCCCTGCTGTTCGCCGCCTGGGTGATGCCGGGCGTGACGATCGAGGGCTTCGGCGGCGCGCTCGTCGCCGCGGCGGTGATCGCGGTGCTGAACGCCGTCCTGCCGCCGCTCCTCGCGGCGCTGCGGCTGCCGTTCACCCTCGTGCTCGGGCTCCTGCTCGTGCTCGTCCTCGACGCGGCGATGTTCGTGATCGCGTCCGACGTCGCTCCCAACGCGATCTCGGTCGACTCGTGGTGGGCGGCGCTCGGCGCCGCGCTCGTGGCCTCGATCGCGTCCGTGATCCTCGACCCCCTCTTCCGCACGAACGACGACGAGACGTACATGCTCCGCGTCACGCAGCGGATCGCGCGCCGGTCCGGCGAGCAGGTGCACACGGACGCGCCGGGCATCGTCTTCCTCGAGATCGACGGGCTCGCCCTGCCCGTGCTGCGGCGCGCGATGCGCGACGGCAACGCGCCCGAGATGGCGAAGTGGCTCGTCGACGGCGGCTACGAGCTGACGGAGTGGGAGACGGACTTCTCGTCGCAGACCGGCGCCAGCCAGGCCGGGATCCTGCTCGGCTCGAACGAGGACATCCCCGCGTTCCGGTGGATCGAGAAGGAGACCGGGCGGACGATGACGTGCTCGAAGCCGGACGACTGCGCCGAGATCGAGCGCCGGCACTCCACCGGGGTCGGCCTCCTGCGCGACGGTGGCGCCAGCCGGGGCAACCTGCTCTCGGGCGAGGCCGACCACCTGATCCTCACGGTGAGCCGCCTGACCGAGGAGAAGCGCGCGAACCCGGGCTACCGCGCCTTCTTCGCCAACGGCTTCAACGTCACGCGCATGCTCGTCCTGTTCGCGTACGAGGTCCTGCTCGAATGGACGGCGGCGATCCGCAGCGCCCGCCGGGACGTGCGCCCGCGCGGCCACCGCGGCGGCGCCTACCCGTTCATGCGCGCGGCGATGTGCGTCGTCGTGCGCGACCTGATCGTCTACGGCGTGATCTCCGACATGATGCGCGGCCGGCCGGCGATCTACGCGACGTTCTCGAGCTACGACGAGGTCGCCCACCACTCCGGGCTCGAGCGCGCCGACACGCTGGAGGCGCTGCGGAAGCTCGACCAGCAGTTCGGCCGCATCGCCCGCGCCCGCCGCTACGCGCCGAGGCCGTACGAGATCGTCGTCCTCTCGGACCACGGTCAGACGCAGGGCTCGACCTTCCTGCAGCGGAACGGCTACGGCCTCGCCGACCTCGTCGGTCGCTCGCTCTCGACCGGCACGGCGGCGGCGTCGGCCACCGGCGACGAGACGAACGCGATGGTCGGGCACGCCGTGAAGGAGGCGACGGGCGCGACGCCGTCCAAGGACGGCGGCGCGGCTCCGCGCGCGGAGGTCGCGGTGCTCGGGTCGGGGAACCTCGGGCTCGTGTACCTGCTCGAGGAGCCGAGGCGGCTGTCGCTCGAGGAGATCGACGAGCGACATCCGCTCCTGATCCCGGCCCTGCGCAACCACCCGCACGTCGGCTTCATCCTCGTCCGCTCCGACGTCCAGGGGCCCGTGGCGCTCGGGGCGCGCGGCGTCCACTACCTCGACGACGGCCGCGTCGACGGCGAGGATCCGCTGGCGCACTTCACGCCGAACGCCGTGCACCACCTGCGGCGCACCGACGGGTTCCCGCACGTCGCGGACATCATGGTCAACAGCTTCTACGACCCGCAGCTCGACGAGGGCTGCGCGTTCGAGGAGCTCATCTCCTTCCACGGCGGCCTCGGTGGACCCCAGAACCGCGCGTTCATCCTCCACCCGCCCACGCTCCCGGCCCCCGACGAGCCGATCGTCGGAGCCGCCGCGGTGCACGGGATCCTCTCCGGCTGGCGCGCGACGCTCCAGGGCCCGAGCGCGCCGGTGCCCGTCCCCGCCGGCACCCCCGGCGAGGCGCGGCCGCAGCCGGAGCCGGCGTGAGCGATACCGTCGTCTTCATCCCGGCCTGGAACGAGGAGGCGAATCTGCCCGCGGTGCTCGACGACCTGCGCGCCGCCCTGCCCGAGGTGGACGTGCTCGTCGTCGACGACGGCTCGACCGATCGAACCGCGGACGTGGCGCGCGAGCACGGCGCGGAGGTGCTCTCCCTGGGGACGAACCGCGGCCTGCCCGTCGGCATCGCGGCCGGCTACGGGTGGGCGCTCGAGCACGGGTACGCGTTCTGCGGGCGCGTCGACGCCGACGGGCAGCATCCGCCGGCGGAGCTGGCGCGACTGCTCGCGCTCGTCCGCGACGGCCGCTGCGACGTCGCCGTCGGCTCGCGCTTCGTCTCGGGCGACGGGTACGCACCGTACCGGTACCGGCCCGACCGCACTCGGCGCCTCGGGATCGCGGCCCTGCGGCGCGGGATGGGCGTCGTCCTCGGACGCCCGTTCGCAGACGCGACGAGCGGCCTGTGGGCGGTGAACGCAGAGGCGCTGCCCGTGCTCGCGCCGCCCTTCACGACGGAGGCGCCCGAGGTCGAGGCGCTGATCCGGGTCACCGATGCGGGGCTGCGTCTCGAGGAGGTGCCGGTGCACATGGCCGAGCGCGCGGGCGGCGAGTCGAAGCTCCGCGGGCGCAAGGCCGTGCGCGTCGTCGTCACGGTGATCGGCACGCTCGTCGCGGCGCGGCTGCTGCAGGCGCGGAGGAAGCGCTGACCACGAAGCGCGCGGCCCTCGGCCTCGCCGGGGCGGCGATCGTCGCGGCGACGTTCCTGTGGTTCCTCCCGAAGATCGCCGACTACCGGGACGTCTGGGACGTCGTCAAGGACCTGTCGTGGGAGTGGCTGGTCGTCTTCGGGGTCGTCGTCGCGGTCAACCTCGCGACGTTCGCCCCCCCGTGGCTCGTCGTGCTCCCGCGCCTGCGGTTCTTCCAGGCGCTCGAGCTCACGCAGGCGTCCACGGCGCTCTCGATCGTCTTCCCGGCAGGGCTGGCGGCGGGGATGGGCGTGTCGTTCGGGATGCTCCAGCGGTGGGGGTTTCCGCGCCGCGAGATCACCCGGGCGATGACCCTCACGGGCCTCTGGAACCAGTTCCTCAACCTGTCGTTTCCGATCGTCGCCGTGTTCCTGCTCACGGCCCGTGGCGAGGAGACCGCGCTGCTCGCGACGGCGGCGTTCGTGGGCGTCGCCGTCCTCGGCGTCGTCGTCACCGCATTCGTCCTCGCCCTCGCGAGCCGTCGGCTCGCGGGCGAGGTCGGGGAGATCGCGGCGCGGCTCGCGAACTGGGCGCTCGGGAAGATCCGGCGCGGGCCCGTGGGGTGGGGCGGACCCAGCTTCGAGCGCTTCCGCGCGGGCGCGGGGGAGCTCCTGCGCCGCCGCTGGCACGCCCTGACGCTCGCGTCGCTCGCGGGCAGCCTCAGCGTCTACCTCGTCCTGCTCGTCTCGCTGCGCGCGCTCGACGTCCCGGCCTCTGAGGTGTCGGCCGTCGAAGCGTTCGCCGCGTGGTCGCTCGTGCGCCTGCTGGGGACGATCCCGATCACGCCCGGCGGGATCGGCGTGATCGAGCTGGGGCTGACGACCGCGCTCGTGGCCTTCGGCGGCAACAACGCCGGCGTCGTCGCGGCGGTGCTGGTCTACCGCTTCCTGACGATGGTCCCGACGCTCGTCTACGGGCTGATCGCCGCCGCCACCTGGCGCCGCCACCTGCCGGCCGCGCCCGCCGACGCGACCCCGAGGTCGTAGCGTGGGAGCGTGGGAGCTGGCCGCGATCGCGTTCGCGCTGCTCGCGTTCTCCGCCGTCTCGCGCCGGCTCGCGGGCTCGGTGGTCACGGCGGCGATCTTCTTCACCTCGGCCGGTCTGCTCGCGGGTCCCGTTCTCGGCCTCATC
>JBLNEO010000108.1:0-4234 GCA_050262775.1 Pseudomonadota bacterium | reverse complement strand
TGATCCGGCCCTCCTGCGGGTCGTAGAAGCGCGCGATCAGCTTCGCGATCGTCGACTTGCCGGCGCCGGTGTGCCCGACGAGCGCGACGGTCGTCCCGGCCGGGACGTCGAGGTCGATCCCGTGCAGCACCTCCGGTCCGGTGCGGTAGCGAAAACGGACGTCGTCGAAATGGACGTGTCCGTCGATCGCCGCGAGCGGCCGTGCGTCCGGCGCGTCCGTGACCTCGGGCTCCTCGTCGAGCACGTCCATGATCTTGTCGAGCGCCGCGACGGCGGCGAGGAACGTGTTGTAGAGCTGCGAGAGCTGCTGCACCGGGTCGAAGAAGTTCGACAGGTAGAGCATGAAGGCGAGCAGCGTCCCGACCGTGATCGACCCGTCGAAGTAGAGGTAGCCGCCGTAGCCGAGGACGATCGCGGTCGCGGTCGTCGAGAGGAAGTCGACGAACGGGAAGTACAGGCCGTTCGTGACCACCGTCTGGTGGTTCGCGTGGCGGTAGTGCGCGTTGACCTCCTCGAACCGGCGCTGGTTCGCCGGCTCGCGCGTGAACGACTGGACGACGCGCATGCCCGAGAGGTCCTCGGCAAGCGTGGCCGTGACGAGCGCGAGCCGCTCGCGGACCGACCGGTACGCCCGCGACGAGTAGAGGCGGAAGAGGGCGGTCGCGAGCGCCATCAACGGCAGGACGGTGAGCGTCGCGAGCGCGAGGCGCCAGTCGAGGAAGAAGAGGATGATCGCCGAGCCGACGAGGATGAGCGTGTTCTGCACGAGCGTCGTGACGCCGTCCGTGACGAGCTGGTCGAGCGCCTCGACGTCGTTCGTGAGGCGGCTGATGATCACGCCGGCCCGGTTGCGCTCGAAGTAGCCCAGGGACAGGCGCCCGAGGTGGCGGAAGAGGCGGTTCCTGAGGTCGGCGAGGATCCGCTCGCCGGTCCACCCGGTGAAGTACGTCTGCGCGGAGGTGGCGACGAGCGCCGCGACGCCCGCGGCGAGGAACACCACGACGATCGCGGTGACGTACTGCAGGCTGCGCCCGCTCTCGACCCCGTCGACCGCGAGCTTCGCGAGGTACGGCGGCGCGAGCGACACGAGCGTGGCGGCCAGCAGGGAAGCGATCGCGAGCGCCGTCTGCCGCCGGTACGGCGCAGCCAGGCGGGCGAGCGTCGACACGCGGCGGGCCGTGCGCCGCCACGACCAGTCGGTGACCGTCGCGCCGCGCTGCATCGAGAGGTGGCTGCCCGGCTGCCAGACCCTCACGCCGGTACCTCTTCCGTCACACGCGCCCGTGAGGCCCGGGGCCCCGACCCGCCCTCCTGCCTGAGCGCGAGCCTATCGGCCCAACGCACACGGGGCCGTGCCGGAACCGTGCCGAGAGCGTGCCGTTGGCGCCTCGTCACGCCGACGCCTCCGCCCGCTCCTCGACGCGCTGGGCGAACTCCTGCTCGAGGAGACCGTGCTCGTAGATCTCGCGATAGACGGGGCTCGTCCGGATCAGCTCCTCGTGCGTCCCGCGCGCCGCGATCCGCCCGGCGTCGAGCACGACGAGCTCGTCCGCGAGCGCGATCGTCGAGAGGCGGTGCGCGATGATCAGCGTCGTCCGCCCGCGCATCGCCTCGCGCAGGCCGAGGCGGATCCGCGCCTCCGTGGTCGCGTCCACCGACGCCGTCGCGTCGTCGAAGATCAGGATGCGCGGCTCGAGGATGAGCGCCCGCGCGATCGCGATCCGCTGCCGCTGGCCGCCGGAGAGCGTGATGCCGCGCTCGCCGATGACCGTCTCGTAGCCGTCCGGCAGCCGCTCGATGAAGTCGTGCGCCTGTGCGAGCCGCGCCACGTGCTCGACCTCCTCGTCGCTCGCGTCGGCGCGCCCGAAGGCGATGTTCTCCCGCACCGTCGCGGAGAAGAGGAACGGATCCTGGGCGACGATGCCGATTGCGCGCCGCAGCGACGCGAGTCGGATGTCGCGGACGTCGACGCCGTCGACGAGGACACGTCCGTCGGTGGCGTCGTAGAACCGCGGCACGAGGGAGGCGAGCGTCGTCTTGCCCGAGCCGGTGTGGCCGATGAGCGCGACCGTCGTCCCCGCCTCCAGCTCGAGCTCGATCCCGTCGAGCACGCGCCGACCCTCGGCGTACTCGAAGGCGACGTCCTCGAAGCGGATGCGCCCGTCGCCCGGCGGGAGCTCCCGGCTCCCCGGCGCGTCCGCGATCTCCTCCGGCTCGTCGAGGATCTCGAAGATCCGCTCGCCCGACGCGGTGGCGCGCTGCGCCTGGCCGATCCACATGCCGAGCATGCGCAGCGGCATGATCAGCATCACGACGAACAGGTTGAACTCGACGAACGTCCCGAGCGAGATCGACCCGTTGGCGACCATCCGGCCGCCGAGCAGGAGCACCGCGCCCTGCGCGAGCAACGGCACGAACGACAGCACCGGCACGTAGAGCGCGCGCTGGCGGTTCGCGAGCAGGCTCTGGCGGAAGACGGCCTCCGAGCGACGCTCGAACAGCGACTGCTGGCGCTCCTCCTGCGCGAACGCCTTGACGACGTGCACGCCGACGATCGCCTCCTCCGCCACGGTCGTGACGTCGGCGAGCTTCTGCTGCACCTCGCGCAGGACCGGGTGCGAGACGTGGCTGTAGCGGTACGCGAGCACGACGATCAACGGCGTCACCGCGAGCGCGACGAGCGCCAGCCGCCATTCCAGCCACAGCATCACGACGGTGACGCCGACGATCGTCAGCACGTGCTGGAAGAAGAAGATCAGCCCGTACCCGAGGAAGAACCGGACCGTCTGCAGGTCGATCGTCGCCCGCGACATCAGCTGCCCGGTCTGGTGCCGGTCGTAGAACCCGAACGACAGGCGCAGCAGGTGCGCGTAGAGCCCGTTGCGCATGTCGTACTCGACGCCGAGCGCCTGGCGCCCGGAGATGAAGCGGCGGCCGACCATCAGCAGCGCCTTCGCGAGGCCGATCGCGACGATGAGGCCGACGTAGGTCCAGAGCGCGCGCTCGTCCTTCGGGCGGACGGCGTCGTCGATCACGCTGCCGGTGACGAGGACGAGGGCGATCGAGGCGAGCTGCGAGAGCACGGCCAGGATCGTCGAGACGACCATCGACCACCGGTAGGGGCGCAGGAATCCGACGAGGCGGAAGAAGGTCGTGCGGTAGGGGACGGCGCTCACGGACACGGCAACGTCCACGGTACCCACGTGATTCCGCGTCACGCGGCCAGCCTCCCGAGCTCGTCGCGGACGAGCGCGAGCGCGGCGTCGAGGCGCGCCCGGTTGGCGGCGGCGTTGAGCCAGCCGCTCGCGCCGCTCGGGTGCGGGAGCGGGATCGCGACGGCGCCGTCGAGCTCGAAGCGCTCGCCGATGCACGCGAGCGTCCGGACGCCCAGGAGGCGCGTCGCGGCCATCCCGCCGACGGTCAGCACGAGCTGCGGACGGAGCAGGCGGAGCTCCCAGTCCCACCAGAACGCGCACAATGCCTGCTCGCGGGGTGTGGGCGTCCGGTCGCCGCGGCCGGCAGTGGGCCGACCGGGATAGCAGCGCGTGACGGAGGCGCAGTAGAAGGTGTCGTAGAACGCGTCCTCCTCGAGGTCGAGCCAGCGTCGCAGCGTCCTGCCGGCGCGGCCGCGCCAGGGCCGCCGCTCCTCGCCCTCGACGACGCCGGGCGCCTGGCCGAGGATGTAGGCGCGCTGGCCCGGCCGACCCTGGAAGACGGGCAGCGACTCGAGCGGATATCCCGCCTCGGCGCACGCCCGGCAGCGGGCGTTGTCGCGCTGGAGCGAGTGGAGCGAGCGGTACGAGCTGCGGCGGACGGTCACGACGGCGCCGTAGGGTAGGCGGCGTGCTGCCCCTGGAGTCCGTCCCGAACTTCTCGGAGGGGCGGGACGCCGCCGTGATCGCGGCGATCGGCGACGCGCTCGCGTCGCACGCGACGCTGCTCGACGTCCATTCCGACCGCGACCACCACCGCTCGGTCTACACGCTCGTCGGCTCCGAACGGGAGCTGCAGGACGCGCTCGTCGCCGGCGTCCGCGTCGCGAAGGAACGGATCGACCTCCGGCGCCACGTCGGGGTGCATCCGCGGGTCGGTGCGGCCGACGTCGTCCCCATCGTCCCGATCCGGCCCGCGGACATGGGGCGCGCGAAGCGGACCGCGCGTCTGCTCGCGAAGCGGCTGACGGCCGAGCTCGGCCTGACGACGTTCCTCTACGGCGAGGTGGGGGAGGGACGCG
>JBLNEO010000107.1:0-21787 GCA_050262775.1 Pseudomonadota bacterium | reverse complement strand
CTTCGTCGGCGGCCACTAGCGGCCGCCGGGCGCGCTAGCCGCCGAGCCGCTTCTTCGCGAACTCGCGGAAGCGGGCGCGGGCGTCCTCGTCGGGGCCGAGCCGCTCCTCGTCGGCGAAGCGTGGGTCGGCGGCGACCTCCTCGGCCACCGTGCGCACCGCCTTCGCGATCTGCTCGCGGTGCGCCGGCTCGCGCAGGAGAAGCTCCACCCACGTGTCGGTGCCGTCGTACGGGGGCACGTCGTGCTCCACCAGCAGCTCGCCGAGCGCCAGCCCGACGCGGATGTACGCGAACGTCTTGAACGCCAGCACGCGGTGCGGGCGCTCGACGAGCGCCGACAGCTCGGGATCGTCCGCGACGATCTGGTCGACGATCGAGCCGATCGGCTCGTCGACGAGCGGGAGCCAGATCTCTTCGGTGGAGCTCACCGGCGAAGCATGCCTCAGCCCGTTCGCGCCCGCCAGGCGACCTGCGCCGCGACCGCGAGCATCAGCACGGCGAACAGCCGCCGGAGCACGTCCTCGGGCAGCGACTCCGCGAGCCACGCCCCCACCGCCACCGCGGGGAGCGACGCGACGCCGAGGGTGATCGACGCCCGCGGGCGGAGGTTGCCGTAGCCGTGCTGGCGCCACAGCGCCGCCGCGACGGTGGGGAGGATGGCGAGGAGCGACGTCGCCTCGGCGTCGAGGTGCGAGAGGCCGAGGGCCACGAGCGTCGGCACGAACAGGATTCCGCCGCCGACGCCGAACAGGCCCGAGAGCAGGCCGGCGCCGACGCCGAGCGCGATCGCGAGCAGGACCGTCGTCACAGCAGCAGGCTCACCGCGACGGCGACGAGCAGTGCGGCGAACCCGTACGAGAGCGTCCGGAGCGGCAGGCGTTGCTGGAGCGCGGTGCCGACGACGGCGCCGCCCGCCGCCGGGAGCCCAACGAGTGCCGCATGGCCCACGTCGACGCGGCCGAGCGCGGCGTACACGAGAACGCCCGCGAGCGCCGTGATCCCGATCGCGCCCAGGGACGCGGCCGCCGCCGACCGCTCCTGCCAGCCCGCCACGAGCATGAGCAGCGGGACGATCAGGATCCCGCCGCCGACCCCGAAGAGCGCCGAGAGGAACCCCGCCGCCAGGCCGATGAGGACGAGGCGCCGCACGCGCCTATCCTACGGCCGGTGGAGCTGCCGCCCCCGCTCGCCGAGCTCGCGGCCCGACCCGACGACGCGGCGATCCTGCTCGACATCGACGGGACGCTCGCGCCGATCGTCGCCGACCCCGCCGACTCACGGGTGCCGGACGAGACCCGAGCCGAGCTGCGGCGCCTGCTCGGTCGCTACGCGCTCGTCGCGTGCCTCACCGGGCGTCCGCAGGAGGTCGCGCGCGGGATCGTCGGCGTCGACGGGCTCGCGATCATCGGCGAGCACGGCCTCGAGCTCGCGCCGGAGGCGGAGCAGTGGGTGCCCGTGCTCGAGCGGTTCGCGCAGACCGAGTCGTGGCCGTCCGAGTCGAAGCGGCTGACGGTCGCGTTCCACTTCCGCACCGCGGACGACGAGGCGGCGGCCGTCCGCACCCTGTCGGCGGTCGCGCGCGAGGCGGAGGCCGCGGGCCTCGTCGCCCGCTGGGGGCGCAAGGTGCTCGAGCTTCGGCCGCCGATCGACGCGCACAAGGGCACGGGGGTCGTCCACCTGCTCGAGGCCCGCGGCCTCCACCGGGCGATGTTCGCGGGCGACGACCTCACCGACCTCGACGGCTTCGGGGCGATGGAGCAGCTCGAGCACGGCGTGAAGGTGGCGGTCGCCTCCGCCGAGGGCCCGGAGGAGCTCCGCCGCCGCGCCGATGTCGTCGTCGACGGCCCCGACGGCCTCCTCGAGCTCCTCCGCCTCCTCTAGCGCCCTTTCCGACGCGAAAGGGGACAAGTAACAGTCTGTTACTTGTCCCCTTTGCGTCGTGGTCGATGTGCGGTTCGCGCTAGATGCCCGCCGTGACCGGCTCGGCCTCGGGCACCTCCTCGAGGTCGCGGCCGCGGACGAGGGCGACCGCCGCGACGATCCCGACGGCGGCGATCACGCCGCCGACGACGAACGCCGCCTGGAACCCGTTGACGAGCGCGTCCGGGACGGCGGTGCCGCCTGCGATCTGGTCCTCGGCCCTCGTCGTCGCGATCGTGGACATGATCGCGATCCCGAGCGCCCCGCCGATCTGCTGCGACGTGTTGATGAGCCCGGACGCGAGGCCCTGCTCGGCGTCGGGAACGCCCGCGAGCGCCGCGATCGAGATCGAGACGAAGGCGAACGCCATCCCGATCGCGACCAGCAGGAACCCGGGCAGGAGGTCGCCGAGGTACGTGCCGCCGACGGAGACCTGCGTGAAGTACACGAGGCCGACCGTGAGCAGGGACATCCCGGTCACGAGCACCGGCTTCACGCCGATCTTCGTCACGAGCTGCGACGCGAGGCCGGCCCAGAAGATCGACGTCCCGGCGACGGCGAGGTACGCGACGCCGGTCTTCATCGCCGAGTAGCCCAGCACCTGCTGCATGTAGAGCGTCAGCATCAGGAACATCGCGAACAGCGCCGAGCCGAGGATGAAGCCGGCGACGTTCGCGCCCGTGACCGTCTGCAGCCGGAAGATGCCGAGGCGGACGAGCGGCTCCTCGACCCGCGACTCCCAGCCGAGGAACCCGAGCAGGAGCACCGCGGCGGCGGCGAACAGGCCGATCGTCCGGCCGGACGTCCAGCCGAAGTCGCCCGCCTTCGTGATCGCGTAGACGAGCGTCACGAGGCCCGACGTGACGAGCACGGCGCCGAACGCGTCGAACCGCTTCACGCGGGCGTCGCGGCTCTCGCCGAGGAGCATCGGGGCGAGGGCGAAGGCGGTGACGCCGACGGGCACGTTGACGAGGAAGATCCACTCCCACGAGAGCGCATCCGTGAGGACGCCGCCCAGGAGCACGCCGGCCGCGGCGCCGAAGCCGCCGACGGCGCCCCACACGCCGAGCGCGATGTTGCGCTCGCGACCCTCCGTGAACGTGACGCCGAGGATCGAGAGGGCGGCCGGGGAGATGACGGCCGCGCCGAAGCCCTGGAGGGCGCGGGCGGCGATGAGCGACGCCTCGCTCCACGCCATGCCGGCGAGGAAGGAGGCGACGGTGAAGACGGCGATGCCGACCAGGAACAGCCGGCGGCGTCCGAGGAGGTCAGCCGCGCGTCCGCCCAGCAGCAGGAAGCCGCCGAAGACGAGCGCATACGCGCTGATCACCCACTGGAGGTTCTCCTGCGAGAACCCGAGGTCGACCTGGATGGAGGGCAGTGCGACGTTCACGATCGCGATGTCGAGCACGACCATGAACTGCACGGCGCTGAGGAGCGCGAGCCCGAGCCACTTCGACCTGGCCGAGGCAACCATTGTCAGAGAGTCCTTTCGTCGTTCGTGGTCATGAGGCTTGCAACGTAGCAGCGTCTACTTTCATTTCGCAAGTTTAAACTTCCGATCGACAACCTCGCGCGCTACGATGTGCGTCGGATGAAGCGCTACGGCCACTACTGCGCGATCGCGCACGCGCTCGACCTGGTCGGCGAGCGCTGGGCGCTGCTCGTCGTGCGCGAGCTGCTCGACGGGCCGAAGCGCTACACGGACCTGCTCGACGGCCTCCCCGGGATCGGGACGAACATCCTCGCCTCGCGCCTGCGCGACCTCGAGGCCGGCGGCGTCCTGCGCCGCGCGAAGCTCCCGCCGCCGGCGGCGTCGACCGTCTACGAGCTGACCGACTACGGGCGCGAGCTGGACGAGGTCGTCCACGCGCTCGCGCGCTGGGGCGCCCGCCCGCTCGGGCCGCCGGCGCCGGAGGCGGAGCTGCGGGCCGGCTGGCTCGCCCACGCGGCCGAGGCGACCTTCGACCCCGCCGCCGCGGCCGGGATCGACGAGACGTACGAGGTGCGAAGCGGCGACGAGATCGTCTCGCTGCGCGTCCGGGAGGGACGGCTCGAGGCGGAGCCGGGGAGCTGCGAGGCGCCGGACGTCGTGATCGAGGCTCCCCCGGCGACGATCTTCGAGCTCGTCAACGGCGACGTCGCGGCCGACGACGCGCTCGCCCGCGGGGTCGCGCGGGTCGTGGGCGACCCCGACGGCCTCGCCCGCTTCGCGTCCCTGTTCAGCCTCGAGCCACGCGTCCACGAGCACGAGCATGCTCCCGCGGCGGGCACGGCGCAGTGGAGCGCACCCCCCGCGGCGGGTACGGCCGTCCGTACCGCCTAGGCGCTCACGCCGCTGCGGCCGCGCGCAGCGCGGCCCACGTGCGGCGGACGTCGTCCTCGGTCGTCCGGAGATTCCCGATCGCGAGGCGGAGCACGTAGCGCCCGTGGAGGCGCGTGTGCGAGAGGAACGCGACGCCGGAGGCGTTGACGGCGTCGAGGATGCGCTCGTTCTCCTCGTCCGAGGCGTCGCGGCGGAAGCACACGAGCGAGAACCGCTGCGGGGACGCGAGCTCCCACCCGGGCTCCTCCCGGACCCAGTCGGCGAACGCCTCCGCCAGCCGCACGTGCTCGCGGATGCCCGCCTGCAGGCCCTCGCGGCCGAGGCACCGCAGCACCGCCCACAGCTTCAGCGCGCGGAAGCGCCTGCCGAGCGCGGGGCCGTAGTCCGAGAGGCTCGTCGGCGCGGGATCGTTCGTCCGGAGATACTCCGGGACGAGGCTGAAGGCGGCGCGCACGTCGTCGGGGCGGCTCGTCCACGAGAGCGACGCGTCCATCGGCACCGCGAGCCACTTGTGCGCGTTCACGACCACGGAGTCGGCGCGGTCGACGCCGGCGAAGGCCCAGCGATGCTCGGGACAGACCATCGCCGAGCCGGCGTACGCCGCGTCGACGTGCAACCACGCTCCGACGCCGGCGGCCGCGTCGGCGAGCGCCGGCACCGGGTCGACGGACGCGGTCGAGGTCGTCCCGACCGTCGCCACGACGCACGCGGCCCCCTCCGGATCGAGGCGCGAGAGGTCGAGGCGGAACTCGTCGTCGACGGGCACCTTCCGGAGCTCCATCCCGAGGATCCGGGTCGCGCGCTCGACGGAGGAATGGGCCTCCTCCGACGCGACGACGAGCCGCTTTCCGGTCGTCTCGCGCGCGACGTACAGCGCGCCGAGCGTGGAGATCGACGCCGTGTCCTCGATGTGGCCGTGCCACGAGGTCGGGAGGCCGAGCAGCTCCGCCGTCCAGCGCAGACAGACCGTCTCGAGCTCCGTGGCGGCGGGCGACGTGCGCCAGATGAACGCGACGTTGTTGAGGGCGGCCGCGATCAGCTCCGCAAGGATCCCGGGTCCTGCCGCCGTCGCCGCGAAGTAGGCGAAGAAGCGCGGATGCTGCCAGTGGGTGACCGCGGGCAGGACGAGCGCGTCGAGGTCGCGGAGGACCGCCTCGAACGGCTCCGGCCGGTCGGGGGCGGAGACGGGCAGCGCGGCGAGCAGCTCGCCGGGCTGCGTCCGGGCGAGCACCGGGAGCTCGCCCACGCGCTCGAGGTAGTCGGCGACCCAGTCGACGGCGGCGTGGCCGTCCTCCCGGAAGCTCACCGCAGCAGCCGCTCGATCTCGCGCCAGGGACGGGTGTTCAGCACCTGGCCGCGCGTCAGCCACGCGCGCCGCGCCTGGCCGATGCCCAGCTCGACGTAGCCGAGCGCGCGCACCGAGTGCGCGTCGCTCGTGACGGGGAGCAGGACGCCGGCCGCGCCGGCCGCGCGCGCGTCGGCGTCGCGCAGGTCGAGCCGGTCGGGCTGGGAGTTGATCTCCATGAACGTCCCGGTCTCGACGGCCTTGGCGAAGAGCCGCTCGAGGTTCACGTCCGCCGGCCCGCGCTTGTTGAGCTTGCGCGCGGTGGGGTGGCCGATCGAGTCCACGTGCGGGTTCTCCATCGCCGTCTCGATGCGCTCGGTCGGGTTGCGGTCGAACGCCGTGTGAAGCGACGCGACCACCCAGTCGAGCTGCGCCAGCGTCTCGTCCGGCACGTCGAGCGAGCCGTCCGCGCGGATGTTCACCTCGACGCCGCGCAACAGCCGGAAGGGCGTCAGCCGCGCGTTGAGCGCGTCGAGCTCCTCCCACTGCGCCTCCATCCGGCCGTCGCGGAGGTAGTGCGAGTGGTCGGTGATCGCCAGGTACTCGTAGCCGCGCGCGATCGCCGCCTGCGCCATCTCCTCCGCCGAGCCCTTGCCGTCGGACGACCACGTCGTGTGCGCGTGCAGGTCGCCCTTGAGGTCGGCCGGCTCGACGAGCGCCGGCAGGTCGCCGTTCCTCGCGGCGTCGAGCTCGCCGAGGTTCTCCCGCAGCTCCGGCGGCACGAACTGGTACCCGAGGTACTCGTAGAGCTCGGCCTCGTCGCGGGTGCGGAAGAGGTCGCCGGTGACCGTGTCGGCGACGCCGTACTCCGACACGGAGAGCCCCTGCTTGACCGCCCGCTCGCGGAGCGCGACGTTGTGCTCCTTCGATCCCGTGAAGTGCTGCAGGAGGTTGCCGTACGACTCCGGCGGGACGACGCGGAGGTCGAACCGCAGCGCGTCGTTCGAGATCACGGTCGCCTTGGACTCGCCGCGCGCCACGACCTCCTGCACCCACCTGAGCTTCGTGAACCACTCGGTGAGCGCCGCCGGGTCCGACGAGGTCGCGATGATGTCGAGGTCGCGGAACGTCTCGCGGCGCCGCCGGACCGAGCCCGCCTCGGAGACGAGGTCGACGAGCGGCGACGCGCGCATCGTCTCGACCACCGCCAGCACCGCCGGCAGCCCGTGTCCGAGCAGCGGGCGCACCGGCTCCGCCTCGCCCGCCTCCTCGATCCCCCGCAGGACGCGCTCCTCGAGCCTCGCGCCCATCCCGCCGAGCGTGCGCAGCCGCTGCTGCTCGGCGGCCTCCTTGAGCTCGGCGAGCGTCGTCACGCCGAGCTCCTTCCAGATCCGCGCGGCCGTCTTCGGCCCGAGACCCGGCAGGCGCAGGAAGAGCACGACCTCCGGCGGGATCCGGTCCTTCCGCTTCGTCAGCGCGTGGATCTCGCCGTCGTCGACGATCTGGACGATCTTCTCCTCGATGGTCTTGCCGATCCCGCCGAGCTCCTTCGCCTTCCCCTCGAGCGCGAGCTCGGCGATCGAGCCGGACGTCTCGCGGATGCGGTTCGCGGCGCGGCGGTACGCGAGAACGCGGAACGCCGGCTCGCCCTCGAGCTCGAGCAGGTCGCCGAGCAGGTCGAGCTGTGCCGCGACGTCGCTGTTCCGGGGGAGCGGGGGCACCTCGTAACTCTATGGTTCGCCGGTGCGCGCGACCGTCTGCCTGCCGACCTACAACGAGCGCGAGAACCTCGAGCGGATGGTGCGCGCGCTCGGGGAGCACGACGTGCGCGTGCTCGTGATCGACGACGGCTCGCCCGACGGCACCGGCGAGATCGCCGACCGCCTCGCGGCGGAGCTCCCGTACGTCGACGTCCTCCACCGCGACCGCAAGGAGGGGCTCGGCCCGGCGTACCTCGCCGGCTTTCGACGGGCGCTCGCCGACGGCGCGGAGGTGGTGCTCGAGATGGACTGCGACTTCTCCCACGACCCGGCCGACGTGCCACGGCTGCTGGCCGCCGTCGAGGCCGGCGCCGACCTCGCCCTCGGGTCGCGGTACGTCCCCGGCGGCGGGGTCGGCAACTGGGGGCTCGGGCGCCGCGTGATCTCGCGGGGCGGCTCGCTCTACGCGCAGGTGCTCCTCTGGTCGCGGGTGCGCGACCTCACCGGCGGCTTCAAGGCGTTTCGCCGACGCGTGCTCGAGACGATCGACCTGGACGCGATCCACTCGAAGGGCTACGCGTTCCAGATCGAGAACACGTACCGCACCGTGCGGAAGGGCTTCCGCGTCGTGGAGGTGCCGATCCGCTTCGTCGACCGCGAGGAGGGCGGGTCGAAGATGTCGCATGCGATCGTCGTCGAGGCCGTCTGGAAGGTGCCGCTGCTACGGCTCCAGGCGCTCGCGGGGCGGCTGTGACACCGGCCGAGTTCGACGCGCGCGTGGCGGCGGCCGGCGGGCCCGTCGTCGTCGACTTCTGGGCGCCCTGGTGCAAGCCGTGCGAGGCGATCGAGCCGATCCTCGCGTCGCTTCCGCTGCCCGTCGTCCGCGTGAACCTCGACGACAGCCCCGACGTCGGCGCCCGGTACGGCGTGCTCTCGCTCCCGACCGTGCTGCTGCTCGAGGACGGCGAGGCGCGGGCGGAGGTGCTCGGCGCGCAGCCGCGCGAGCGGTTCGAGGAGGCCTTCGCCGCCTGGCTGCCCTAGCGGGCGAGGACGGGCTCGGTCGCCGGCTCGGCGGCGCCCTCGCCTTCCTCGCGCGGGACGCCCCGCCACCGGTAGGCGCGCCGGACGCGCGGGTCGAGAACGCCGTAGAGCACGTCGACGAGCGTCGTGAGGATCAGGATCGCGGTGGCCCCGCAGATCGTCACGCCCACGATCACGGGCAGGTCGCGGCGCCGGAGCGCCCGGATCGACTCGGTGCCGAGCCCGGGCAGGCCGAAGGCGATCTCGACGAAGAACGACATCCCGAGCGCGACGCCGATGTCCATCCCGAGCATCGTGATCACCGGCAGGAGCGCGTTCCGGAGCACGTGGGAGCGCAGCACGCGCCACGACGACGCCCCCTTCGCGAACGCGGTGCGGACGAAGTCGTCCTGGAGCGTGTCCATCACGCTCGCCCGCACCATCCGCGTGTACAGCGCCGCGAAGAGGAGCGAGAGCGTGAGCCACGGGAGCAGCAGGTGGTGCGCCCACGGCACGAGGCCCGCGCACCGCTGCGAGACGTCGTTGTCGAGGAGGTTGCAGTAGCCCCCGATGGGAGCGAGCCGCCACTTGTACCCGGCGAAGTACGAGAACATCAGCCCCATCCACAACGGGTGCAGCGAGATCCCGACGAGGACGAAGAACATCGAGGCACGGTCGAGCAGGGAGCGCGGACGCAGCGCGGAGAGCGTGCCGATCGGGATCGCGATCAGAAGCCACATCGCGGCGGCGCCGAGGACGAGGGAGATCGTGACCGGCGCGGCGTTCGCGACGATGTCACGCACGTCGCGGCGGTTCCCGTACGAGCTGCCGAGATCTCCGTGGCGCACGACGTTCCACACGAAGCTCGGGTACTCGCGCCAGATCGGCCCCTCCACCGAGTACGCCTCGCGGATGAAGATCTCCGAGTCGGTGCGCCCGCCGGCGCGGCGGGTCGGGTCGACGGGGATGACGAAGAAGAGGACGTACACGACCAGCGTGATCGCGAGGAAGAGCACGCCTCCCCACGCGAGCCGCTTGGTCAGGTACGCCAGCACGCCCACCGAAGACTCCCTACGGCGAACGCCCGGCGCAAGGATTTCTGCGGTTCCCGGTCGGGGGTTGGCCGGGCGATGCGGGTCAGACCATGCGCCGTCCTGCCGACCGGGGCCCGTCGCGCCCCGGCCCGGAGAAGTGGTCCCAGCCGCCGAGGTCGACGGCGCGCCCGTCGAGGCGGAGCTCGACCCCCGCGCCCTCGCCGCAGCGGCCGATGACCGGGAACCCGAGCGCATCCGGCGTCGCCGCGAGGAGCTCGAAGTCCTCGCCGAAGCCCAGGTCCGCGAGCTCGGCCGCGAGCGGCACGCGCTCGAGATCGATCTCGCACCGCACGCCCGACCGACGGGCGATGTGGCCCGCGTCCTGGGCGAGCCCGTCGGAGACGTCGAGCATCGCGTTCGCCACGGCGGCCAGCCGCCGGCCCTCCGACGTCCGCACCGGTGGACGCACGTACCGCCCCTCGCGGAACGCCGCTCCGGCCGCGCCGAGCGGGCCCGTGAGGACGAGGAGGTCGCCGGGGCGCGCACCGCCGCGTCCCGGCACGCGCGCCGACCGGCCGACCGCCGTCACCGTGAGATACAGCCGCTCGGCCGCCGTCGTGTCGCCGCCGACGACGCGCACGCCGAGCTCGGCGAGCCCCTCGTACAGCTCGACCACGTCCTCCACGCGCGTGTCCGGCGGCGCTCCGAGCGACACGAGCAGGGCCTCGGGCTCCGCGCCGGCCGCCGAGAGGTCGCTGACGTTGACGGCGCCCGCGCGATACCCGAGCTCGCGGTGCGACAGCCAGTCGAGGCGGAAGTGGACTCCCTCGACGAGCGAGTCCTGCGTGACGACGAGCCCGCCGACCTGCGCGACGTCGTCCTCGACGCCCTCGACGAGCCCCCGCCGTGCGAGCTCGTCGATGAGCCCGAACTCACCGAGCTGCGAGAGCCTCATCGACCGCCCGTCGAACGGCGCCGGCGTCCGCCGCCGCGCGGATCACGGCGACCCCCTCGGCGCCCGCACGGACGCAGGCCGCGGCGCTCGACGCGTCGATCCCGCCGATCGCCACCACGGGGATCGCCACCGCCGCGCAGATCGCGCGCAGCCCGTCGAGCCCGATCGCCGGGTCGGCGTCCGGCTTCGACGGCGTCTCCCACACCGGCCCGGCCCCGACGTACGAGGCGCCCTCCCACTCGGCGTCGAGCGCCTCCTCGACGGACGCCGCGGAGCGGCCGACCAGGAGCCCGCCCGCGAGCGCCCGGTCGATCCCCGTGTCCGAACGGCCGAGGTGCACGCCGTCGGCCCCGAGCGCGAGCGCAGCGTCGAGGTCGTCGTTGACGACGAAGGTGGCGTCGAGGTCGCGGAACGGTCGCCCGAGGGCCACGAGCTCCTCGGTCGACACGCCCTTCGCGCGCAGCTGCACGACGGTCGCGCCCTCGGCGACCGCGCGACGCGCGACCTCGACGTCGTCGACGAGCACGTGGAGCCTCACCGCACGCGACCGTCGAGCGTCGCCGGATCGAGGGCGGCGAGCGCGTCGTAGAGCGCGACGTGGAACGACCCGGGCCCGCGTGCGACGCGCGCGGCGTCCTCGCCGGCGACGCCGAACGCCTGCAGCGCCTCGGCCGCGCCCTCGAGCGCCGACGCCGAGACGGCGAGGAACGCGGCGGTGATCGCCGTCGACATGCAGCCGGTGCCGGTGACCGTCGCGAGCAGCGGGTCGCCGTTCGCGACCGCGATCACCGCCTCGCCGTCCGAGACGTGGTCGACGGGCCCGGTGACCGACGCGACGACGCCGAGCGACCGCGCCGCCTCGCGCGCGAGCTCGGCCGGCTCGCCGGAGGCGGCCACCGACTCCACCCCCCGCACCTCCGCCTCGACGCCGAGGAGCGTCGCGATCTCGCCGGCGTTCCCGCGGAGGACGGTCACGTCGACCTCGTCCAGGATCCGCTTCGCCGTCTCCGTCCGGTACCGCGTCGCGCCCGCTCCGACCGGGTCGAGGACGACGGGGATCCCGCGTACGTTCGCGGCCGCGCCCGCGGCGAGCATGGCGTCGACCCAGTGGGGCGAGAGCGTCCCGATGTTGAGCGCCAGCGCCCCGGCCAGGCCGACCATCTCCTCGACCTCCTCGCGCGCGTGCGCCATCACGGGCAGTGCGCCGAGGGCGAGGAGGGCGTTCGCCGTCTCGTTCATGACGACGTAGTTCGTCACGTTGTGGACGAGCGGCTGCCGCTCTCGCAGCGTCCGCAGCGTGGCGCCCGGCGCGGTCACGCGGCTCCCTTCGCGAGGTGGAGGACGTCGACGGGGCCCTCGCCGCGCCCGATCCCGACGAGCCCGTGGCGGACGGCTGCGGAGGCCACGCGCGACGCGGTCCGGGCGGCGTCGCGCAGCGTCCCGCCCTTCGCGAGCTCGGCCGTCAGGGTCGCGGAGTGGGTGCACCCGGCGCCGTGCGTGGCGGGGACGTCGACGCGCTCGACGGGGAGCTCGAGGTGGTCGCGACCGTCGAAGAGGTGGTCGACGGCGGTCTCGCCGTGGCCGCCGGTGACGAGCGCCGCCGGCGCACCGAGCTCCACGAGGCGCTCCGCGAGCTCGCGCCGCGGCGCGCCTGCCATGCCCGTGAGCGCCTCGGCCTCGAGGAGGTTCGGCGTCACCACCGTGGCGAGCGGGAAGAGCCGCGCCACCATCGTCTCCACCGCGTCCGCGAGGAGCAGCGTCGCGCCCGAGCTCGCCACCATCACGGGATCGACGACGAGCGGCACAGGGTGCGCCTCGAGGAACGCCGCCACCGTCTCGATCAGCGGGCGCGAGAACAGCATCCCGGTCTTCGCCGCGTCGACGCCGATGTCGCCGAACACGGCCTCGAGCTGCGCGGTCACGAACGCGGGCGGCAGCTCGTGGACGTCCGTCACCCCCACCGTGTTCTGCGCGGTGAGCGCGACGAGCGCGGACATGCCGTGGCAGCCGGCCGCCGCGAACGCCTTCAGGTCGGCCTGGATGCCCGCGCCGCCGCCCGAGTCGGACGTCGCGATCGTGAGGCACCTCGGAACGGTGATGCGCGCTCCCTTCGCCGGCATGACCCGGATCAGGTTCGACGGGTGTGATCTCAGCCCCAGGCGGGGCACCCCGGTCGTCGCATGGTAACGAGGCAGACTGGGGCCGTGGCGATCGGGACCGGCGGCTGGATCGAGGTGCTCGAGGGCGAGGCGCTCGCGCACCTCGCGACCGAGCCCGCACGCATGCCCGTCTTCGCGCCGATCCCGGACGGCGTCGACGCCCGCGTCCGCGAGGCCCTCGCGGCGCGGGGGATCGAGCGGCTGTACGCCCACCAGGCGGAGGCCTGGGAGGCCGCGCGCCGCGGCGGGAACGTGATCGTCACGACGGGGACGGCGTCCGGCAAGACGCTCGCGTTCACCCTCCCGGTGCTGAGCGCGCTGGCAGCCGATCCGAGGCGGCGCGCCCTCGTCCTCTACCCGACGAAGGCGCTCGCCCAGGACCAGGCGCGCGCCCTCGCGACGCTGCGGGTGCCGCGCGTCCGGGCGGCGATCTACGACGGCGACACCGAGGCCGAGCGTCGGTGGCAGATCCGGAAGTGGGCCAACCTCGTCCTCACGAACCCGGACATGCTCCACGTCGGCGTGCTCCCCCACCACGACCGCTGGGGCGACGTGCTCGCGAACCTCGCGTACGTGGTCGTCGACGAGGCGCACGTGTACCGCGGCGTCTTCGGCTCGCACGTCGGCAACGTGCTGCGGCGGCTGCGGCGGCTCGCCCGGGTCTACGGCTCCGAGCCGCAGTTCCTGCTCGCGTCGGCGACGATCGCCAACCCGGGCGAGCTCGCGCTGGCGCTCGTGGGCGAGGAGGCGACCGTGGTCGCGGACGACGGCGCGCCCCGTGCGGAGCGGACGATCGCGCTGTGGAACCCGCCGCTCCTCGACGAGGAGCTCGGCCTGCGCGCCTCGGCGCTCGGCGAGGCCTCGCGGCTGATGGCGGGGCTCGTCACCCGGGGGCTGCGCACGATCTGCTTCGCGAAGAGCCGACGCACGGCCGAGCTCGTGCACCGGTTCACGGCCGACCGCGTCCCCGGCGACGTCGCTGCGCGCCTCGCGCCGTACCGCGCCGGGTACACCCCCGCGCAGCGGCGCGAGATCGAGCGGCGACTCGTGGAGGGCGACCTCCTCGGCGTCTCGGCGACGGACGCCCTCGAGCTCGGCATCGACATCGGAGAGCTCGACGCGGCGATCTCGGTTGGCTTCCCCGGGACGGTCGCCTCGCTGCGCCAGCAGTGGGGACGCGCGGGCAGGCGCGGTCACGGCCTCGCGCTGCTCGTCGCGAGCGAGGACGCGCTCGACCAGTTCTTCATGCGCGATCCCGAGGCGCTGCTCGCCCGAACCGTCGAGGCGGCACGTCTCGACCACGCGAACCCGCGCGTCCTCGACGGCCATGTCCTCTCGGCCGCGTTCGAGGCGCCTCTCGACGACGCGGATCGAGCCACGCTCGGGGACGCGGCGCTCGAGCGCGCGGCGCAGCTCCCCGAGCTGAAGCGCACGCCGGCGGGCTGGGTGTGGGCCGGCAAGGACTACCCGGCCGCGCGCACGTCGCTCCGGTCGTCGACACCCGACTCCTTCACGGTCGTCGACGCCTCGACGGGCACGGTGCTCGGCCTCGTCGAGCGGGAGCGCGCGTACTCGACCGTGCACGAGGGCGCCGTCTACCTCCACCTGGGCGACCAGTACCTGGTGCGGGAGCTCGACCACGCGGGACGGACCGCGCTCGTGACGCCGTTCACCGGAGACTGGTACACGCTCGCGAAGAAGGAGACGGCGACGGCGATCGTCGAGGCGACGCGGACGGAGCGTCGCCTCGGGCTCGAGCTCGCGTTCGGCGCGGTCTCCGTCACCGAGCAGGTCGTGGGCTACCAGCGGAAGACGCGCGACGGGACGACGCTCGAGACCGTGGCCCTCGACCTCCCCGAGACGAGCTTCGACACGGAGGCCGTCTGGTACGTGCCCGAGGCGACGCACCTGCACGGGATCGAGGAGATGCCGCGCCTCCTCTCGAGCCTCCACGCCGCCGAGCACGCGATGATCGCCCTCCTCCCGCTGTGGACGATGAGCGACCGCTGGGACATCGGCGGCCTCTCGACGAACGTCCACTTCCAGACGGGACGGCCGACCGTGTTCGTCTACGACGGGCACGCCGGCGGCGTCGGGATCGCCGAGCGCGGCTTCGACGTGTTCGAGGGCTGGGTCGGCGACACCGCGACCCTGCTCGAGCGCTGCCCCTGCGAGCACGGCTGCCCGTCCTGCGTCCAGTCGCCGAAGTGCGGAAACCTCAACGAGATGCTCGACAAGCCGGGAGCGCTGGGACTCCTGCGCGCGATGCTCGCCCGCCGATGACGCGCAGCGGGCCGTTCGGGCGTGTCGATCCCGGGCCCGTTCGTTCGTCGTAGAGTCGAACCCACTCCAAAGGAGGCCGCACCATGCAGTACATGCTCCTGATCTACGAGGCGCCCGGGGCGTGGCCGGAGGACGAGCGGGACGCGATGATGCGCGACTACTTCGCCTACACGGAGGAGCTCCGTGCGGCGGGCGCGTACGTCGCGGGCGACGCGCTCCATCCGACGGAGACCGCGACCAGCATCCGCGTCCGCGACGGCGAGACCGTCGCCACGGACGGCCCGTTCGCCGAGACGCGCGAGCACCTCGGCGGGTACTACCTCATCGAGGTCGACTCCGACGAGGAGGCGCGCCGCTGGGCCGCGAAGATCCCGTCGGCTCGCGTCGGCACGATCGAGATCCGGAAGGTCGTCGTCTTCGACGAGGTCCCTGCGTGAGGTACCTCGCCCTGATCCACGCCGACGAGCAGGCCTGGGCCGCGCTCGGCGACGAGGAGCGGCGCGCCGTCTACGACCGCTACCGCGCGTTCTCCGAGGACGCCCGGGCGGCGGGGAAGCTCGTCGAGGGCTACGAGCTCCAGCCGGTGGCGACGGCCACCACGGTCCGCGTCGTGGACGGCGAGACGGTCGTCACCGACGGGCCGTTCGCCGAGCTGCGGGAGCAGATCGGCGGGTACTTCGTGCTCGACTGCGACTCGATCGACGAGGCGGTCGCGCTGGCGGCCCGGATCCCCGCGGCGGAGCACGGCGCCGTCGAGGTGCGTCCCGGCGTGGAGAACGGCTCGTGAGGTACGCGCTGCTGCTGGCGAACGACGCAGCCGACGTCGCGCGGTGGCGGGCGATGTCGCCCGAGGAGGCGGCCGCCGCCCGCGAGGCCTCGCTGCCGCACTGGCTCGCGCTGTTCGAGCGGATGGACGCGCGGCAGCAGCGGGTCTCCGGGCTCGAGCTCGAGGATCCCTCGGAGGCGCGGACCGTGCGCGTCCTCGACGGCGAGACGGTCGTGACGGACGGGCCGTACGCCGAGACGAAGGAGCTCGTGGGCGGGCTGCTCGTCGTCGACTGCGCCGACCTCGACGAGGCGATCGAGCTCGCGGCCTCGGTCCCGCTCGTCTCCCGCGGCTCCGTGGAGATCCGGCCCGTCGTCGAGTGATCGACCGGCTCTTCCGCGAGGAATGGGGCCGCTCCGTCGCCGCGCTGGCCCGGGCGACGGGCGACCTCTCCCTCGCGGAGGACGCCGTCCAGGACGCCTTCGCGACGGCGCTCGAGCGCTGGGGCGATCGCCCGCCCGCGAACCCGGGCGCGTGGCTCTTCACCACCGCGCGCAACCGCGCGATCGACCGGCTCCGGCGCGACCGCACCCTGCGGGCGAAGACCGAGCTGCTGGGCCGCCTCGAGGCGATGGCGCCCGCCGACCCGGAGGAGACCGACATGACCTCGATCCCCGACGACCGCCTCGACCTGATCTTCACGTGCTGCCACCCCGCGCTCGCGCCGGAGGTGCGCGTGTCGCTGACCCTGCGCGAGGTGGCCGGCCTGACCACGGCGGAGATCGCGCGCGCCTTCCTCGTGGCCGAGGCGACGATGGCGCAGCGGCTCGTGCGCGCGAAGCGGAAGATCCGCGCCGCCGGGATCCCCTTCCGGGTGCCGCCGGACCACCTCCTGCCCGACCGGCTGCCGCACGTGCTCGCCGTCCTCTACCTCGTCTTCAACGAGGGCTACGCCTCGACGGCGTCCGACGACCTCGTGCGGCGCGAGCTGTGCGAGGAGGCGATCAGGCTCGCGAAGCTCCTCGCCGTGCTGATGCCGGACGAGCCCGAGGCCCTCGGCCTCCTCGCGCTCGTGCTGCTCCAGGACTCGCGCCGCGACGCACGTGTCGACGAGGCGGGCGACCTCGTGCTGCTCGAGGACCAGGACCGCGCCCGCTGGGACCGCGGAAGGATCGACGAGGGGACGCGGGTGCTCGACCGTGCGGCCGCTCTCGGGCGGCCCGGGCCGTACCAGCTCCCGGCGGCGATCGCCGCCGTCCACGGCGGCGCGGCACGGCCCGAGGACACCGACTGGCGCGAGATCGCCCGGCTCTACGCGCTCCTCGGCGCGCTCGCGCCGTCCCCCGTGGTCGAGCTGAACCGCGCGGTCGCCGTCGCGATGACGGCGGGGCCGGAGGCCGGACTGGACGTGGTGGAGCGCATCGACGGCCTCGACGGCTACCACCTCCTCCACGCGACGCGCGCCGACCTCCTGCGGCGGCTCGGTCGCAGCCGCGACGCGCACGCGTCGTACACACGCGCACTCGAGCTCGCGACGAATCCGGTGGAGCGGCGCTTCCTCGAACGCCGGCTCGCGGAGACGCGACAATGACGCCGTGCGCGTCTCGGCGAAGACCGATTACGCCCTCCGGGCGATGGCCGAGCTGGCCGCGGCGCCGCCGGGTCCGGTGAAGGGCGAGCGGCTCGCCTCGGCCCAGGGGATCCCGCTCAAGTTCCTCGAGAACATCCTCACCGACCTCCGCCGCGCCGGGCTCGTGGCGACGCAGCGCGGCGCCGAGGGCGGCTACCGCCTCGCCCGCCCCGCCGACGCGATCGCCCTCGCCGACGTCATCCGCGCCGTTGACGGCCCGCTCGCGAACGTGCGCGGCGAGCGGCCGGACACCGTCACCTACACCGGCGCCGCGGCGCCGCTCCACGACGTCTGGCTCGCCGTCCGGACGAACCTGCGCGCGGTGCTGGAGACCGTGACGCTCGCCGACCTCGCAGCGGGCGCCCTGCCGGACGAGATCGCGGAGCTCGCTGCTACCGGAAGAGGCGCTCCCTCGTCGGCCTGACCCAGACGATGTCGCCGGGCGCGAGCTCCAGCGACTCCGCCTCGGCGCGCGACAGCTGCGCCACGAGCTCCCCTCCGTCGACCTGCTCGAGCTCCACGCGCACCTCGAAGCCGAGGTGGACGACGCGGCGTACCTGCACCTCCTCCGTCGAGCCGTTCGGCGCGTGGAGGAGCTCGAGGTCGTGCGGGCGCACGTAGGCGTCGCCGACGCGCGTCACCGAGCCGACGAAGCCCATCACGAACTCCGTCGCCGGCTCCTCGTACAGCACCGACGGCGCGCCGACCTGCTCGATGTGCCCGTCGTTCATCACGACGATCTCGTCGGCGACGTCCATCGCCTCCTCCTGGTCGTGCGTCACGAACACGGTCGTGACGTGCACCTCGTCGTGGAGGCGGCGGAGCCACCGGCGCAGCGACGTGCGGACGCGCGCGTCGAGCGCCCCGAAGGGCTCGTCGAGCAGCAGCACGGCAGGCTCGACCGCGAGCGCCCGCGCGAGCGCCATCCGCTGGCGCTGGCCGCCGGAGAGCTGCGCGGGGTAGCGGTCGCCGAACGCGCGGAGCTGGACGAGCGCGAGCAACTCGTCGACGCGCGCGCGGATCTCGTCGTTCGGCCGTTTTCGGACGGTGAGCCCGAACGCGATGTTGTCGCGGACGGTCATGTGCTTGAACGCCGCGTAGTGCTGGAAGACGAACCCGACGCCGCGCTTCTGCGGCGCGAGGCGGGTCGCGTCGCGGCCGTCGATCTCGACGGTCCCCGAGTCGGGGCTCTCCAGCCCGGCGATGACGCGGAGCAGCGTGGACTTGCCGCTCCCGCTCGGGCCGAGCAGCGCGGTCAGCGCCCCTGCCGGCACCTCGATCGACACGCCGTCGAGGGCCGTGAAGTCGCCGAAACGCTTGACGACGTCGCGGGCGACGATCATCGGGTCTCCTCCTTCGGCTTGAACAGGGTCATGAGCAGCAGCACCGCGATCGCGAGCATGGCCAGCACGACGGAGGCGGCGTACGCCCCCACGAGATCGAAGCTCTGGAACCGCTCCTCCACGTGGATCGTCATCGTCTGCGTCTCGCCGACGATCCGGCCGGAGACAACGGTGACCGCGCCGTACTCCCCGAGCGCCCGCGCTGTCGTCAGCACGACGCCGTACGCGACGGCCCAGCGGATCGCGGGGAACGTGATGCGTCGGAAGGTCTGGAGCGAGCCGGCGCCGAGCGTCGCCGCCGCCTGCTCCTGGTCGGTCCCGATCTCGCGCAGCACCGGCACCACCTCGCGGACGACGAACGGCAGCGAGACGAAGATCGTCGCCAGGATCATTCCCGGCAGCGAGAAGATCACCTGGATCCCGTTGGCGGCGAGCACCTCGCCGAACCAGCCCTCGCGCCCGTAGAGCAGCAGCAGCGACAGGCCCACAACGATCGGCGACAGGGCGAGCGGCAGGTCGACGAGCGCGTTCAGGATCCCGACGCCCCGGAAGCGGTGCCGCACGATCACGAGCGCGCAGAGGATCCCGAAGGCCGTGTTGAGCGGCACGGCGATCGCCGCGATCAGCACGGTCAGCCAGAGCGCGTGCAGCGCCTCCGGCGTCGTCACCGCCGCCCAGAACGTGTCGAAGCCGTGCTCGAAGGCGCGGTAGAAGACGAGGCCGACCGGCCCGACGAGGACGGCGGCCAGGTAGCCGAGCGCGGCGAACCGCAGCACGTACCTCACCGGTCGTGCCTCGTCGCGAGCCGGCGGATGCCGCCGATCCCGAGCAGGACGGCGAACGAGATCACGAGCAGCACGACGGAGACCGCCGCGGCCCCGGCGACGTTGTCGCTCTCGATCTGGCCGAAGATGTAGACGGACGAGACCTGCGTCCGGAACGGCAGGTTCCCGCTGATGAGGACGACCGACCCGAACTCGCCGACGGCCCGGGCGAACGCGAGCGCGACGCCGGAGAGGATCCCCGGCAGGAGGTTCGGGAAGATCACGCGGCGGAAGACGGTCGTGCGCCCGGCCCCGAGCGACGCCGCCGCCTCCTCCATCTCCGCGTCGAGCTCCAGCAGCACCGGCTGCACCGTCCGCACGACGAACGGGAGCGTCACGAACAGCAGTGCGAGGATCACCGCCCAACGCGTGTACGCGGCGTTCACGCCGACCGGGCTCAGCGGGCCGTAGAGCGCGAGGAGCGTCACGCCGGCGACGATCGTCGGAAGGGCGAACGGGAGGTCGATGACCGCGTTCACGAGGCTCTGCCCGCGGAACGTGTCGCGGATCAGGACCCACGCGATGAGCGTGCCGACGACCGCGTTCACGAACGCGACCGCGAGCGCCGCGAGGAGCGTCAGCTTCAGCGCCGCCACCGCGTCGGGCGCCGTGATCGAGTCCCAGAACGTCGTGCCGCCTCCGCGCGTCGACCGCCAGACGACGGCCGCAAGCGGGAGGACGACGATCAGCCCGAGGTAGGCGGTGACGAGGCCGCGCATGAGGACGGCCGAGGCCGCGTCGCTTCCGTCGCGCGCCCGCGGCAGCGCGACGCCGGAGGTCGTCACGCCGTCACTCCGTCGGCTCCCCGAGGTCGCGCTGGATGTCCGCCACGATCCCGTCCTCGCGGTCGAAGAACTCCGAGGTCACGGCGTCCCAGCCGCCGAGGTAGGCGATCGAGAACAGCGTCTGCGGCGTCGGGTAGCGCGCCTCGTCGGCGAGGGCCGGGAGGATCGAGCGGTAGCCCTTGGCCGCGAAGACCCTCTGGGCCGCAGGGGTGCGGAGGTAGTCGACGAACGCCTTCGCCTGGGCCGGCGCGTCCTTCGTCACCGCGACCGGGTTCTCGATCAGGATCGTCTGGTCGGGGATCACGTACTCGAGCGGCTGCCCCGCCTGCTGCGCCGTGATCGCCTCGTTCTCGTACGCGATCAGGACGTCGCCCTTGCCCCCCGAGAAGGTCTGGAGCGACTCGCGTGCGGACTTGTCCTGCACGGACACGTTGGCGAAGAGGTCGCGGAGGTACTGCACCGCCTGCTGCTTTGACTTCCCCTGCTCCAGCTGCGCGCCGTACGCGGCCATGACGTTCCAGCGCGCGCCGCCGGAGGTGAACGGGTTGGGCGTGATCACCTCGACGCCGGGCTGCACGAGGTCGTCCCAGCCCCTGATCCCCTTGGGGTTCCCCTTCCGCACGGCGAGGACGACGACGGAGTCGGTGACCATGCCGTGGTGGCCGTCCGCCGCCCAGTCCGGGGCGACGATCCCGGCCTCGACGAGCCGGATGACGTCGGGGGCGAGCGAGAAGGCGACCACGTCGGCGGGCAGCCCCGCCTCGACGGCGCGCGACTGCTCCCCGGAGCTGCCGTAGGACTGCGAGATCGAGACGCCGCGCCCCGCCGGCGTCGCCGCGAACGCAGGGATCAGCTCGGCGTACGCCTCGCGCGGGGTGGAGTACGCGGCGAGGGCGAGCTTCGTCGAGCCGGAGCCGGAGGCCCCGCCGCCGGCCTCCGACGTGCCGCCGCAGCCGGCGGCGAGGGCGGCGGCGCCGCCGAGCGCGGCGGCCGCGATCCAGAGTTTGTTCATCGGTTGAGTAGACATTGGGCGGCGTTATACCAGGGATAACCGATGCGCGTCGAATACGATCATCACCGTGCCGATGACGCGCCCGCTCCGCCGCGTGCTCGTCCGACCCCCGGCGCCCACCGCCCTGGCGGCCTGGCGCGAGTACGGCTGGCGCGCGGAGCCCGACGCGGAGGCGATCGCGGCCGAGCACGCGGCCTTCCGCGCGGCGCTCGCGGAGGCCGGCGTCGACGTCGTGGTCGCGGAGAGCGATCCCGGGAACCCCGACGCCGTCTACGTCTACGACCCCGCGCTGGTGACCCCGCGCGGTGCGGTCGTGCTGCGCCCGGGCAAGGCCGGCCGGCGGGGGGAGGCGCACCTGATCGAGCGCGACCTGGAGCGCGTCGGGATCCCGGTCTTCGCACGGATCGAGGCGCCCGGGGAGGTCGAGGGCGGCGACACGCTGTGGCTCGACGACGCGAACCTCGCGGTGGGGCTCGGCTACCGGACGAACCGCGAGGGCGCACCGCAGCTCCGGGCCGTCCTGCCCGACGTTGAGGTGATCGAGTTCGACCTCCCGTACTGGCACGGCCGCGACGAGATCCTCCACCTGATGAGCCTCGTCTCGCCGCTCGCCGCCGACCTCGCACTCGTCTACCTCCCGCTGCTGCCCGTGCGCCTCGTCGAGCTGCTGCGGGACCGCGGGGTCGCGTTCGTCGAGGTGCCCGACGCGGAGTTCGACTCGATGGGCTGCAACGTGCTCGCGCTCG
>JBLNEO010000106.1:0-3820 GCA_050262775.1 Pseudomonadota bacterium | reverse complement strand
CGGCGGCGAAGCGCGCGCCCAGCAGCGCGCGGCGCGACACCGGTCGCACGAGCAGCGGCTGCAGCAGGCCGCGCTCCGCGTCGCCGCGCACGACGCCGAGCGTGAGGAAGACGGCGAGGATGGCGCCGAGGAAGAGCGTCGCGAAGCAGGCCAGCCCGAGCAGCGTCGCGCCCGCGACGACGCGCGGCTCGACGCCCGCGAAGCCGGTCCCGAACTCGTCGACCGTCTTGAACGCCTGCCAGGTCCCGAGGCCGTAGAGGCCGAGGAAGACGGCGGTCAGCAGGGCGACCACGACGAACACGCGCCGGCGCAGCGCCTCGCGCAGCGCGAAGGCGGCGATCACGCGCGCGTTGCTCATGCCGCCGGACCCCTCCCGTCGGCGCCCTCGACCGCCTCGAGGTAGGCGTCCTCGAGCGTCGACCGGCGCACCTGCACGCCGTAGACGTCCTCGCCCGCCGCGACCAGCTCGCGCACGATCGCCGGCACCTCGTCGCGCCGGGCGTCGGCGAACACGCGCGTGCCGTTCGCGGTCTCGACCTCGACGCCGGCCGGGCGCACGAGCTCCTGCGGCGCGCCGGCAGCGACGACGCGCCCGCCGGCGATGATCGCGACGCGGTCGCAGACGAGCTCGACCTCCGACAGCAGGTGCGAGTTGAGCAGCACTGCGATCCCGCGCGAGCGCAGCTCCTCGAGCAGCGCGCGGACCGTCCGCCGGCCCGCCGGGTCGAGCGCGCTCGTCGGCTCGTCGAGCAGCAGCAGCGGCGGCGAGCGCACGAGCGCCTGCGCGATCCCGAGCCGCTGCTGCATCCCCTTCGACATCGTCTCGACGCGCCGGTCGCGCGCGTCGGTGAGGCCGACGAGGTCGAGCAGCTCGGCGCGCTCGCGCGGGCCGCCGTGGGAGCCGGACAGCCGCTGATGGAGGGCGAGCACCTCGTCGGCCCGCTGCCACCCAGGGAACCGGAAGAGCTCCGCGAGGTAGCCGAGCGCCGCCCGCGCCTCGAGCGACCCGGCGCCCGCGCCGCAGACCGCCGCGTCGCCGACCGTCGGGCGGACGAGCCCGCAGGCGATCTTCACGAGCGTCGACTTGCCGGCGCCGTTCGGTCCGAGCAGGCCGACGAGCTCCCCCTCGCCGACCTCGAGGTCGACGCCACGGAGCGCGTCGACCCCGCCGTAGCGCTTCGTCAGGCTGCGAACGGCCAGCGCCGGCGGCATCGCGGGAGCGTAGCGACGCGCCGCCGCGTATCCGTCACCGGCGCCGGAGGTCGCGGATCCCGACGAGGATCCACCAGACGACGTACAGCGCGACGAGGAGGGCGCCGAGCGTCGGCAGCCCGACGAGCAGGAGCACGGCGCCCGTCAGGAGGACGACCGCGAACACGATCTGGCGCCGCCGATCGAGCACGACGCGATTATCCTTGTCGGCGATGCCGTACTACGTCAGCCTCGGCGAGGTACCCCGCAAGCGGCACGTCCAGTTCCGCGAGAACGGGACGCTCCTCACCGAGGAGGTGATGGGGCTCGAGGGCTTCTCCGGCAACGAGTCGATCCTCTACCACCTGCAGTCGCCCTGCCGGGTGAAGGAGCTCGGCGAGTTCGTCGCGATCGAGCGCGACGAGTGGGTGCCCGAGGCGCACGCCCACCGCCACATGACGACCGCGGGGATCCCGGCGGAGGGCGACCCGGTCACCGGGCGGCGCCTGCTGATGTGGAACAACGACGTGGAGATCTCCCTCTGCCGGCCGCGTGAGCGCATGGACTACTTCTTCCGGAACGGCGAGGGCGACGAGGTCGTGTTCGTGCACGAGGGCGGCGGGACGCTCGAGACGATCTTCGGCGACCTCCCGTACCGCGACGGCGACTACGTCGTGATCCCGCGCGGGACGACGTACCGCTTCCGCCCCGACGACGGGGAGCACCGCCTGATCGTGTTCGAGACGCCCGGCCTGATCGAGATCCCCAAGCGCTACCGCAACGCGTACGGGCAGCTGATGGAGCACGCGCCCTACTACCACCGGGACATCCACCCGCCGACGGAGCTCCGCACGATCCGCGAGCGGGGCGAGTTCCTGCTGAAGGTGCGCGTCCGCGACGGCTACCAGGACTACGTGATCGACTACCACCCGTTCGACGTCGTCGGCTGGGACGGCTACCTCTACCCGTGGACGTTCTCCATCCACGACTTCGAGCCGATCACGGGGCGGATCCACATGCCGCCGCCCTCGCACCAGACCTTCCAGGGGCCGAACTTCGTGATCTGCTCGTTCTGCCCGCGGAAGCTCGACTTCGACCCGCTGGCGATCCCGATCCCGTACCACCACTCGAATCTCCAGTCGGAGGAGATGATCTACTACGTCGACGGGAACTTCTCGTCCCGGAAGGGGATCGAGGTCGGGTCGATCACGCTCCATCCCTCCGGGCTCCCGCACGGCCCGCAGCCCGGGCTCGCCGAGCGCTCGCTCGGCATGGCCGAGACGCACGAGCTCGCGGTGATGTGCGACACGTTCCACCCGTTGCGCCTGACGACGTTCGCCCGCGACCTCGACGACGGCCGCTACGCCTACTCCTGGTACGAGCACGCCGCGGACGGGGAGACGCACACCGTCGACGAGGATCCGGCGGGGATCACCTCCCACCTCTGAACGGCGTCTAGGCCTTCACGGCGGCCGTCGACGCGCCGCGGCGGAGCTTCGGCGGGAAGACGAAGTGCGGAAGCGGCCGGTCCGGGTCGTCGATGAGGCGGCGGAGCGCGTCGACGGCCGTCTCGGCGATCTCGGCGATCGGCTGCTCGATGGTCGTCAGCCGCGGCTCCGTCCAGTCGGCGGCGATCCCGTCGAAGCCGACCACGGAGAGGTCGGCAGGCACGCGGACGCCCCGGCGCGCCGCCTCCTGCAGCACGCCGATCGCCATCACGTCGGAGGAGCAGATCACGGCGGTCGGCGGCGACGGTCGATCGAGGAGCCGCGCGATCGCGGCGCGGCCGCCGCCGATGCCGAAGTCGTCGAAGGCGACGAGGCCGTCCGGCTCGAGCCCCGCGGCGAGAAGCGCCGACTCGCGGCCGCTGTTCTTGAGCTGCGTCGGCAGGTAGTGCTCGGGGCCCGCGACGAAGCCGATCCGCTCGTGCCCGAGCTCGATCAGGTGCCGTGTCGCGAGCTCCCCGGCCGTCCGCTCGTCGACGCCGATCGACGGGACCGCGACACCGCTCAGCGTGCCGTTGACGAACACGATCCGCGCTCCCTCCGCGATCAGCCGCTCGTAGTGGCCGTGCTCGCCGGACAGGTTCGTCATCTCGCACGAGATGAAGATCATCCCGTCGACGCCGCGGTCGAGGAGCATGTGCACGTAGTCGACCTCGCGATAGGCGGCGCTCTGGGTGTTGCAGAGGATCGACGCGAGGCCCGACGGTGCGGCGCGCGTCTCGATCGCCTGCGCGAGCGCCGGGAAGATGGGGTTCGCGAGCTCCGGGACGAGCAGGCCGATCACCCCGGTCATCGAACGGCGACCGGGCGGGACGTACAGGAGCTCCCGCATCGCCCGTTGCACCCGCGCACGGGTGTCGGCCTTCACGTTGGAGCCGCCGGAGGCCACTCGGGAGGCCGTCGCGACGCTCACACCGGCGTGCTTCGCCACGTCGCGGAGTGTCGACATCGCAGCGGTATGTAACAGATTTCACCGACTTTCGCCAATGCGACGATGAGGCTTGCGGCCTTTCCACAAGCGGTTTGCGGATTACTTCGGAGAAACCGGCGATACCTTGACTTTTCCTCGTTCGCCCCGATAGGGTCACGCCGCGTTTCATGCCGGTTACGACGCGTTTCACGGA
>JBLNEO010000105.1:0-4670 GCA_050262775.1 Pseudomonadota bacterium | reverse complement strand
ATCACCGACCGGACGCGCGCGATCATGCCCGTGCACCTCTTCGGCCGTCCGGCGCCGCTCCGCGACCTCGCCGCGCTCGGGCTGCCGCTGATCGAGGACGCGGCGCAGGCGTTCGGCGCCGCAGGGACCGCGACCACCGGCGTCGCCTCGACCTTCAGCTTCTTCCCGACGAAGAACCTCTTCGCGCTCGGCGACGGCGGCCTCGTCGCATGCATCGACCCCGAGCTCGCGGCGCGCGTCCGGATGCTGCGCTTCCACGGCTCGCGCGCAAAGGTCGACTTCGAGTACGTCGGCTACAACTCGCGCCTCGACGAGATCCACGCCGCGGCGCTGCGGATCTTCCTGCCCGAGCTCGACGGCTGGAACCGCGCACGCCGCGAGGCCGCCGACCGGTACCGCGAGCTGCTCGGCGACCTGGTCGAGACGCCGGCGGACGAGCCCGGCCACGTCTACCACCTCTTCGTCTGCCGCTCGCCCGAGCGCGACCGCATCGCCGCCTCGCTGCGCGAGCACGGGGTCGGCACGAACGTCTACTACCTCCCGCCGCTCCACCTCCAGCCGGCGCTCCGGTACCTCGGCTGGTCGGAGGGCGACCTCCCCGAGACCGAGCGCGCGGCCGCGGAGAACTTCTCGCTCCCGCTGTGGGCCGGGATCACGGCCGACCAGCAGGAGCGCGTCGCCACGATCGTGCGCGACGCGGTCGGCGCCAGGGTCTGACGGTGCGCTGATGCCGGTCGGGCGCCACCGCCTCTGGCAGCTCCTTGCGGACGGGGTGCTCGTCGCGGCCGCCTGGTACCTCGCGTTCCGCGTCCGCTTCGACCCGCTCGACGTCCCCGTCTACTACGAGGACTACGTGGCGTGGACGACGATCCTGCTCGTCGTCGCGCTGAAGCTCGCCGTCTTCACCGTCACCGGCATCCACCACCGCTGGTGGCGCTACGTCTCCACGCGCGACATGTGGGGGATCGTCCGCGGCGTCACGGCCGCCTCGCTGCTCGTCTACCTCGTCTTCTACTTCGCGCCGCTGAACGACCTGCGCGTGCCGCGCGGGATCGCGCTGCTCGACTGGATGCTGCTGCTCGGCTTCGTCGCCGTCAGCCGGATGCTGGCACGGACGGTGTTCGAGCGCCCGTCGCCGGGCCGCCTGATGGCCCGCGGCCGCGAGGTGATCGTCGTCGGCGCCGGCGACGCGGGCGGCCTCGTGCTGCGGGAGCTGCAGAAGTCGCCGACGACGACCCCGATCGGGCTCGTCGACGACGACCCGCGCAAGCGCCGGATGCGCCTCCACGGCGTGCGCGTGCTCGGGACGATCGCCGAGCTGCCGCGAATCCTGCGCGAGAACGACCCGGACGAGGTGCTGATCGCGATCCCGTCCGCGCCGGGCGAGGTGCGCCAGCGCGTGGTCGAGATGGCACAGGAGGCGCACGTCCCCGTGAAGACGCTGCCGGGCCTGTACGAGCTGCTCGAGGGCGACCTCGACCTCACCGGCCAGATCCGGCCGGTGCAGGTGGAGGACCTCCTGGGACGACAGCCGGTCGAGGTCGACCTCGAGGCGATCGCCCGGTACGTGGAGGGGAAGACGGTGCTCGTCACCGGCGCGGGCGGCTCGATCGGCTCGGAGCTGTCGCGGCAGATCGCGCGGGCGCAGCCTGCCCGGATCGTGCTGCTCGAGCAGTCGGAGGCGGCGCTCTACGAGATCGAGCGCGAGCTCGTCGACGAGCGCGGGTTCTCCGCCGGCGTCCCCGTGCTCGGCGACGTGAAGAACCGGACGAAGATGCGCCAGGTCTTCGAGCGCTACCGCCCCGACGTCGTGTTCCACACGGCCGCCTACAAGCACGTGCCGCTGATGGAGGCGAACCCGCTCGAGTCGGTGCGCAACAACGTGATCGGCACGCGGGTCGTCGCCGACGTCGCGATCGAGTTCGGGGTCGAGCGGTTCGTCCTGATCTCGACGGACAAGGCGCTCAACCCCAACTCGGTGTACGGCCAGTCGAAGACGCTCTGCGAGTGGATCGTCGCGGCGCACGGCGGCTCCGACGACGTGCCGACGCGCTTCGTCGCGGTGCGCTTCGGCAACGTGCTCAACTCGACCGGCTCGGTGATCCCGCTGTTCCGGCGCCAGGTCGAGCGCGGAGGCCCGGTGACGGTGACAGACCCGGAGATGACGCGCTTCTTCATGACGATCCCGGAGGCGGCGGCGCTCGTCATCCAGGCCGGGGCGATCGGCGGCCGCGGGCAGATCTTCGTGCTCGACATGGGCGATCCGGTGCGGATCCTCGACCTGGCCGAGAACATGATCCGGCTGTCGGGGAAGGAGCCCGGCCGCGACGTCGAGATCCGCGTGATCGGCGTGCGCCCCGGGGAGAAGATCCACGAGGAGCTGTTCGCCGCCGGCGAGACGTGGCACGCGACGACGCACCCCAAGATCCTCGCGCTCGACGTGCACCCGGTCGACCGCGCGTGGCTCGACGGCGAGCTCGACGAGCTCGACCGCCTCGTCGACGAGGGCGACACGCTCTCGGTCGTCTCGCGGCTGCGCGAGATCGTGCTCCACCCGCACGAGGCGCCCGCCGAGGTCGCCTCCGAGCCGCTCGTCTGAGCGAGCGCCGCTCCGCCGCCGGGCTCGGGCGGCGGCGATCCGTACGATGCGTCGATGTCGTCCGGGCCGATGATGTTCCACTACGGCGGCCGGGCCGCGGAGGAGCCGCAGGTGCGGCGGAGCCCCCGTCAGCTGGCCCGCCTGCTGAAGGACGCCGTCTCGCTCGTGTGGCGGGCGGCCCCGCGCGAGTTCGGCCTCGCCGGCTCGCTCCAGGTGCTCGCCGGCCTCGGCGCCGCCGCCGAGCTGCTCCTCGCGCAGCGCGTCCTCAACGAGCTGCTCGCGGCCGAGACGGGCGACGGCGACTTCTCCGACGCCCTCGTCCCCGGCCTCCTCTTCCTCGGCCTCCTGCTCCTCCTCACGGCTGCGCAGGTCTTCCAGCGCGAGTACCAGCGCCTCCTCGCGGAGCTCACGCGCCGCGAGGCGCAGGAGCAGATCCTGGCCGTCGCCACCGAGGTCGAGCTCGAGGCGTTCGAGACGCCGAGCTTCCTCGACCGCTTCCAGCGCGCGCAGGTGCAGGGGCAGTTCCGGCCGCTCCAGATCGCGAACGCCCTGCTGACGATGATCAGCGGCGTCGTCGGCCTCCTCGCCGTCGCGGGCGTCCTGCTCGCGCTCCAGCCGGCGCTGATGCTCGTCCTGCTGCTCGCCTTCGTGCCGCTGTGGCTCGCGAGCACGCGCAACAGCCGCGCCTTCTACCGGTTCTTCTGGAAGCGCACGCAGCTCGAGCGGCGCCTCGCCTACCTCTGGCACCTGATGACCGGCAAGGATCCGGCGAAGGAGCTGCGCGCGTTCGACCTCGGCCCGTACCTCCTCGCGGAGCACCGCGCGCTGTACGACGAGCGGCTCGGCGAGCTGCGCGACCTCGTCCGCAGGCGGACGCGCATCTCGCTGCTCGCGAACCTCGCCTCGCCCGCCTTCCTCGGCGGCGCGATGATCTACCTGCTCCTGTCCGGGCGCCTCTCGCTCGCCCAGGTCGCGATCGCGGCGTGGGGCGTCTACCAGTTCGGCCAGCGGCTCGAGGGCATCGCGCTCGGCGCCGGGTCGCTGTACGAGAGCGCCCTCTTCATCGAGGACTTCTCGTCGTTCGCGGCGATGAAGCCGGAGGTGATCGCCTCGCGTCCGACGGGCGCGGCGCCGTCGCGCGTCAGCCGGATCGAGGTCGAGGGCCGCTCGTTCGCCAACCCGGGGACGGTGCGGCTGGCACAGCGCGACGTGTCGCTGTCCATCGACGCCGGGCAGGTCGTGGCTCTCGTGGGCGAGAACGGCTCGGGCAAGACGACGCTCGCGAAGCTGCTCTGCCGGCTCTACCGGCCGACGGGCGGCCGCATCCTCTGGGACGGCGAGGACATCGCGGAGATGGACCCGACGGCGATCCGCGACGCCGTCGCCGTCATCTTCCAGGACTTCCTCCACTACGAGTTCCCGGCCCGCGCCAACGTGGCGATGGGTCGCGTCGCGCGCGCGGACGACACGGAGGCGATCGTCGCCGCGGCGAAGCGGGCCGGCGCGCACGACTTCATCGACGCGCTCCCGCAGGGATACGAGACGCTGCTCTCGCGGCAGTTCCACGACGAGGGCAAGGAGCTCTCCGTCGGGCAGTGGCAGCTGATCGCGCTGGCGCGCGCGTTCTTCCGCGACGCCCAGCTGCTCGTGCTCGACGAGCCGACGGCCGCGCTCGACGCCCGGGCGGAGCACGCGCTGTTCGAGCGGATCCGCGAGCTCGCGCAGGGCCGGTCGGTGCTGCTCATCTCGCACCGCTTCTCGAGCGTGCGCGACGCCGACCGGATCTTCGTGCTCCGCCACGGCGAGCTCGTCGAGCAGGGCGACCACCGGGAGCTGATGGCGCTCGGCGGCCTCTACGCCGAGCTGTTCGACCTGCAGGCGCGCGCGTACGTCGACGCGGCTGCGTCCGCCGCGGCGGCACCCGACGTGACCGACCGGTTCGTCGTCCGCCGTCCGCTCTGACGGCCGAGCGGCGGGGGGGGCGGGCGCCCCCCCCCCCCCCCCCCCCCCCCCCCGGGGGGGGGGGGGGGGGGGGGCGCCGCCGCGGGGGGGGGGGGGGGCCGGCGGGGCC
>JBLNEO010000104.1:0-25716 GCA_050262775.1 Pseudomonadota bacterium | reverse complement strand
CGGGCCTCGCGCGCGCGCGCCCAGGCCCGGTCGCGGCCGGTGCCGCCCCCCACGCCGTGGAGCAGCGCGAGCCCCCAGACCGCGAAGCTGAGGACGTGCAGCCGGCGCCACGTCGCGTACGGCATGGCGCCGCGGAGGGCATTCGTGAGCGCGAGCGCCGCGAGCAGCTCGGCCGCGACGACACCGATCGCCGTCCAGAACGGCCGATAGGGAGCGATGCCCGGGACGAGCACGTCCGCGAGCGAGAAGGGCAGGTAGCCGTCGACGAGCAGCGCGCCGCCGTGGACGACGACGAAGACGCCCGCCAGGATGCCGGCGAAGCGGTGGACGTCCTCCAGCGCGAACCGCGGCCAGCGCGTGAGCCGCGCGCGGCCCGAGAGCGCGAGGCCGAGGAGCACGGACACCGTCAGCAGCGCGAACCCGAGCATTCCGCCGGCGCGGGCCACGTACCACGTCACCGGCGCGGCGGCGAGCGTCACGCCGCGTCCTCGAGCGTCCCCGCGGCGGCGCGCCACGCCGCGTTCACGACGACGCCGTCGGCGCCGAGGAAGCGCCCGGGCAGGCCGCGCCGGTCGAGCCACGCCGGCCCGTCGTCGCCGAGCAGGAACGCGGCCTTCGCCGCCACGTCGGCCGCGAGGCAGGACTCGGCCGCAACGGTCACGTCCGTCCACGGCGACTCGGCGGGGCGCCCGGTCGCCGGGTCCAGCAGGTGGTGCTGCTCCGCGCCGCCGCGGCGCCAGCGGCGCCGGCGCGACCCGCTCGTGGCGAGCCCGCCGCCGGTCAGCGTGACGGCGTCGCCGCCCGGGAGGCCGACGCCGACCGCACCGCGCACGGCGACGTCGCCGCCGGCCGAGACGAAGCCCTTGCCGGCGAGCAGCGCGAGCGCACCGTCGACGGCGAGCCCCTTGACGACGCCGTTCAGGTCGAGGGACGTGCCGGGCGCCCGCACGAGCAGGCGCCCGGACACGCGCAGCGACCGCCACGAGCCCGGGCAGGTCGGGCCCGGCGGTCGCTCGTCCGGCCCCAGGAGGCCGAAGTCACGGTCGTAGCCGGCGGATTCGATCGCGAGCCCGAGCGTCGGGTCGACGAGGCCGCCGGTGGCGCGGGCCGCGAGGAGCGCGACCTCCAGCACCTCGGCGAAGCGCTCGGAGACGACGACGGCAGGGCCCGCGCTCCCGTTCACGCGCGACAGCTCGCTGTCCGGCCGGAAGCGGCTGAACGTCCGCTCCCACGCGGCGAAGAGGTCGACGACGCCCGCCAGCTCGTCGCCCGTCGCACCGCCGACGACGACGTCGACGCCCATCGCACGGAACGTGACGGGCTCAGGACGCATGCGACTGGACCTGCGGCGCGGCCCCGCCCGGGGCGATCGATCCGTCGCCGAACGAGAGGCCGCCGCCCTCCTCGTCGTCGAAGAGCGCCGAGACGGACGCATCCGCCGTCGCCGGCGTCGCGGGAGCCGTCGCCGCGTGCCCCGGATGCCCCACCCGTGCGAGCACGAGCACCGCCGCGAACGCCGCCGCGGATCCCCACGCGAGGACACGCTTGGCGGCGGCGGCGCGGAGGCGCGCCTGCTCGATCCGGGAGGGGACGCGGTCGGTCACGGCGCTACGACCACCGCCCGCCGCCGCGAGGGCCGCCGAACCCGTTGGGGCCGCGCTCGGGGCGCTCGCCGTTGACCATCGCGCGGACGCGCGCCTCGGCGCCCTGGAGGAGCTGCTGCTTCTGCGCCTCCGTGATGCGCCCGTCCTTCACGGCCTGATCGAGCTCGGCGCGTTCGTCGGCGACGAGCGCGTCGACGAGGCCGTCGACGGACTTCCCGGCGTCCTTCGCCACCTGCGCGAGCGTGCTGCCCGACTCGAGCTTCGCGCGGAGCGCGTCCTCGGACATGCCGAGGTAGCTCGCCGCCGCGTCGAGGTGGTGTCCGGGCCCGTGCCCGAAGCCGCCGTGCGGGTGTCCGAAGCCGGGAGCTCCGAAGAGCGGAAAGTCGCCCTCCTGGATCCGTCGCTTGAGCTCGGCGCCCTGCTCCTGGGTCAGCCGTCCGGCGGCAACCGCCGCGTCGATGCGGTTCGACAGTGCCTTCTTGAGCGCGGCCGAGAGCTCCGTCGGCTTGACGCCGAGCTGTTTCGCGGCGTCGTTGACGACCGCCTGGCTCTCCTCGGAGGGCGAGCCGAGCTGCGTCGCCGCGACCGCGGCCCCGCCGCCGGCGACGGCGAGGCCTGCCACCGTCCCCGCGACGAGCTTGCGCTTGAACCGGTCCATGATCCACCTCTGCGTTCGTGAACGGGAGACACCGCAATCCCACCATCCGTGCCTGAGCGGCACGTGAGGGAATCCTGAGAAGCGCCTAAGAGGACGAGCGCATGCGGAAGGCGGCCGAGAAGCGCGCCGACGGGGCGTCGGGGCCGGTCACGTCCGCCGCGAACGCCGCGCGGGCGCGCGCGACCTCGTCGGCATGCTCCTCGGCCCACTCGCACAGCGCCAGCAGCGGCGCCGTGAACGACCACCCGAGCGGCGTCAGCGTGTACTCGACACGGGCGGGGACCTCCGCGAACACCTCGCGCCGCACGAGCCCGTCGCGCTCGAGCCCGCGGAGCGTCTCCGTCAGCACCTTCTTCGAGACCACGAGGTGGTCGTGCAGCCGTCCGTGGCGACGCACGCCGCTCGCGAGGAGCACGATCACGTCGACCTTCCACTTCGACGCGACGAGCTCCAGCGCCTGCAGCGCCGACTCGATCGTCTGCCGGTCGCCCGCAGACGCCCACTGCCGCTCGGCCGCCCCGGAGCGGTTCGCGGAGCGGCCGTCGTCTCCGCGCGTGGAGGCGGGTGTCCGCATCGCGAGAGCATCCCGCGTCCGGCAGGGCGCGCGGTATCCGGAATAGGACCGAAATGTGCGGACAAACCCCTACCGACGTATGCTCGGCCATCCGCAGCGCACGCGAGGAGTCCCGTGCCCCCGACCCGAGCCCGCGAAGGCGATCTCACGCGCGACGGCCGTAGCGGCGCGCACGCGCCGCCCGACGTCGAGGCCGGGTTCTACCGCGCCCTCGTCGCCTCGACGAGCGACGCCGTGCTCGGGCTCGACCGCGACGGCCGCATCGTGACGTGGAACCGCGCCGCCGAGGCGATCTTCGGCTTCCGGCGCGAGGAGGTGATCGGGCGGCACGTTGCGATGCTCGCGCCCGCCGAGCGCGCCGAGGAGTTCGCGGCGCTGTACGCGGCGGTCAGCGCCGGCGAGACGATCACGGATCTGGACACCGTCCGACGACGGCGCGACGGGACGCTCGTGCACCTCTCGCTGACGATCTCGCCCGTCATGGACGACCGGGGAACCGTCACGGGCGCATCGACGATCGCGCGCGACGTCAGCACCCGACGCGCCGCGGAGGAGCGGATCGCGGATCTCGCGCTCGAGCTGCTCCGCGCGAACACGCGGCTGCGGGAGTTCGCCTCGCTCGTCGCGCACGAGCTCCGCGAGCCTGCTGCGACCGCCGCGGAGCTCATCCGCGCCGCCGCGACCGCCGAGGTCGACCGCTCGACCCTCGCGCGTGCGGCGCGGAGCGTCGTGGAGATCGAGCACGTGCTCGCCGACCTGTCGGACTACGCCAGCGTCGGCCGCGCCGAGGCGGAGGCGATCGCCCTCGACGAGCTGCTGGACGACGTCTCCGCGGAGCTCGCGCCGCGGCTCGACGAGGTCGGCGCAACGATCGAGCCGGGCCCGCTGCCGCTCGTCCGTCTCGGCCGCGGCGACGCGCGGCTGCTGCTGCGCAACCTCATCGCGAACGCGATCCGCTTCCGGAGCGCTCGCCCCCTCCGCATCCGCGTGGACGCGACGCGGCGCGGAAGCCGCTGGGAGCTCACGGTCGCAGACAACGGGATCGGCATCGCGCCGCGCGACCGCGCGGCGGTGTTCGAGCCGTTCGTCCGCCTGCGCCCGGACGGCACGGCCGGCACCGGCCTCGGCCTCGCGATCGTCAAGGTGATCGTCGAGGGCTGCGGCGGCGACGCGTGGATCGAAGGAGTCGCCGGCGGCGGCGCCCGGGCGCACGTGACGCTGCCGGCCGCGTCGAGCGAGGAGGCGGGAGGATGACGCGCGTCCTGCTCGTCGACGACCACGACGTCGTCCGCGCGGGCCTCCGGCTCGTGCTCGAGCGCCACGGCCTCGAGGTCGTCGGCGAGGCAGCCGACGTCGACGCGGCAGTCGTGGCGGCGGCCGAGCTGATGCCGGACGTCGCCGTCGTCGACCTGCTGCTGCCGCTGCGCGGCGGAGTCGCCGCGATCCGGGAGATCCGCGAGTCGTCGGCGGCGACGCGCTGCGTCGTGCTCTCGAGCCGGGCGGACGCCCTGGCGGTGCGGCAGGCGTTCGCGGCGGGCGCGGACGGCTACGTCTCGAAGCACGCGGCGGAGGAGACCCTCGTCCACGCGATCGCCGCGGTCGCGAGCGGCGAGCGCTACCTCCACCCGGGCCTCGGCGCCTCGCTCGTGAGCACGGAGCGCGGGCTCGACGGCGACGTGCTCTCGCCGCGTGAGCGCGAGGTGCTGAGCCTCCTCGCGCTCGGTCACACGAACCGCGAGATCGGCGAGCTGCTGTCGATCTCCGCGCGGACCGCGGAGTCGCACCGGCTCGGCATCATGACGAAGCTCCGGCTCCACTCGCGCTGGGAGCTCGTGCTCTACGCGCTCTCGCGCGGTCTCATCGGCCCCGGCTAGCGCGCGGCGGCGTCGCCCGGGCGCGGCTCGTCCAGCCCCGTCTCCGGCGGCCCGGGCGGGGCCGGCGCGAGCGGGCGCAGGTAGAGCCAGTCGTACAGGACGGCGGCCAGTCCGCCCCCGACGATCGGACCGGCGTAGTAGAGCCACGCGTCGGACCAGATCCCCTGCACCAGCTCGGGCCCGAAGGCGCGCGCGGGGTTCATCGCCGCGCCCGTGAGCGGGCCGCCGGCGAGGACGCCGAACGTGATCGTCAACCCGATCGCGAGGCCTGCAATGCTCGTGAAGGCGCCGCGCGCGTCGGCGGCCGTCGCGAAGACGACCCACACGAGGAAGAACGTCAGGATCGCCTCGAGCAACGCGCCGCCCCACACGTCGACCGACGCGTTGAGGGTCGGGACGCCGGCGTCGAGGTTCGCCGCGCTCGGGTAGATCACGCGGAGCGCGAGCATCGCGACCGCCGCGGCCGCGAGCTGCGTCGCCATGTAGGCGCCGGCGAGGATCGGCGCCATCCGCTGGGTGACGAGGAACCCGACCGTCACCGCCGGGTTGAAGTGCCCGCCGGAGATGTGGCCCGCGGCCGACACCATCACGGCGATCACGAGCCCGTAGGCGAACGCGACGCCCACGAGCCCGGCACCGACCGCGATCGCGCCGACGCCGATGAAGACGAGCGCGAACGTCCCGACGAACTCGGCGACGAGGCGGCGTCCGGCATCGGCTTCCATTCGCGGTCGCCATTGTGCGGACGTGGTCAGACGGCGCGGCCCGGCAGGCCGAAGGGGTCCTGCTAGCGTGGCCGACATGAGCGAAGCACCGGCATCGGGGCCCTACCACGTGACCTGCCCGCACTGCCGGAAGGCGTTCGAGGCGGAGCTCCTCGCGGGGAACACGGGCCGCCACCGCGGCTTCAAGTGTCCCCACTGCCGGCTCTTCGTGCCGCTCGAGCGCACGGCCGAGCCCGCCTCGAGCTAGCGCGGGGCGTCGGGGAGCGCGGCCCGGCCTAGACGCAGTCCTTCAGCGCCTGCGCCTCCGGCAGGCACTCGAGCTTCTTCAGCGTGTTGTTCTCGATCTGGCGGATCCGCTCGCGCGTGACGCCGAACTCGCGGCCGACCTCCTCCAGCGTCCGCGGCTGCTCGCCGCGCAGGCCGAAGCGGAGCTCGATCACCTGCCGCTCGCGTTCCGGGAGCGCGTTCAGCGCGACCTCGATGTCCTCCCGGCGCAGCGAGAGCGTCGCGGTGTCGTACGGGGACTCCGCCGTGTCGTCCGGGACGAAGTCGCCGAGCGACGACTCCTCCTCCTCGCCGATCGGCTTCTCCAGCGAGACGGGGAGCTGCGACATGCGCAGGATCTCGCGCACCTCCTCCGTCGTCATCTCCAGCTCCTCCGCGATCTCGTCGGGCCGGGGCTCACGCCCGAGGCGCTGGACGAGCTGGCGCTCGATGTGCACGACTTTGTTCAGCTTCTCGACCATGTGCACGGGGATGCGGATCGTGCGCGCCTTGTCCGCGATCGCGCGCGTCACGGCCTGACGGATCCACCAGGTGGCGTACGTCGAGAACTTGAACCCCTTGCGGTAGTCGAACTTCTCGACGGCGCGGATCAACCCGAGCGAGCCCTCCTGAATCAGGTCGAGGAAGGACAGGCCGCGGCCGAGGTACCCCTTCGCGATCGAGACGACGAGGCGGAGGTTCGCCTCGATCATCTGCGTCTTCGCGGCCATGTCGCCCCGCTCGATGCGCTTCGCCAGGTAGATCTCCTGGTCGGCGGTCAGCAGGGGCACCTTCCCGATCTCGCGCAGGTAGAGACGCAGCGAGTCGAGCGACGGCTCGACGGTGAGATCGAGCTTCGGCGCGGCCGTCTTGGCCTCGTCCTCGCCGGCCAGTGCGGGCTGCTCGTGCGGCGGGCTCTTGTGCTGCTCGCCCTCCACGAGCTCGACGCCGTGGTCGATCAGGTAGGTGTAGAAGTCCTCGACCTGCTCCTTGGTGAGCTCGACCTCCTCGAGCCCCGAGACGATCTCGTCGTAGGTGAGGAACCCCTTCTCGACGCCGTCCTGAACGAGCTTCTGGAGCTCTTCGACGTCCGGCAGAGAGATCTCGACGGTGAGCAACGAACCTCGGCTTTCCTCGCGTGGATTGACGGGACGGACCTGCCTCTGACACACGAGAGCCGACGGATCTCCCCCTCCCCCGGCTCGTCCACCTGGTCGGTGCGCGGATGCTACCTCCGCTCGCGGAGCAGAAGGAACAGAGTTCTTACTGAATCGTCACGGCTCCGTCACGATTTCGCCGACGGTCTCACCGCGTGAGTTGGACACGGCGGCGATGGCGAGGTCGGGGAGGTCGACGCCGAGGCCTGCGAGGAACGCGGCGAGCGCCGGACCGACCGCGCGGCCCGCTCCGTCCTCGACCTTCACGGCCACGCCGACGCCGTCCGGCGACACGGCGCAGAGGAGTCCCTCGGCGCCGCCCTTCGCCGTCCAGCCGGCCGCCCGCCGCATCAGCACCGTGTCGGGCGCCCCCTCGCCGCGGACGAGTTCGGGGTGCGCGCGCATCGCCGCCGCGACCCGGTCGCCCGCCTCGAGCCGCTCCAGCCGCGAGAAGGCGTGCGCCATCCGCTCGAGCGGCAACGCGAAGGTGACGACGCCGCACCCGTCGACCGCGGTCGGGAGCTCGTGCGGCGCGACCTCGGCGGCGGCGGCGACCTCGACGCGGCACGCCTCCTGCACGGGATGCCCGGCCAGCCGGTAGCCCGGCCGACGCCAGCCCCGCGCGTCGCAGAGCGCGAGCATCCCGGCGTGCTTGCCGGAGCAGTTGTGCCGGAGCCGCGTCGGCTCGGGGCCGCACTCGAGCTCGTCCTCCGTCGCCGACGCCTTCGCGAGGAGCGCCTCGACGGCAGCGAGGTGATCCGGGCCTCCGAGGTGCGAGGCGGACGCGATCGCGAGGTCGCGGTCGTCGAGGTCCTCGCGCGCGCGCGCGAGCGGCAGCGCCTGGAAGGGCTTCGCCGACGAGCGGAAGAGGCAGACGATCCCGGCGTCGCCGCGCTCGGCCACGACCACGCCGTCTCGCACGGCGACCGCGTGCACGCGGTGGACGGCCTCGACGGTCGTGCCGCGCCGCACGAGTACCCTGATCGCGTCGGTCATGAGGCGCGCACACTAGATGCCGGAGCTCCCCGAGATGGAGGCGTGGCGCCGCCAGCTCGACGGCCCCGTGTCGGCGTTTCCGATCGCGAAGGCCGGACCGGCGCACATCGCGACGCTGAAGACCTTCGACCCGCCGCTCGCGGCGCTGGAGGGGCGGCGGCTCGCGGGCGCCGAGCGACGCGCGAAGCGGCTGCTGTTCCCAACCGACGACGGCGAGCTCGTCGTGATGGTGCACCTGATGAGCGCCGGGCGCCTGCGCTACGTGCGGCCGGGTGAGAAGACGCCCAAGGCACCCGCCTTCCGGCTGCGCTTCGAGGACGGCGCGGAGCTGCTGCTCACGGAGGGCGGCCCGAAGAAGCGCGCAGGCGTCTGGCTCCTGACGCCCGAGGCGGCGGAGGCCGAGCTCGCGCACCTCGGCCCCGAGGCGCTCGGACTCGGCCCCGCGCGGCTCGGCGAGATCCTGCACGCCGAGCGGCGGCAGCTCCACCCGCTGCTCCGCGACCAGCGCGCGATCGCCGGCATCGGCCGTGCCTGGGCGAACGAGATCCTGCACACGGCGCGCCTGTCGCCGTTCAAGCTCTCGACCGAGCTCACGGACGAGGAGGTCGAGCGCCTCGCGGCCGCGATCGACGACGAGCTCGCGCGCGGGCTCGAGCTCCGCGAGCTCGGGCGGAAGGACGACCGGGTCTACCGCGTGCACGACCGGCTCGCGCAGCCGTGCCACGTCTGCGGCGACCCGATCCGCCGCGTGGACTACGAGGAGCACACGATCTACTACTGCGCCGCCTGCCAGACCGGCGGCAAGGTGTTGAAGGACCGGCGGCTGTCCCGACTGCTCCGCTGACCGTGCGGACCGCCCTGCTCTCCGACGTCCACGGGAACGCCGTCGCCCTCGACGCCGTCGTCGCCGACCTCGAGCGGCGTCCGGTCGACGCCGTCGTGTGCCTCGGCGACATGCTCCAGGGAGGCGCCCAGCCCGCGCAGGTCGCAGCGCGGCTCGCCCGGCACGGCTGGCCCGTCGTCCTCGGCAACGCGGACGCGTTCCTGCTCGACGCCGACGCCGGGTCGGAGGTGCCGACGCCGGCGCAGCTCGAGGTCCGAGCGTGGACGCGCGAGGCGCTCGGCGAGCAGGGCCTGGCCCTGATCGAGGCCTTCCGCCCGACGGTCGAGGCCGACCTCGGCGACGGGCGTCGCCTGCTCGCGTTCCACGGCTCGCCGCAGTCCTACGACGACTTCCTGCTCCCGGTGCTCTCCGAGGGCGTGTTCCGCACCGTGATCGGGTCGGCGGCGGCCGACGTCTACGCGGGCGGCCACGTGCACCTGCAGTTCCTCCGCCGCATCGGCCGCTCGGTGTTCGTGAACCCGGGCAGCGTCGGCTTCTCGTACGACCACGAGCAGCCGGACGACGGCTTCCGCCTCGACCCGTGGGCGGCCTACGCCGTCGTCGAGACGGACGGCGACACGATCGACGTCGCGTTCCGGCGGGTGCCGTTCGACGCTGGTGCCGTCGTCGCCGCCCTGCAGGCGAGCGGCGTCCCGAACGCCGAGCGCGCGATCGCCATGTGGGGCGGGGCGCCCTAGCGCTCCGCGTCGCCGGTCTCGTCGGGGCTCAGCGTCTCGTCGCTCTCGTGGGAGTCGTCCTGCTCGCCCTCGGGCGGAGCGGCGATCCCGCCGTCGTACCGTTCGTCCTCCTCCATGGGCGCGACGTTCCCGGGACGCCGTGGCAGAAACGCGCGGACGCGAGAGGGCGTAGGGTTCGGCGCACGACGTCGACGGGGGAGGTGCCCGATGAGAGGGATCGGTGGACGGCTGCTCGTGCTCGCGCTGGCGCTCGCCGCGGTGGGGGGCGCGCCGGCCGCACAGGCGGGGGACGGGCCGCATACGCCCGCGCTCGAGTTCCGCGGCCAGGCGATCCTCCCGACCGGCTTCGGGTTCGCGGGGACGCAGGTCGGCGGGCTCTCGGGGATCGTCTACGACGAGGCCCGCGGCGTGTACTACAGCCTCTCCGACGACCCGAGCCAGTTCGGGCCGGCGCGGTACTACACGCTCGCCGTCGACGTCGCGGACGGCCGCCTCGATGCCGGCGACGTCACGTTCCGGCGCGTCACGACCCTGCTCGCGCCGAACGGCGCGCCCTACCCTCCGTTCGGCCTCGACCCCGAGGGGATCGCGTACTCGCCGCGCGACGACGAGCTCGTGATCACCTCGGAGGGCTTCGCCAACACGCTCGTGCCGCCGTTCGTGCGGCGGTACTCGCTCGACGGCGTGTCGTTGGGTGACGTTGCGCTGCCGGACGCGTTCATCCCGGATGCGGCGCACACGCGCGGCGTCCGGCAGAACCTCGCGTTCGAGAGCGCCGCCGTGACCCCGAACGGGCGCTCGCTCTTCACCGCCACGGAGGGCGCGCTCGTCCAGGACGGCCCGCCGGCGACCGTCGGCGCGGGCAGCCCCGCCCGGATCCTGCGCTACGACGAGCGCACGGGCCGGCTCGAGCGGCAGTACGTCTACGTCACGGATCCGATCGCCGAGCCGCCGGTGCCGGCGACGGCCTTCGCCGTCAACGGCCTCGTCGACCTGTTGCCGCTGAACGACGAGTTCCTGCTCGCGATGGAGCGGTCGTTCTCCGTCGGCGCTCCGGACACCGGGAACACGATCAAGCTCTACGCGGTGAAGCTCGCGGGCGCCGACGACGTCTCCGGCGTCGACGCGCTCGCGGGGTCGCTCGGCGGGATCCGGCCGGTCGAGAAGCGGCTGCTCCTCGACCTCGACGCGCTCGGGATCCCGCTCGACAACGTCGAGGGGATGACGTTCGGGCCCGACCTCCCCGACGGGCGCCGCTCGCTCCTCCTCGTCAGCGACAACAACTTCAGCCCGGCCGCGTTCACGCAGTTCCTGCTCTTCGCGGTGAGCCCGGGCTAGCCCTCGGCGCCGCCGGGCTGGACGAGGCCCGTCTCGTAGGCGAGGACGACGGCCTGGACGCGGTCCCGGACCCCGAGCTTCTGCAGGATCCGCGCGACGTGGGTCTTCACCGTCGTCTCGCCGAGGAAGAGCTCCCCGGCGATCTCGGCGTTCGACTTGCCGCGCGCGATGAGGCGCAGGACCTCGATCTCCCGCGCCGTCAGCTCGGCGACCTGCTCGGGGACGCCGTCGGACGGCGGGGGCCGGCGCACGAACTCCTCGATCACGCGCCGGGTGATCGACGGCGCCAGGAGCGCCTCGCCCGACGCGACCACGCGGATCGCGTCGACGAGCTGCTCCGGCGGCGCGTCCTTCAGGAGGAACCCGGCGGCGCCCGCGCGGAGCGCCTCGTAGACGTACTCGTTGAGGTCGAACGTCGTCAGCATCAGGACGTGCGTCGAGGGCGACCGCTCCACGAGCCGGCGCGTCGCCTCGATCCCGTCGAGGTTCGGCATCCGGATGTCCATCAGCGCGACGTCGATCGTGTACCTGTCCGCGGCGGCGAGCGCCTCGAGCCCGTCGGACGCCTCCGCGACGATCTCGAGGTCGGGCTCGGCGTCGAGGATCATGCGGAACCCGGCGCGCACGAGCGCCTGGTCGTCGACGATCAGCAGGCGGATCACCGCCAGGCCGCCTCGCGCAGCGGGATCCGCGCGCGCACGACGTACCCGCGGCCGCCCGGGCGCGGGCCGGCGTCGAGCGTGCCGCCGTAGAACGCGACGCGCTCGCGCATCCCGGCGAGCCCCGTCCGTCCCCCGTCCCCGCCGGCGTCGCCGCCGTCGTTCTCGATCTCCAGCGCGAGCGCGTCGTCCTCGTAGCGGACGACGACCTTCGCGTTCGCCTGGCCGCCGTGCTCCAGCGCGTTCGTCAGCGCCTCCTGTACGACCCGGTAGGCGGAGAGGTCGAGGCCTGCGGGCACCGGGTACGGCTCGCCCTCGACGGCGATCTCGACCGGGAGGCCGGCGTCGCGCGCCTCCTGGACGAGGGCGTCGAGGCGGCCGAGGCCCGGCTGGGGCGCCAGCTCCGCCTGCTCGTCCGAGCCGCGGAGGATCCCGAGGAGCCGCCGCATCTCGGCGAGCGCGGCGCGGCCCGTGTCCTCCACCGACGCGAGCGCGTCGCGTTCGCGCTCCTGGTCGGGCCGGAGCTGTCGCCGGACGCCCGCCGCCTGGACCGTCATCACCGAGATCGAGTGGGCGACGACGTCGTGAAGCTCCCGCGCGATCCGCGCCCGCTCGGTCGCGACGGCCGCCTCGGCCTCGGCACGGCGCCGCTGCTCGGCGGCGCGCAGCCGCTCCTCCGCCTCGCGCGCCTGCTGCGCGCGGTGGCCGACCGCGAAGCCCCCCAGCCACGCGAACGTGAAGAACGCGGAGATCCAGACGAAGTCCTCGCTGCTGCCCGAGGGGAAGCGCGAGACGACGAACACGACGGTCACGATCGCGGCCGCGTAACCCAGCGCACCGTGCCGGTTCGGGTTCCGCTCCGCCGCGCTCCACGTCGCGAGCAGCGCCCCGAAGAAGAAGAACGAGGAGTCGTAGAGCCCGACGGGCTCGAGCAGCGAGGTGACGATGAGCGCGGCGAAGACGGCGAGGGACGCGCCGAGGGGCGCGCGTCGGCGGAAGAGGAGCGGCAGCGTCGCGAAGAGCGCCGCCACCGTCAGCGTCGCCTGCGACCCGCGGAGCGGCGCCCCCCACACCTCGATCACCGCGCAGATGCACAGGACGACGGCCAGCGCGTCGACGCCGTAGAGGCGGGCGCGGTCGAGGACCCGGGTCACGGGACGCACCGTACTCCACGCGCCGTTCCGGGAGGTCGTCCGTCGAGAGGAACGCGATTCGTCCCTGAGGACGACGCCGCCGGGGGCTGCCGCCCCGACCATGGCGGCCGACGTGAATCCGACCGAGGAGCGACCGAGATGACCGCAGCTTCCATCGCCGCCACCGCCGAGGGCGTCGCGGCCGACCACGCCCCGCGCGCCGTCGTGGAGGCGACGAACCTGACCCGCCGCTACGGCGAGGGCGACGTGGCCGTGGACGCGCTCTGCGGCGTCTCGCTCGAGGTCGGCCGCGGCCGGCTCACGGCCGTGATGGGCCCGTCCGGCTCCGGCAAGTCGACGCTGATGCACCTCCTCGCCGGCCTCGACCGTCCGAGCTCGGGCTCCGTCGCGATCGACGGCACCGAGCTGACGACGCTCAACGACAACCAGCTGACGAGGCTCCGCCGCCGCCACATCGGCTTCGTCTTCCAGTTCTTCAACCTGCTGCCGATGCTCACCGCGGAGGAGAACGTCCTCCTGCCGCTCTCGATCGCCGGCGAGAAGCCGGACAAGGCGTGGGTCGAGGAGGTCCTGTCCCGGACCGGCCTCGGCGACCGGCGCGACCACCGGCCCGCGGAGCTCTCGGGCGGCCAGCAGCAGCGGGTCGCCGTCGCGCGGGCGCTCGTGTCGCGCCCGACGGTGCTGTTCGCCGACGAGCCGACCGGTAACCTCGACTCCCGCACGAGCGGCGAGGTGCTGGACCTCGTCCGCCAGTCGGTCGACGAGCTCGGCCAGACGGTCGTGATGGTGACCCACGACGCGCGTGCCGCCGCTGCGGCCGACCGCGTCCTCTTCCTCGCCGACGGCACGATCGTCAAGGACGCGGGCAGCACGTCGCAGGCGGAGATCCTGCGGACGCTGGAGGGGGTGGCCTAGGTGCGCAGGGTCGCGCTCAAGGGGCTCGCGGGCCGCAAGCTCCGGACGCTCCTCACCTCGCTCGCGATCGTCCTCGGCGTCGCGATGATCACGGGGTCGTTCGTCCTCACGGACTCGATCTCGCGCGGCTTCGACTCGATCTTCACCTCCGCCTACGACAACACGGACGCGGTCGTGAGCGGCAAGAAGCTCGTCGACTGGTCGGCCAGCGGCAACGCGACGGTGGACGACGCGCTCGTCGCGCGCATCCGGTCGCTGCCGCAGGTCGAGGCGGCGTCGGGGGCGATCATGGACATCGTCGGCAACTCGACGCAGGCGAAGCTGATCGACCGCGACGGCCACCCGATCCAGTCGAGCGGCAACCCGACGTTCGGCTTCGGCGTCGACCCGTCGGCGAGCCGGTTCAACCCCATGAAGCTCGTCGCCGGCGCGTGGGCGTCCGGCCCGGACGAGGTCGTGATCGACCAGGACACGGCCGAGTCGAAGGACTTCGCCGTCGGCGACTCCATCCGCGCCTCGGCGCAGGGCCCGACCCGGACCTTCCGGATCTCCGGGATCGCCTCCTACGGCGACGTCGCGACCCTGGGCGGCGCGACGTTCGCCGTCTGGGACGTCGCGACCGCGCGGTCGATGCTCGGGATCGGCGGCTACTCCGCGATCTCCGTGGCCGCGAAGGACGGCGTCTCCGACGGCGCGCTCCTCGCCGCGCTGCGGGGCGCCGTGCCCGCGTCCACGCAGGTGCGGACGGGCGAGGAACAGGCGCAGGAGGACAAGCGGGGGATCGGGACGTTCATCTCCTTCATCCGCGGCTTCCTGCTCGCCTTCGGCGGCATCGCGCTGTTCGTCGGGGGGTTCGTGATCTTCAACACCCTCTCGATCACGATCGCGCAGCGGGTGCGCGAGCTGGCGACGCTGCGGACGCTCGGCGCGTCGCGGCGGCAGGTGCTCCGCTCCGTGCTCCTCGAGGCGACGGCGATCGGCGCGCTCGCGTCCGTGGTCGGGATCCTCGCGGGCCTGGGCCTCGCGCGCGGGCTGACCGCCGTCTTCGCCGCGCTCGGGCTCGAGCTCCCGCAGTCCGACCCCGTGTACGCGCTCCGGACGTTCGTCGTGGCGATGCTCGTCGGCGTCGGCGTCACCGTCCTGGCGGGGCTGGCCCCGGCGCTCCGCGCGACACGGGTCCCGCCGATCTCCGCCGTGCGCGAGGGCGCCGTGCTGCCGCGTCGGCGGCGGCTCGGCCCGGTGGCGGGCGCGATCCTGCTCGCGGCGGGCGTCGCGCTCGTCGCGAAGGCGACGCTGACCGGCTCCATCGGCTCGGGCGTCAACCTGCTCGCCCTCGCCGGCGGCGCGCTGCTCACGCTCGTGGGCATCGCCGGTGTCGCCTCGCACCTCGTCACGGCGCTCGCGACCGTCGTCGGCATCCCGTCGCGGCGCCTCGGCGGCGTCGCCGGGCGGCTCGCGGGCGAGAACGTCGTCCGGAACCCGTCGCGGACGGCGGCGACGGCGGCGGCGCTGATGATCGGGCTCGCGCTCGTCTCGTTCGTCGCCGTGCTCGGGAAGGGCGTCCGCGACTCGCTCGCGAACTCCTACGCCGACCAGGTGTCCGCCGACTACGTCGTCACCTCGCAGAACGGCTGGTCGCAGTTCCCGGCGGCCGCCGGCGACACGCTCGCCCGGACGCCCGGCCTCCAGGTGACGAGCATCCGCGCCGACCGCGGCCTCGTCGGCGACGTCCAGGTCAACGTGAACGCGGTCGACCCGGCGACGCTCGACGGCATGTACCGGTTCGAGTGGACCGGCGGCGCGTCCGACGAGACGCTCGCGACGCTCCACGGCGACGGTGCGATCGTGAAGGAGTCGTTCGCCGAGGCGAACGGGCTCTCGGTCGGCGATCGGTTCCGGCTCCGCACGCCGCACGGCAACGGGGTCGACCTCCGCGTCGCGGGGCTGTACCAGCCGCCGCGGGCGGCCGAGCTGCTGGGCGGCGTCGTCGTCTCGCGCGAGGCGTTCGACCGGACGTTCCCGCGGCCGCAGAACCAGATGACCCTCGTGCGCGGCGGCACGCAGGCGGAGCTCGAGCGCGCCGTCGCCGCGTTCCCCGACGCGAAGGTGCACACGAAGGACGGCTTCGTCGAGTCGCAGTCGGCGTTCGTCGGCCAGATCCTGAACCTGCTCTACGTGCTGCTCGCCCTGAGCGTGATCGTGAGCCTGTTCGGGATGATCAACACGCTCGTGCTCTCCGTCTTCGAGCGCACGCGCGAGCTCGGGATGCTGCGCGCGGTCGGGATGACGCGGCGGCAGACGCGCCGGCTCGTCCGGCACGAGAGCGTGATCACGGCGCTGATCGGGGCGGGGCTCGGGCTCCCGCTCGGGGTCGCGCTCGGCGCCGCCGTCACGCATGCGCTCGACCGGTACGGGGTCGCGTTCGCCCTGCCCGTGGCGTCGCTCCTCACCTTCACGGTGGTGGCGGTCGCGGCCGGGATCCTCGCGGCGATCCTCCCGGCACGCCGCGCCGCGCGTCTCGACGTCCTGTCGGCGCTGCAGTACGAGTAGCCGAACGGGACGGCGTCGAGTGTCGAGGGGGCCGCGCGACCGCGTCGCGCGGCCCTCCGCGCGTCCGGGCCGGGCGCGACGGGGTCGTCCTCAGGGATGACGCGAGGTCGTCGCCGCGGCGCGGGAAGATCATCCCGGGCGCCGACGTCTCGGAGAGCACACCGTCGTAGGTTGCGCTCACACCCCCTCCCACTCCCAGGAGCCCGAGATGATCCACGCTGGAGACACGATCGCGAACCCGGTGACGGGCGAGCGCATGACCTTCCTGAAGACCTCGCGGCAGACCGGCGGCGAGTACGTCCTCGTCGAGGTCGCGGTCGAGCCGAACGGCTTCGTCGCCTCTCCGCACCTCCACCCGAAGCAGTCCGAGCGCTTCGAGGTGCTCGAGGGCGAGCTCGAGTTCCGGCTCGGCCGTGAGACCGTCACCGCCCGCGCCGGCGACGTCGTCGTCGTCGAGCCGGGGACCGCGCACCGCTTCCGCAACATCGGCGACACCGTCGTCCGCTTCAGGTGCGAGGTCCGGCCCGCGCTGCAGTTCGAGCAGCTGCTCGAGACGATGTTCGCGCTCGCCGCCGACGGCAGGACGAACCGCAAGGGCATGCCGAACCCGCTTCGCCTGGCCGTGATCGCCGGCGCGCACTTCGACGACGTGCGGCTGCCCTTCCCGCCGGTCTGGATGCAGCGGGCCGGGCTCGCGCTCGGCGCGCCCGTCGGCCGGCTCCTCGGCTTCACTCCCACGTACGAGTCCGCGGCCGGCACGCCGGCGACCGCCTAGGAGGCAGGGATGACGAACGCGCTCACCACCGACTGGCTCGCCGCCCGCCTGGGCGAGCAGCCCGCCCGCGTCGAGGCCCGGCGCCGCGCGGGCGAGCTCGTCGGCGTCCGGCGCGAGGACGGCCAGCACGTCTTCCCCGGCTGGCAGTTCGCGCGCAACGGGGAGCCGCACCCGCAGCTGGCCGCGCTCGTCGCCGCCGCCCGCGCGAAGGGCCTCGACGACGGCCGCCTGCATGCGCTCCTCACGCGTCGTGCCGGAATCGTCGGCGCCAGCCGCCCGGCGGACGCCTGCCTGGCCGGCGACCTCGGCCCGGCGTTCCGCGCCGTCGCCGCGGCCTAGTCGGACGAGACGGGGAGGCGCACGAGCAGCGCCTCCCCGTCGAGCTCCGCGGAGCCGCCGAGCGCATCGACGACGCGCAGCGCGATCGCGGCCCCCAGGTCGCGCAGGCTGTCCCCGATGAGGATCGGCGCGGCCTCCGGCGTCACCGGCGTCAGCCGCAGCTCGGGCCCCTCGACCCTGAGCGCGGCCTCCTCGAGCCCGCCGTGCCGGATCGCGCACCGCGCGAAGCTCGCGACCGCGCGCTCCGCCGCCTCGGCGTCGAGGTGCACGGGCGCGCCCGTGCCGCTCACCGACACGGGGGCGAGCGCGACCTGCCCCGCCGCGGCCCGGGCGATCGCGAGCGTGTCGGTCTCGGCGGGCGCCTGCTCCCACCGCTCGCCCTCGATCCGCGCGACGAGCCCGAGGGCGTCCAGCAGCTCGTTCATCTGCTCGGCGGCCGTCGCCATCATCCCGAGGTAGCGCGGGAGCGGGTCGCGCAGGTCGTCCATCCGGGCCAGCGTGCGCGCGAACCCGTTGACCGTCGCGAGCGGCGTCCGGAGGTCGTGGCACGCGAGTGAGACGAGCCGCGCGAACGCAGGATCCCCGGCCATGTCCGCTAGCGTTGCAGACCCATGGGCGACGTGCTGCACGAGGACCTGCAGGCCTCCGCGCCGGAGGTGCGGATCGGGCTCTCGCGCGCGGGCGTGCAGGGGATCGAGAAGGCGATCCGGTTCCGCCACCGCGGCGTCGAGCGCCAGATCCCTGCGGAGATCGACTGCGTCGTCGACCTCGACCCGCAGCAGAAGGGCGTCCACATGTCGCGGTTCCCCGAGCTCTTCGAGGAGGCGATCGACGAGGTGGTGATCGGCGAGGCGCTGCTCGTCGAGGCGCTCGCGGAGCACATCGCGCGGCAGGTCGTGGGGCGCCAGGACGCGCTGCGCGCCGAGGTGCACGTCCGCGCGCGGTATCCCGTCGAGCGCACCACGCCGGTCACGGGCCTCGCGACGCAGGAGATGGTCACGCTCGTCGGGATCGCCGCCGCCTCGTCGCACGCCGTTCGCCGCGTCGTCGGCGTCGAGGCGACCGGCATCAACGCCTGTCCCTGCGCGCAGGGGCTCGTCCGCGGCCGGGCGGCCGACCGGCTCGCGGACGCCGGCTTCGACGACGACGCCGTCGAGACGATCCTGCGCCTCGTCCCGCTCGCGACCCACAACCAGCGCGGGCGCGGCACGCTCTACGTCGGCACGGAGCACCCGCTGAACGCGGAGGATCTCGTCGAGATCGTCGAGGCGTCGATGAGCTCGCCGATCTACGAGCTCCTGAAGCGGCCGGACGAGCTCTTCGTCGTCGAGCACGCGCACCTGCAGCCGCGCTTCGTGGAGGATTCCGTGCGCGTGGCGCTCGCGGAGACGCTCCGCCGGTACCCGGAGCTCGGCGACGGCGACTTCCTGCTCTCGCGCCAGCTGAACTTCGAGACGATCCACAACCACGAGGTGGTCGCCGAGCGCTTCGGCACCGTCGGCGAGCTGCGGGGCGAGCTCGTGAACGGCGGCCACCATCCCGCGCGCCACCTCGAGCTGCGCGACTGGCTCCGCGCGTCGGGCTAGGCCCGCACCGGCCGACGCCGCCGGAACCGGTGCTCCTCGCCGCGCCGCAGCCGTGCGATGTTCGGCCGGTGGAGCACGATCACGGCGACCGCGGCGATCGCGGTGAACGCCACCGTCGGCCAGGGCTCCCCGTAGAGCCAGGCGGCGATCGGCATCGAGAGCGACGATGTCATCGAGGCGAGCGAGGCGTACCGGAACGCGACGAACACGACGAGCCAGACCGCGAGCGCCGTCAGGCCGACGAGAGGCGCCGCCGCGAGCACGACGCCTCCCGCGGTCGCGACCGTCTTCCCACCGCGCTCGAAGCGGAGGAACAGCGGCCGCCAGTGGCCGACCATCGCCGCCGCGCCCGCGAGCAGGCCGGCGAGCTCGCCGACGAGCACGAGGCCGACGATCGTGGGGACGAAGCCCTTCGCGACGTCGAGCACCATGATCGGGAGCCCGAGCCGCCAGCCGTACTGGCGCCAGACGTTCGTCGTGCCGATGTTGCCGCTCCCCTTCGTCCGGATGTCCTCGCCACGCAGCAGCCGGACGACCCAGTAGCCGAACGGCATCGAGCCGACGAGGTAGCCGGCGGCGACGAGGAGCAGCGTTGTCATCCCGGCCTACTTCGGGATGCCGTACGTGCCGACCCAGTCGTTGACGACGCCCCAGTCGAGGTTGTCGAGGAACGCGTCGATGTAGGCACCGCGGTCGGTCTGGAAGTCGAGGAAGTAGGCGTGCTCGTACACGTCGAGTGCGACGAGCGGCGTCGCGTTCCAGATCGGATACGTGTTCTGTGCGTCCCCGACGTAGTTGAAGAGCCGGCCCTCGTCCCAGTCGTATGCCGTCCACGCCCAGCCTCGACCGGCCATGCCGCACGCCTTGAGGTCGTCGCGCCACGCCTGCGCCGAGCCGAAGTCGCGCGCGATCAGGTCACCGATCGCCCCCGTCGGGTCGCCGCCGGCGCCGCCGAGGTGCTCGAAGTAGAGCTCGTGGTTCTTGATCCCGCCGATCGCGAACGACAGCTCGACCTTCAGCGCGCGGAACTCGGAGTAGACCTGGTTCGCGGCCGAGAGGTCGACGGCGGCGAGCGCGCCGAGGATCTCGTTCCGCTTGCTCACGTAGCCCTGGTAGAGCTTGTAGTGCGCGTCGATGCTGGCGCGCGAGATTCCCTCGAGCTCGTAGAGCGCGGGCTTGAGCTCGCGGGGCGCGATCTCCTCGAACTGGTGGACGAGCGTGGACACGGGGCTCCCTCTCTCGCGTGGCGACGGCGGAGCGGAGCATAACGGGCGGCCCCGGGACGCTATCGGCGTACGGTCTGCGTGCCGCTCCAGGACTCGAGGTAGCCCGGCCCGGCCTGGTTGATCGTCAGGAAGACGCGGTACGTGCCGCCCGTGCGCGGCACGCGGAACAGCTTCCCCGAGAGGCGCCCGAGGGTGTAGCGGCGGATGCTCACCCACTGCCCGAACCGGTTCTTGCGCTGGAGGTACACCCACCGCCCGGCGTAGGAGTGGTCGGCGGAGACGCGGGTCAGGAACCAGCCGCGCCGCCCGGGGAGCAGCGTCACGCGCGGGCGCACCTGGACGCTGACGGGCTGGCTCGTCGCCGTCTTGTACTGCGCCCGGTAGCTCGTGAGGATCGTGGGGTGCAGCTGCGCCTCGAAGGCGCCGTTCGCGACCGTCTGGACGACCGCGACCTGCACGGGCGACGCCGCACCGTACGGCTGGGCGAAGACGGTCACGGGCTCCCCGGCGCGGCCGGTGTTGATCGTGCCCTGCAGCTTGATCTCGCCGAGGCCCCAGGTGAGGATCGGGACGTTGACCCCGAGGGACACGGCCGGAGGCAGGCCCCGCACGATCACCGTCCCGCGCTCCGCCGGCTCGAGCGCGTCGCGGTAGCGGAACTGCCCGGAGTCGCGGAAGGTGAACGTGTAGCGCTGCCCCGGACGGAGCGTCGGCGAGGCGAAGGCGCCCGTGTCGGAGACCACCTGGTGGTTGACGGTGTCGCGGTTCACCCACGTCACGGAGTCCGTGGCGGTGATCGTGACGCGGGCGGGGTCGAACCCGCTCTTGACGATGCCCACGGTCACGGTCGCAGCCGAGGCCGGCCCCGGAACGGCGAGCGCGGCACCGGCGAACACGCCGACGAGGATCCTGCGCATGCACCCACCATGCCCGTTTCGGCGCCGCCCCACGCCTCCCCGGCAACGGATTTACGCGGCGCTTGCAAAGCGGACGGTGGTATAGGTGCCCCATGCGCGCCCTCGTCACGGGAGGCACGGGGAGGGTCGGGGCGGCGATCGCGGCACGACTCGGGGCCGACGGGGGCGCCGTCGTCGCCGCGGGACGAGCGGACGGCGACCTCGCGACGGCGGCGGGCGCCAGGGCCGTCGTCGACCGCGCGCTCCTGCAGCTCGGCGGCCTCGACCTGCTCGTCCACGCGGCCGGCGAGGGGTTCGGGCCGCGCGCGCTCGAGGACGTCTCGGAGGCCGACTGGGACGCGGCGCTCGGTGCCACCGCCAAGGGCGCCTTCTTCGTCGCGCAGGCCGCCGCGCCGCACCTGCGCGAGGCCCGCGGCTGCATCGTGATGGTCGAGGACGTCGCCGCGTACCAGCCGTGGCCGCTCTTCGCCCCGCACTGCGCGGCGAAGGCGGCGCAGGCGATGCTCACCCGCGTGCTCGCGCGCGCGCTCGCGCCCGACGTCCGCGTCGTCGGGGTCGCGCCCGGCCCCGTCGCGGTCGATCCCGACCAGGAGGAGCGCCGCGCCGCGGAGACGCTCCTCGGACGCGTCGGGTCGGCGGAGGACGTGGCCGAGGCCGTGCGGTACCTCGCCGGCGCGGACTTCGTCACCGGGACGACGCTCGTCGTCGACGGGGGCCGCCTCCTCCAAACCGAGCGGGCCCGTGGAGCGTAAGGACACCGACGACATGGAGCTCGCGCTCGACCAGCCGAGGGTGTCCCGCGCGGCGGAAGCCGCAGCGGCGCCCGGCCGCGTGTCCGACGGCGACCTCCTCGGCCGGATCGCGGAGCGGGACCGCGTCGCGTTCGACGAGCTCTACGCGCGCTACGCACGCCCGGTGCTCGGGCTCGCGCTGCGCCGGCTCGGCGACCGAGGACGGGCCGAGGAGGCCGTGCAGGAGACGTTCGCCGCGATCTGGCGGTCCGCGCGCAGCTACCGCCCGGAGCGGGGCGCAGGCGGCCCGTGGGTCTACGCGGTCGCGCGAAACGCGATCGTCGACCGCTTCCGCGCGCGCGGCGAGCCCGTCGCCGAGGCGCCCGATCGTCCCGACGAGGCGCGCGGCCCGGCGGAGCAGGCCGAGGCGGCCGACGTCGCCTGGCGCATCCACCGCGCGCTCGCGGAGCTCCCGGCGAGCGAGCGGACGGTGATCGAGCTGGCGTACTGGAGCGGGCTCTCGCAGAGCGAGGTCTCGTCGTACCTCGACATCCCGCTCGGGACCGTGAAGACCCGGACGCGATCGGGGCTCGCCCGCCTCGCGTCGATCCTCGAGCAGGAGGACCTCCGGTGACGCCGCCCACGTTCGAGGAGCTCGTGGGCGACGGCGACGAGCGGCTGCGCCGGGTGCACGACCTCCTCGTCGCCGCCGGGCCGCCGCCCGAGCTGCCGCCGTCGCTCGCGCACGCCCCCGGCTCCGCGCCCGCACCGGCCGTCCGGCTGATGCCGCGTCGTCGCCTGGGGGCGGCGCTCGTCCTCGCGGCGGCGCTCGCGCTCGCGGCGTTCGGCGGCGGGTACCTCGTCGCCGCGCGCACCGGGCCCGACGCCGGCTTCCAGGAGGACTTCTCGCTGACGATGCAGGGAACCGCGGCCGCCCGCGGCGCCGCGGCGACGCTCGTCGTCGGCGAGCTCGACGCCGCGGGCAACTGGCCGATGGAGATGACCATCAGCGGCCTGCCGACGCTTCCGCAGGGGCAGCGCTACGAGCTGCTGCTGACGCGGGACGGCGAGCCGACGGTGTCCTGCGGGACGTTCGTCGTCGACGGCGAGACGGTGGTGTTCCTGAACGCCCCGTACAGGCTGCGCGCCTACGACGGATGGATCGTCACGCGCGAGGGCGACCCGCGGCCGCTGCTGCGCACGGCCGAGATCTAGCTCAAGGCGGCGCCTCCGCGGCCCGACAACTGGAGCGTGCACCGCTCTCTCCGGCAGGCGCCGCTCGTCGCGGCGATCGGCGCGACGTCCGTCACGGTGTGCGTGGCGGCGCTGCCGTTCGTGCGGTTCGCATACCGGAACGACAGCGTCCACGTCGCGCTCGAGACGACGGCGGCGATCGTGGCCAGCGTCGCCGCGTTCCTCGTCGGAGGCCGCGTCGCCGCAGAAGGACGCCGCGGGGACGTCGTGCTCGCGGCGGCGCTCGTCACGCTCGGTGCGACGAACCTCGTCTTCGCGCTCGCACCGGAGCTCCTCGTCGACGAGACGCCGCCGGGATTCGACTGGGCCGCCTTGACCGGGCGACTCGCCGGCGACGCCCTGCTCTTCGTCGCCGCGTTCGCACCGGCGACGCCGCTCGCGCGTCCCGCGCGGGCGCTCCGGTGGGCGCTGTGGTCGGTCGCCGCACTCGTCGTCGGCGTGGCGGCGGCCACGGCCGCGGCGGCCTCCACGCTCCCGCGCGCCCTCCCGCAGACGCTGCCGCCGGACGCGTCGACCTACCCGCTGTTCGCCGGCCACCAGGCGGTGCTCGCGGCGCAGGTCGTCGGCGCCGTGCTCCTCGGCGCCGCTGCGGTCGGATTCGCGCGCCGGCCCGCATGGCGCGCCAGCACGCTCGGACCGTGGCTCGCGACGGCCACCGTCCTCGGCGCGGCCGGCCGCGCGAACTACGTCCTGTTCCCCTCGCTCTACTCCGAGTGGGTGTACACGGGCGACGCGTTCCGCCTCGCGTTCTACGTGACGCTGCTCCTCGCAGGCGCATCGGAGGTGCGGTCGTACTGGCACCGCCTCGCCGCGGCGTCGGTGGCCGAGGAGCGCCGCCGGATCGCGCGCGACCTGCACGACGGGCTGGCGCAGGAGCTCGCCGCGATCGTCCGCCACGCGGCAGAGCTCTCGCCGGACGACGTGCGGAGCGCCGCCGGACGCGCGCTCGAGGAGTCGCGGCGCGCGATCGTCGCGCTCGCGCGGCCGGCCGACGAGCCGCCGGACGTCGCGGTCGCCGTCGCCGCAGAGGAGGCGGCGCGCCGCTGCGGCGGCCACGTCGACGTCACGGTCGAGGCGCCCGCGGACATGCTGCCCGCGGTGCGTGAGGCGCTCGTGCGCGTCGCGGGGGAGGCGGTGTCGAACGCGCTCCGGCACGCACGCGTCGACCGGGTCGCGCTCGAGCTGCGGTCGGACCCGGTGCGTCTCGTCGTGCGCGACGACGGCTGCGGCTTCGACCCCCGTCGCGTCCGCCGCGGCTTCGGCCTCACCGGCATGCGCGAGCGCGTCGAGGCCGTCGGCGGGGCATTCGCGATCCGGTCGGCCCCGGGCGCCGGCACGACCGTCGAGGCGCTCGTCCCGTGACGCACCGCGTGCTCATCGCCGACGACCACGCCGCGACGCGCGCGGGCGTCCGCCGTGCCCTCGACGGCCACGGCTTCGAGGTGTGCGCCGAGGCCGCCGACGCAGCGGGCGCCGTCGCCGCGGCGGTCGCCGAGCGGCCCGACGTCTGCCTGCTCGACATCCGCATGCCGGGCAACGGCATCGTCGCCGCCGGCGAGATCGTCGACGCCGTCCCGGAGGCCGCCGTCGTGATGCTGACCGTGTCGCGGGACGACGACGACCTGTTCGCGGCCCTCCGGCTCGGCGCGGCGGGCTACCTGCTCAAGGACGTGGCCGCCGAGCGCCTGCCGGACGCGCTCGAGGCGGTCCTGGCGGGCGAGGCCGCGCTTCCCGGGATGCTCGTCGCGCGCCTCGTCGAGGAGTTCCGCTCACGCGGGCGGCGTCGGCTGCTCACGCTCCCGGGTCGGCGCGGCGTCGAGCTCACGGACCGTGAGTGGGAGGTGCTGCAGCTGCTCCGCCGCGACCGCTCGACCGCCGACATCGCCGAGTCCCTGTTCGTCTCCGAGACGACCGTCCGGACGCACGTGTCGTCGATCCTGCGGAAGCTCCGCGTGTCCGACCGCCGCGAGGCGGTGCGCCTGCTCGACCGGCGTTGAGGAACCTCGACGCGCGATGAGCCGCGCGGCCCACGACCGCGCCGCGCTCCGTGTCGATGGCACCCGCGATGGCTCGCGTGCGGCTTTCGGGCGAGGACGGCATCGCGCTGATGCTGGCGCTCGCGACGATGACCGTCCTGACGATCATCGCGGCGACGTCGCTGACGCTGGCCACGCGGTCCTCCGCCCACGCCGGGATGGACCGCGCGGGCGTGCTCGCGCAGGCGCTGGCGGAGGCCGGCCTCAACAACGCGATGAGCGTGCTCGCCAACCCTGCGAACAACGCGATGAACTCGACGCTGCTGCCGTCGCGCACGACCCAGTACCAGGCGGGTTCCGCCACCTGGAGCGGCACGCTCGACACGATCGCCGCCATGTGGACGCTGACGTCGACCGGGGTCGCGCGCGGCACCCCGGGAACGGCCGGGACGCGCTCACGGAAGCTGACGGCGAAGGTACCGGTGTACCCGAGCCTCTCGCAGCCGCTCAACAACCCGGCCTGGAACTACGTGTTCTCACGCGGGACGGGCGCCGCCTGCGACACGACGCTCGCGAACTCCGTCGACGTCAAGTCGCCGTTCTACGTCGAGGGCAACCTCTGCTTCCAGAACACCGCGACGATCAGCGCCGGCCCCGTCGTCGTGCACGGCAGCGTGACGATGAGCCAGAACGCGAACCGGATCGGATCCTCCACGACCCCCGTCAACGAGGTCCGGGTCAGGAACGGCTGCAAGTACACGAACAACGCGCTTCACGTCCCCTGCGTCAACGGCGCCGGGAACGCCGGCGGCGACAACGTGTGGGCGACGTCGCTCCGCAGCGATCCGGTTCCGGTCAACGCG
>JBLNEO010000103.1:0-3884 GCA_050262775.1 Pseudomonadota bacterium | reverse complement strand
TCGATGAGCGGGATCACGGGCTTCGCGTTCCAGTGGACGCGTTGCGGCTCGGCGGGCACGGGCTGCGTCGCGATCTCGGGTGCGACGAGCGGGACGTACACCGTCACGTCCACGGACATCGGCAGCCGGATCCGCGTCGTCGTGGTCGCGTCGACGCCCGACGGCTCCGCACCGGGCACGTCCGCCGCCACGGACGTCGTGGCCTCGGCCGCCCCCCGGAACGTCACCCCGCCCTCCGTCACCGGCACGCCGATCCTCGGGACGACGCTGACGGCCCAGACGGGCACCTGGACCGGCTCGAACATCGTCTACACCTACCAGTGGCTCCGGTGCGACCTCGCCGGTGGGAACTGCGCGGCGATCGGGGCCGAGAGCTCGCAGAACGTCTACACGCCCGTCTCCGCCGACGTCGGCAAGACGCTGAAGGTGCGCGTCAAGGGGACGAACGCCGACGGCAGCGCCACCGCCGACTCGATCGCGTCGCCGCCGGTGACGAGCAACATCCCCGCCAACAGCGAGCTGCCGCAGATCGCCGAGTCGACGTCGACGGCGGGGGCGACGGTGACGTCGTTCACGGCCACCACGGGCACGTGGACGGGTGCCGGGACGATCACCTACAAGTACCAGTGGCGGCGCTGCGACTCCGGCGGCGCGAACTGCAAGGACGTCGCCGGCGCGACCTCCAGCTTCTACACCTCGTCGAGCGCCGACGTCGGCGGCAAGCTCCGCGTCGCCGTCACCGCGACGAACCTCTACGGCAGCGCGACCGCCGTCTCGGAGCCGACGGCGCTGCTCGCGGGCGCCGCTCCGGCGAACACGGTGCGGCCGTCGATCAGCGGCACCGAGCGCGCGGGGTCGTCGCTCTTCGTGGGCACGGGCACGTGGACGGGGACGCTGCCGCTGACCTACACCTACCAGTGGCTGCGCTGCACCAGCTCCGGCACCGGGTGCGCGAGCATCGCCGGCGCGACCTCGCCGTCGTACATCGCGACGGGCGCCGACGTCGGCTCGACGATCGCGGCCAGCGTCACGGCGCGCAACGTGGCGGGCTCGGCGACCGTCACCTCGGCCCCGACGGACGTGATCGAGGCCGGCACCACGACCGCCGCCGCGACGCGGCCGACGAGCACGCAGGCGCCCTCGATCAAGGGCACGCTCGCGAAGGGCAAGACGCTGAGCGCGGTCGTCGGCGCCTGGGCGGGCACGACGCCGATGACGTACTCGTACCAGTGGCAGCGCTGCGCGAAGACCGGCACGGCGTGCACGCCGATCGCGCACGCCTCCTCGGCCACGTACCTGCTCGTCGCCGCCGACGTCGGCAAGCGGATCCGGCTCGCCGTGACCGCCGGCAACGCGGCCGGGTCGACGGTTGCGACCTCGGGGATCACGGCGCTGGTTCGCGCAACCGCCCCGGCGGCCGTCCGCATCGTCAACGGGACGCGCAAGGCGGATCGCCTCGTCGGCACGGCGGCGGCCGAGCGCATCGACGGAAAGGCGGGCGACGACCGGATCGACGGCCGCGGCGGCAAGGACGTCCTGGTGGGCGGCACCGGGAACGACACGATCCTCGCCGCGGACGGCATCGCGGAGACCGTCGACTGCGGCAAGGGCAAGGACCGCGCCGTCGTCGACCGCACCGACCGCGTCCGCGGCTGCGAGCAGGTCACCCGCAAGGGCGCGAAGAAGCCGAAGGCGACGAAGCAGCAGGCGACGCGCCGCTAGCCGGCGCCGTGGCGGAAGCAGTCGACGACGTGATCGTCGACGAGGCCCGCCGCCTGCATCAGCGCGTAGAGCACGGTCGGCCCGACGAAGCGGAACCCGCGCCGCTTCAGCTCCTTCGACATCGCCCGGGACTCCGGCGTCTCGGCCGGGATCTCGCCGACCGAGCGCCACCGATTGACGCGCTGCTCGCCGTCCACGAAGCCCCAGAGGAGCTCCGAGAGGCGCACGTCGAGCGTGAGCACGGCCTGCGCGTTCGCGACCGTCGACTCGATCTTCAACCGGTTGCGGACGATCGCCGCGTCGGTCATCAGCCGCTCGACGTCGCCGCGGCCGAAGCGCGCCACGCGCTCGACGTCGAAGCCGGCGAACGCGCGGCGGTACCCCTCGCGCTTCCGCAGGATCGTCGACCAGGAGAGTCCCGCCTGCGCGCCCTCGAGCGTCAGCAGCTCGAAGAGCGCGCGGTCGTCGCGCGTCGGCACGCCCCACTCGTCGTCGTGGTAGGCGACGTACAGCGGGTCGGCGAGCGGCACCCAGCCGCAGCGGATCAGCGGCGTCGCAGCGTCCGGAACGTGACCGGGTATCGCTCCTCCCTCGTCGGCGGGATCGACGTGCTGCCACGCGGAGCATGCCGTCCCTGCCCCTCCGCGCGCGCTCGTGCCACGAGGCCGACGCTACCCTCCGCCGGTGCCGCGCCGCGAGGACATCCGCAACGTCGCCATCGTCGCCCACGTCGATCACGGGAAGACGACGCTCGTCGACGCCATGCTCTGGCAGTCCGGCTCCTTCCGGGCGAACCAGGACGTCGCAGAGCGGGTCATGGACTCGATGGACCTCGAGCGCGAGAAGGGGATCACGATCCTCGCGAAGAACACCGCCGTCCGCCTCGACGCGACGAAGATCAACATCGTCGACACGCCGGGGCACGCCGACTTCGGCGGCGAGGTCGAGCGCGCGCTGCACATGGTCGACGGCGTCCTCCTGCTCGTCGACGCGTCGGAGGGACCGCTGCCGCAGACGCGCTTCGTCCTGCGCAAGGCGCTCGAGAGCCGGTTGCCCGTGATCCTCGTCGTCAACAAGGTCGACCGCGCCGACGCGCGCGTCGACGAGGTCGTCAACGAGGTCTACGAGCTCTTCCTCGACCTCGACGCGGACGAGAGCCAGATCGAGTTCCCGATCGTGCTCTGCAACGCGAAGGCGGGCCGCGCCGCGCGCCACGGTGACGAGCTGGCGGACGACCTCGCACCGCTCTTCCGGGTGCTCCTCGACTTCATCCCGGCGCCGGAGTACGAGGCGGGTCATCCGCTCCAGGCGCACGTGACGAACCTGGACGCCTCGCCGTACGTGGGCCGCCTCGCGATCTGCCGGATCCACCAGGGGACGATCCGGAAGGGGCAGCCGGTCGCGTGGTGCCGCGCCGCGGGCGACGTCGTGCGCGCCCGGGTGACCGAGCTGTACGTGACCGAGGCCCTCGACCGGGTCGAGGCCGCCGAGGCCGGGCCGGGCGAGCTCGTCGCCGTGGCCGGCATCCCGGAGATCACGATCGGGGAGACGCTCGCCGATCCCGACGACGCTCGGCCGCTGCCGGTGATCGGCGTCGACGAGCCGAGCCTCTCGATGACCGTGGGCATCAACACCTCGCCGCTCGCGGGCCGGGACGGCGCGCGGCTCACCGCGTCGATGGTGAAGCAGCGGCTCGACCAGGAGCTCGTCGGCAACGTCTCGCTGCGGGTCCTGCCGACCGAGCGGCCCGACGTGTGGGAGGTGCAGGGTCGCGGGGAGCTCCAGCTCGCCGTGCTCGTCGAGCTGATGCGGCGCGAGGGCTTCGAGCTCACGGTGGGAAAGCCGCAGGTCGTGACGCGCATCGTCGCCGGGAAGGTGCACGAGCCGGTCGAGCGGCTCTCGATCGACGCGCCCGAGGAGTTCGTCGGCGTGATCACGCAGCTGCTCGCGCTCCGCAAGGGGCGGATGGAGCAGATGGTCAATCACGGGACGGGCTGGGTGCGGATGGAGTACCTCGTCCCGGCGCGCGGGCTCATCGGCTTCCGCACGGAGTTCCTCACGGAGTCGCGCGGGACCGGGATCCTGCACCACGTCTTCGACCGCTACGAGCCGTGGCACGGCGACCTGCGGACGCGACCGACGGGCTCGCTCGTGGCAGACCG
>JBLNEO010000102.1:0-6297 GCA_050262775.1 Pseudomonadota bacterium | reverse complement strand
CGACCAGTGGGCCGATTCGGATGGGCGGTCGACGCAGAAGGACGCGTCGAATCTGAACGCGCCGGTGCGGATCGCCAGCAAGGGCGACGGCGGCGACGTGACGCAGACGAATGCGTCCATGGCGGCGGCCCTGTCGGCCAACGGCAACCACACCGATCAGTCGGTCGACCAGACGCAGCGCGGGTCGAGTGACGACCCGAGGTGCGGGTGCGGGTCGGGCGCGATCGGCGTGCAGGCGGCCGGTCAGGAGGCCAAGAGCGAGCAGGGTGCCCGGTCGGACGCGGATTCGGCGCAGTACGGGGCGTCGAACGCGAACGTGCCGGTGCGGATCGGCAGCAGGGGCGACGACGGTGACGTCACGCAGACGAACCTGTCGGCTGCGCTTGCGGCCTCGCTCAACGGCAACAAGACCGACCAGTCCGTCGACCAGACCCAGGGCGGCGCGACGATGCTCGCCCCGCGGTCCGACTCCAAGTGCGGCTGCTCGCACGGTCTCGGCGTGCAGGCGGCCGGCCAGGAGGCGAAGAACGACCAGTGGTCGGACGGACACGCGTCGTCCCGGCAGTCCGGTGCCTCGAACGTGTGGGACCCGGTCCGGATCGACAGCCGCGGGGGCCACGGCGACGTGACGCAGCTGAACGCGTCGCTCGTCGCGGGCGGCTCCGCGAACGGCAACGCCACCCGGCAGCACGGAACGCAGGTCCGGCCCGGCCACGGCACGGCCGAGCAGGCGCTCGGACAGGCGTCCGGCAGCAGGCAGAAGGCGGGCTCCGACGCCCGCTCGACGCAGGGAGACCCCACGTCGAGGAGGGCCGCTCGTCCGTACGGCGGCCGGCATCTCGACGACTGAACCGTCCCGAGGGCCCGCCGGCAGGAGGTCGGCGGGCCCTCCCCGTTGGGGCAGGTTGCGTTGACACGGCTGCAAACCCGTCGTAGCGTCGAGACCGGACGCAGAAGGGGGTGGGACGTGCTACTGGTCCCGTCGACGCTGCGGCAGCGGAGACGTCGGGTCGTGCACCTCGGCACGGCAGTCGGCATCGCGCTCGCGCTGGCGCCGAGCGCGCTCGCGGGTGGCCCGCAGCCGGACCCCAGCCCGCCGCCGGCCCGGCAGGCGACCCAGGTGGCAGCAGCTCCGGAGCCGTCGCAGCCGCGGCCCGATCCCTATCCCTCCGCGCGGGCGCCTGCGGCCGCAGCGAGCCCGGCGACGAGCACGCCGACGCCGTCCCGGACGGTGGCGCCGGCGGCCGTCCCCCGGCCGCGCCCGGTCGCGACGGCGACGCGCCCCGTCGTCGTGAGCGTGGCGACCCCGCGGCGGGCACGCCCTGCGCAGGGGAAGCCTGCGGTGCCGAGGGTCGCGCGGCCTCGCGCGGCGACGCCTCCGCGCGCGGCGCCGGCGCGCCACGTCCTCGGTGAGCGCCGGGAGCCGCTGACGATCGTGTCGGTCGTCGCGGCGGGCCGCGACCCGGGCCTGCTCCTCCTGGCCGCGGCGGCGCTCGCGGCCGTGGCGTTCGGGAGCGGGACGCTCGCGTTCGGCATCCGACGGGAGCTCCAGTCGGGATGAGACGGCTGTGGTTCCTCGCTGCCGTCGTGCTCGCGGTTCCGGGCGCGGCGGGCGGAGCCGTGGCGGCGGACGCCACGCCGCCCGTCATCACCTACAGCTTCTCGGGCGCCGCCGGCAACGACGAGTGGTACCGCAGCGACGTCACCGTCACCTGGTACGTGAGCGACCCCGAGAGCATCTACTCGGCCTCGTCGGAGTGCCTGAGCCCGGCGCCGATGACCGCGAGCGGCGACACGCGGAGCTGCTCTGCGACGAGCCCGGGCGGGACGTCCAGCGTGACGACGAAGCCGGTGAAGATCGACAAGACCCCGCCCTCCGGCGTCTCGGCCGCGGCCGCGCGCGGGCCCGACTCGAACGGGTGGTACACGAGCCCGGTCGGCGTCTCGTTCTCGGGCTCGGACTCGGACTCCGGGATCGCCGGCTGCACGTCGACGACCTACGGCGGCCCCGACTCCGGCTCCGCGTCGGTCAGCGGCAGCTGCACGGACAACGCCGGCAACGCGAGCGGGTCCGTCTCGTTCGGGCTCAGGTACGACGGCTCGGGCCCGTCGATCGACGTCGCGGCCTCGCGCGGGCCCGACGGGGACGGGTGGTACCGCAGCCCGGTGTCGTTCTCGGCGTCGGGCTCCGACGGCGCCTCCGGCCTCGCCGGGTGCAGCGGGGCCAGCTACGGCGGCCCCGACACCTCCTCGACGTCCCTCACCGCCTCGTGCCGCGACAACGCCGGGAACACGAGCAGCCGCTCGATCCAGGTGAAGTACGACGCGACGCCTCCCGACGTCACCGGCGCCGCCCTCGACCGCGCCCCGGACAACGCCGACTGGTACACGCACCCCGTCACGGTGACGTTCGCCGGCGCGGACGGGTTGTCGGGTCTCGCCGGGTGCACCGCCGCGCCGTACGGCGGCCCCGACGGTGATCCCGCAACCGTCGCCGGCACCTGCCGCGACAAGGCGGGGAACACGAGCGCGGCGCGCCCGTTCACCTTCCGCTACGACGCGACGCCGCCGAAGCTGACGAAGACCGAGGTCAAGAAGGGCGACAAGTTCGTCACGCTCAGCTGGGCCTCGACGGGCGGTGCGACGTCGAGCCAGGTGGCTCGGAGCGAGGGCACCGCGGAACCGACCGTCGTCTACCAGGGCGCCGCCACGACCTTCACCGACCGCAGCGTGAAGAACGGCGTCAAGTACCGCTACACGGTGGCGGTCGCGGACGCCGCGGGCAACGCCGACCGCACGACGCTGGTCGCGCTCCCGCGTCCGGCGCTCTACCAGCCGGAGCGCGGTGCGCGCGTCGCGGGGGACGTGACGTTCGCGTGGGAGAAGGTGCCGAAGGCGACGTACTACAACTTCCAGCTCCACCGGTACGTGCGCGGCCGGTGGGTGAAGGTGCTGACCCGCTGGCCCGGCCGTCCGTTCTTCCACCTCGCCCGGCGCTGGCGCAGCGCTGCGGGCACGACCGACCGCCTCACCGCCGGGAGGTACCGGTGGTACGTCTGGCCCGGGCTCGGGAAGCGGGCCGCGAACCGCTACGGCAAGCTCGAGGGCTCGAGCGAGTTCGTCGTCGGTCGCTGAGCGCCGCGCAGTGTCGCGAACGTGACGAGGCACGCGCCCGCGAGCGCGAGGTACGGCACCCAGTCCCCGGTCACCTGCGCCACGGCCGCGCCCACCGCCGCGCCGCCCGCCGCGCCCGGCGCCCACGCCATGCTCACGAGCGCGAACGCGAACGCGTAGTCGAGCCCGCGCGCCTCCGCGCGGTCGGCGAGGAGCGACATCCCCGGTGCCCAGAACGACCCGAACGCCATCGCGGCGACGACGACGGCGAGCGCAAGCACCCACGCGTTCCCGAGCCACGGGATCATCGCGGCGATCGCGGCCGACGCGAGGAGCCCGGCACGGAGCGGGAGGAGGCGTCCGCGGCGGTCGGACAGCCGGCCGAGCATGGGCGTGACGACCGCCTCGAGGGCCGCCGCTGTCAGCCACGTCGCGCCGATCGCGACCGCGCCGAAGCCGAGCTCGTCGAGCCGGAGCGGACCGAGCACGCCGAGCACGCCGAAGAGCAGGGCGGGCAGGAGCACGAACCAGCCTGCGCCGAGGATCCCGCGGTCGAGGAGCGAGCGCGCGAGCAGCGACAGCGGCTGCGGTGGCGCGGGCGCGATCGCCGGTGTGAGCCACGTCCAGACGGCGAGCGCGGCCCCGAGCACCGCGACGCTCCCGAACGCCCAGTCGGTGCCGACGACGGACGCGATGCCGCCGAGCACCGGGCCGAACAGCGCGCCGCCGATCGCGGCCGCCATCGCCGAGCCGATCAGCTCGCCGCGCCTCGACGCGGGCGCCGCAGCGACGAGCCACGCGAGGCCGGCCGTCCACGTGAACGAGCTCGCCACGCCCTGGAGGAAGCGGGCAGCCACGAGCAGCTCGTACTGGTCGAGCAGGCCGAACGCGAGCGTGGTCGCGGTCATCCCGCCGAGGCCGAACAGGACCGTCGGCCGGACGCCGAGCCGTGCGGCCGAGATGCCGCCCGGGACGGCGCCGAAGAACGCGCCCGTCGCGTACGACGCCGCGAGGACGCCGGCCTCGGCCTTCGTCAGGTCGAGCTCGTCCGCGTAGGCGGGCAGCAGCGGCGTCAGCGCGGCGTAGAAGAGCGAGTCGACGAAGACGAACGCGCCGACGAGCAGCAGGAGCTTCCGCATCCGCCGAAGCTAGCGAAAGCCGCCCAACCTGCTCGCGGAACCTGCCGAACCCTGGTACAACGTGGGCCGGGTCGGGGTGCACATGGGGTCGTTTGGGAAGCTCACGGCGGCGGTCGCCGCACTCGCGGTGCTCTGCGCACTGGGCGTGGCGGCGCGGCCGGTCGTCGCGTCGGCGGCGCAGCGGGTGCTCGTGCTCGCCTCGGGCAACCGCACGCCGGCGGCGCGCCCGTTCCGGACGATCGACCGCATCGTGATCCACTCGACGGAGGGGCGGTTCCGCGGCTCCGTCCGCTGGCTGCGCAACCCGCGGTCGCGCGGCTCCTCGCACTTCGTCGTCTCGCGGACGGGACGGATCGTCCAGCTCGTCGCGACGTCCGACATCGCCTGGCACGCGGGAAACTGGCGTGTCAACGCGCGGTCGATCGGGATCGAGCACGAGGGCTGGTCCCGGCGCCCCGGCACGTTCACCGACGCCGAGTACCGCGCGTCGGCGCAGCTCGTCGCCTACCTCGCCTCGCGGATGCACATCCCGATCGACCGGCGGCACATCATCGGCCACGCCCAGGTGCGCGCTCCGAGCGGCCGCGGGTGGGGCGGGTTCGACCACCACACCGATCCCGGCCGCTTCTGGGACTGGAAGCGGTACCTCCGCTACGTCCGCAGGGAGGCGCGCGACCCGCGTCGCCCGCGCTTCCTCCGCGTGAAGCCGCTGCATCCGCTGCTCGCTCGCCGGACGCTCGCGCGCGCCGGGGTGCGGACGCCGCGCCGGCTCGAGCGCGCCGTGCGCTGCGGGTTCCGGCCGAGCATCCACTCGACGACGCTCTACGCCCGGCAGTCGGTCGCCGGACTCGTCCCGTGGCGGGCGAAGGCGTGCGGGCGGCGGATCCACCGCGTCGACTTCCTCGTCGACGGGCGGCTCCGCTGGGTCGACCGGACGCCGCCGTTCCGGTTCGCGCGCGGGCGGGGATGGAACTCGACGTCCGTCGCCAACGGCTGGCACACGCTGACGCTGCGCGCCTACGGCAGGCGCGGACACCGCGTCCGGCGCCGGCTGCGCGTTCGCGTCGAGAACCGGCTCTTCACCGTCCGCGCGGTCGGCCTCACGCACGGGCAGGCCGTGGCCGGGACGCTGAGGGTGCGCGGGCGCGTCAACGTGGCGGCGAAGCGGGTCGCCCTCTTCGTCGACGGACGCTTCGCCGGGCGCGACACGCGCGCCCCGTTCCGCCTCCGGTGGGACACGACGACGGCGCCGAACGGCACCCACACCGCGGAGCTGTGGTCGGAGGCGCGCGACGGCCGCCGCGCGACGCGCACGATCCCGTTCGTCGTCGCGAACCCGGAGGACGTCCCGGCTGCGGCGCCGCAGATCGTCTGGCAGTCGGTGACCGACTGGCAGGGCGTCGACGCGTCGACCGGGTGGGAGGCGCTCGTGGACGGAACGGTCGAGCAGGTCGAGTTCTGGGTCGACGCGCGGCTCCGCCTCGCCGACCGGGAGCCGCCGTACGCGCTCGACCGGATCGTCGTCGGCGACGCCCCGGGCCCGCACGTGCTCCGGCTCCGCGTCGTCGGCGCCGCCGGCCGGATCGTCGAGCAGACGAGGCTCGTGCTCGTCGGTGACGGGCCTCCGACCGCTGCCTGAGTCAGGAGCTCCGCTGATCGAAGCCACGGGTCGCCGCAGGGTCGCGTCTACGCGAGGGAAGGACGCCCCGCCGAGCTCGGGTCGGCCTAATCGCCCCCGCGGAGGACGCCGAAGGTCGTGCCGTCGGGCAGCGTCGCGGGACGCTTCTCGAGGAACGCCCTGAGGCCCTCCTGTCCCTCCTCGCTCGTCCGTCGCTCCGCAATGCGCCGCGCGGTCTCGACACCGTCGAGCGGCGCGTCGAGGACGAGGCGCTTCGCCGCCCGCGCGGCCCGGGGGCCGGCGCTGCGCAGCTCCGCCAGCACGCGGTCGACGGCGGCGTCGAGCTCCTCCGCGACCTCGTGCACGAGACCGATGCGAAGCGCCAGGTCGGCACCGAAGCGCTCCCCCGACGGGAAGAGCCGCCGG
>JBLNEO010000101.1:0-8994 GCA_050262775.1 Pseudomonadota bacterium | reverse complement strand
CCCACCCCCCCCCCCCCCCGCGCCCCCCCCCCCCCGCGGCCGGCGCAGCGGGCGGCCTCGGTCGGGTCAGTCGCGGGGGTGAGCAGCTACTCGGCCCAGGCGGCCTCGGACCACGCGGCTTCGCTCCAGGCGGCTTCGCTCCAGGCGGCCTCGCTCCAGGCGGCCTCGCTCCACGCGGCCTCGCTCCACGCCGCCTCACTCCACGCCGCCTCGCTCCACGCCGCCTCGCTCCACGCGGCCGTCGACCACGCGCTGCTCGCGGCGACCATCGCAGCCCAGGCGTCGCCGTCGAACCGGCGCTGGCCGGACGAGTCGGTCGTGACGAACTGGTACAGGTTCGAGTTCGGGTTTCCGGGCGACGAGGTGTAGACCGAGCCGTAGACGTCCACCTCGCCGACGCCGGACTTCGTGCCCTGCCCGGCGAGCGGCCGCGCACGCAGCATCAGCGCGCCCTTCACCTGGTCGGGCGTCCACCACGGCCGCACCGCGAGCAGGTCGGCCGCCATGCCTGCGACGAGCGCCGACGAGAACGAGGTGCCCGACATCCACATCGTGTTGCTGCCCGTCACGCGGTCGGGGAAGCGGGAGCGGAGCGTGCTGGCGCTCGGGACGGGCGCGATGAGGTACCGCCCCGGCGCGGCGAGCTCGGGCTTCGCGAACCCGTCGCTCGTCGTGCCCCACGCCGACCACGACGGCACGACGTCGTCGACGACGCTCGTGGTCTGCCGCTGGTCGACGGCGCCGACCGTGATCACGAAGGGGTCGTTGCCGGGTGCCTTGATCGTGACCGGGCCGGTCGCGGACCCGTGGTTCCCGGCGGCCGCGACGACGACGACGCCGGCGAACCAGAGCCGCTCGACCGCGCGGGCGAGCGGGTCGAAGCGGATGCTCGTCGTGTCCGCGCGTGCGAGGGAGAAGTTCGCGACCCGCACGTTGTACGTCGACCGATTGGCCAGGATCCAGTCCGCTGCCGCGATCACGTCGCTGACGCGGGAGCGACCTTCCGAGTCGGCCGTGCGCAGCGAGACGATCTTCGCCTTCGGCGCGACCCCGAGGCGATACGAGTAGGAGCCGGCCGCGAGCCCGGCGACCATCGTGCCGTGCCCGTAGTCGTCTCCCGTCGCGAGCGACGAGCAGAGGCTGCACAGGTTCACCTGCATGACGCGGGAGCCGAAGTCCAACAGCTTCGTCGCGTCGACGCCGCTGTCGACCACGGCGATCGCGGGCATGCGCGAGCTCGTGAGGTAGTCCGACAGGGAGTAGCTGTCGAGCACCGAGCGCACGCGGACCGTGTCGCGCCACATCTCGCCGTTCTCGTAGGCAGTCGCGGCCGTGGTCGAGTCGGGCGTGATCGCGAGCACGTTCGGCTGCCGCGCGAGCTTGAGCAGCTCCTTGCCGGAGACCTCCGCGAGCACGCCCTCGACGGACGCGAACCGGCGCTTGGTCTTCCCCTCGGCGCTCGCGACGCTCGAGGCGACGTCGTCGCCCCGCACGCCGGGCCGACCCTCGACGATCACCGTGAACGTCCGCTCCGGCGAGGCCTGCGCGGAGGCGAGCAGCCCGGCCGGCACGTACGCGTCCGAGGAGTCCTTGCGGTCGGCGACCGCGGCAGCCGGCAGTGCGAGCAGCACGACGGCGATGGAGGCCACGAGAGCGCCCACGCGCGCCGCGCGCCGCTCGTCGCCGCGCTTGCCCCACAGCGCGCTCGCCCGGCCGTCGCCGCCGGTGCCCCACAGCGCGGACGAGCGGTGCTCCCCGCCGCGGTTCCCTGTTCCCCAGAGGGCGCTCGAGCGATCGCCGCCCGACGTGCCTCCATGACTCGGTGCCATGTCTCTCCTTTTTCCGCGCCGGAGCGCGGAGCCGCAGTGCCGCAAGATGTGCGCCCACTCTCTTGCCGTTTCGGTGACGCGCCCTCCCCCCGAAGGGGGAGCCGCCGCACGTTCCCTCGTTCGAGCTAGGCGTCTGCGTCCGTCAGCTCGGAGCCGAGCAGCGCGAGTGCGAGCGCCGTCCGCGCCGCGGCGGAATCGGCCTCGAGCTCGGCGGCGAGCGGCTCGAGCCGCGCCAGCCCGCGCGCGTGGGACCGCACCCGAGCGAACGCCTGCGCGACGGCGCTCGCCGGCACGAGCTCCGCGAGCTCGTCCGCGAGCGCGCGCACGGCGCGCCCGTCCGGGTCGAGCTCGCGCTGCGGGTCGCCGCCCGCGGCGAGGAGGAGGAGGGCACGCCGCAGCGGGCCCGCGAGGGCGGTGTCGTCGAGCGGGAGCTCGGAGGCCGCGGCGAAGCCGAGCACCGCCGCGGCCTCCTCCGGCCCGGGCGCGGCGGCGTCGAGCTGCTCGAGCGCGGCGCGGAGCTCCACGCGCGCGATTGTCCCAGTCCGTAGTCGGCCGCACCCGGGCGCGGTGCGGTCCCGACGCCAGCGAGATCGCGGTCGGATGAGATGGAGCCTGAAGGGCCGGCGTCGCGGGTGGTCCCGGGAGGCGCCGGCCCTCCGCAACCTTCTGGGGCGTTCGGACGTTGTCTCGGTAGCAGGTCGACACCGACAAAGGAGACGACGTGAGCCTTCTCTGGATCATCCTGATCGTCGTGCTCGTCCTCGCCCTCCTGGGCTTCTTCGGGCGCGGGTACTGGTAGCCCTCCGCGCCGGGACCTCCGGCGCGAAAAGATGAGCCGCCCGGCCCTTGCCGGGCGGCTGCATGGTCCGGCACCCTGGAGGCATGGGGTCGGACACGGACGTCCAGCAGGTGCTCGCGCGTGCCGACGCGGCGGTGTCGAAGCCGCGGCTCGGCGGGATGGCGCGTCCCGACGGCGTCGTGATCGCGAGCGAGCGCTTCTGGGCGTTCGCGGGCCGTGACGGCAGCCTGCGCGTCGGCGAGCAGCCCGCGCGGGGTCGCGCCGTCCGCGGCCTCCCGCTCGTGCGCGGGCTCGTCCGCCTCGTCGCGTCGGTGACGCCGCTCCTCTCGCGGCGCGGCATCGCCAAGCGGCGCGAGCGGCGGCTGCTGCTCCTGGCGGTCGCAGTCGGCGCGTTCGCAGCGGTGCTGCCTGGAACGCTCGGCCTCGCCGTCGGCCTCACCGCGACGGCGGGGATGCTCGCGCTCCTGTTCCGCGGCCGCACGCTCCGCCTCCACGGCGCCGAGCACCGGGCGATCGCGGCCGCCGAGCGCGGCCAGCTCGTCGCCGCCTGGGAGGGCACGGCGCACCCGACGCGCTTCGCCGCACGCTGCGGGACGAACTTCGCGGCGATCGCGGTGCCGCTGACCTTCGCCTTCGAGGCGATCTGGCCGCCCGCGGTGGCCGTCGTCGCCCCCGTCGTCGTCCCGCTGGCGGCGCTCGCGGTGTCGATGGAGCTCTGGCAGCTCGTGCACCGGCCGCGCGGGCGCGCGCTCCGCTTCGTGCTCCTCCCCGGGCTCGCCCTCCAGCGCGTGACCACCCGCGAGCCCGCCCTCGAGGACACGCGCGTGGCGCTCCGCGCCGCCGCCGCCGTGCTCGAGCGCGAGCTCGCGCCCTGACGCCTCGGGCCGCTCCTAGTGGGCGTGCCCCGCGACCGCGCCCATGCGCTCGAGGACGCGCTCCGCGGCCTCCGGCGCGGCGTCGAATGCGGGCAGCTGGAGGTCCTCCTCCTTGCGGAAGTGCGTGCCGATGAGCGCGTAGAGCCCGTAGAGGAGCTCCTGGATCGTGTCGACGTCGTTCGCGTCGGCCCCCTCGAGCTGCTCGATGCGCGCGACGATCGCCTCGTGGTCGTGGACCATCGGGGCCGCCGCGTCGGGGAACCCGACGAGCCGCGCCCACTCCGGGTACAGGACCTCCTCCTCGGCGCGCGCGTGCGGGACGAGCGTGCCGCGCAGGAAGTCGAGGATGCGGGCGACGAGCGTCTCCCGCTCCTCCGGCGACAGCTGCGGCACCTCGCGGGCGGCTTGCCCGAGGTGCTCGATGTGTCCGAGCAGCTCCATGTGCTCGGCGCGGATCGGTTCCGTGGGACGCATGCCGGACTCACTCCTCTCGGTCGTTCGCGACGGGCGAGTGCCCGCCGCGATCCTCGCGGCGATCGGCCGACGGGCCATCCGCGGACTCCCTGACGCCGTTCAGGCCCTCGCGGGCACGAGGCGGTAGCCGGACGCCGTCCGGACGAACACCTGCCACGCGTGGAAGCCGTAGAAGGCGCCGATGTCGCGCCGCATCGCGCGTGCATACGCGAGCACCGCGTCGACGTACAGCGTCGAGTGGTTGTACGCGAGCAGCGCCCGGCGCAGATCGCGCCGCGCACCCGACGCACGGAGGAAGTTGGCGGCGCCGAGGATCGCGTCGCGCGGATCGTGGACCTCGCCGCCGAGGCCGTAGGCGCGCCAGGTGGCTGGCAGGAACTGCATCGGCCCCTGCGCGCCCGCCGTGCTCGGCGACCGCACCTTCCCGAACGCCGTCTCGACGAAGTTGACGGCGGCGAGCACGTGCCACGGGACGCCGAACCGCCGCTCCGCCTCGCGGTAGTGGGCGAGCAGACGGTCGGCCGGCTCCGCACGGCCCACGCGGAAGGACGACGGCGGACGGGTCGTGGGCGGCGTCAGCCGGACGAGCGCCCGGCGGGCGAGCAGGACGTCGCGCGCGTTCGCGCGGAGGCGCGTCGGGAGCGCGCGGACGACCGCGTCGCCCTCGGCGCGCGGGGCGAGTCCCAGCGCGAGGTACAGGCGCTGCTGCCGGACGGCGACGCGGAGCAGCGCCGAGGGCTGGCGTGGTGTGCCGGAGGCCCGCCAGTCGTCCACCGCGGCCTCGAGCGCCGTCGTCGCCTCGGCAAGCTGCACGGAGGCCGGCGGGGCGACGGGCGCGGCGGCCACGGCCGCCGCGGCGAGGACCGCGAGCATCGCCCCATCGTGTCAGGGCGCCAGGAGCGTCGCCACCGCACGCGCAAGCTGCGCGGCGACGTCGGCGTGGGCGTCGGACGACCCGACCCGCACGGGCTGTCCGAAGCGGACGACGACGGGGCCGCGTCGCGGGAGCCGTCGACCCTTCGGCCAGAGGGCGTGCGTCCCTGCGACTGCGACCGGGACGACCGGCATCCCGAGCTCGACCGCCAGGAGCCCGCTGCCGCTGCGGAACGGCTGGAGGCGGCCCGCGGGCGAGCGCGTCCCCTCCGGGTAGACGAGGATCGACCAGCCGCGATCGGCGAGGTCGCCGCAGTGGTCGAGGCTCGAACGGACGGCGCCCTCGCGCGAGAACGGAAAGCCGTTCAGCAGGAGCGGCGTCAGCACGCGCAGCACGCGCGCCCGGAAGAAGTAGTCGGCGGCGGCGGCGACGGCGACGCGAGCCCGCAGCCGGCGCGGGAGCGCCCGCAGGATCGAGGGCGTGTCCAGGTGGCTCGCGTGGTTGGCGACGAGCAGCACGGGCGGCTCGACGGCCGCGAGCTCGGCGCGACCCTCGACGCGGAACGGCTTGCACACGACCGCGTGAGCGGGGAAGAGCAGGGCGGCCTGCAGACCCGCGCGCAGCACCCGGGCCGGGCGCCGGAGCGCCCACCACGGGAACGCGACCGGCGGCGAGACGGCCTCTCCGGCCTCCGCGAGCGCGACGAGCTCGCCGACCGTCGTCGCGGTGGCGAGATCTCCGTCCTCCACCGAGAGCCCGAGCTCGCGCTCGAGCCGCACCGCCAGCTCGACGAGGCCGAGCGAGTCGAGGCCGAGGTCGAGCGTGAGGTCGCTCGCCGCATCGATGCTCGACCCGGTGGGTGCGAGCTCGGCGAGCAGGCGGAGCGCGCGACTCCGGCGGTCGGCGGCACCTTCGCGCGGTCCCGGTGCCGGCCCGGCCGCCGGCCCTCCCGCGAGCGCTGCGGCCACCTCGTGCCGCTGCACCTTCCGGAGGGTCGTGCGCGGCAGCTCGCGGTCGCTCCAGACGGTGAAGCCTGCGACGCGCTGGTGCGGCGCGAGGCGACGGTTCGCCGCCCGAACCGCGTCGGCGACGCGATCGTCGGCGCCCGTGCCGGTGGACGACGGAACGACGACGGCGTGCACGGACGCTCGGCCCGCGGCGCCGGGGCGCGCCACGACCGCGCAATCGGCGACCGCCTCCTCCCGCAGGAGCTCCTCCTCGACGTCCTCGGGATGCACGTTGAGACCGCTGGGCAGCACGATCACCTCGGTGAGGCGGCCGCGCAGGCGGAGGTAGCCGTCGGCGTCGAGCTCCCCGAGGTCCCCTGTCCGGTACCAGCCGTCCTCGGTGAACGCCGCGCGGGTCGCCTCCACGTCGCCCCAGTAGCCGTGCGTGACGTTGTCGCCACGCACGAGAATCTCGCCCTCGCCTCCGAGACGGACGTCGACGCCCGGGATCGGGCGCCCCACGGTGCCGGAGCGCCGGGCCGCGCGCGTGTTCGAGGCGATGCTCGGGGCGCACTCGGTGGCGCCGTAGCCCTCGAGCACCGTCACGCCCAGGCGCTCCCAGGCGGCCGCGATCTCCGGCGCCAGCGCGGCGCCGCCGCAGACGAACAGCTCCAGGCTTCCACCCAGCTCGTCGTGGACGCGACGGAACAGGATGCGTCGAGCCGCCTGCGGCAGATGCGGTGCGAGGCGATGGGCGGTCTCCCAGGGGCCGAGGGAGCCGCGTCGGCGGACCTCGCGTTCGACCGCGTCGAGCAGGAGCTCGAGCACCTGCGGCACGACGACCATCGCCGTCACGCGGTGGCGACGCATGGTCGCGAGGAGCACCGGCGGCTGGCGGCTCGCGGGGTAGTGGACGCTCGCGCCCGCGTGCAGCGGCAGGAAGAGGCCTGCGGTCTGCTCGAACATGTGCGAGAGCGGGAGCACCGACAGGAGGCGGAAGTCCCGCGTCGGCCGGAGCGCCGCGTCGGCCGAGCGGACGTTGGCGACGACGTTGGCGTGCGTGAGCAGGACGCCCTTCGGCCGGCCGGTGGCGCCCGACGTGTACACGAGCTCGGCAGTCTCCTCCGCATGCGGCCGTGGCCCTGCGTAGCCCCGACCGTCGAGCGGGAGCGCGCCCAGCTCGACCGTCTCGATCTCGCACGGCGTGCCCTGCCCGCTGATCAGGAGCGCCGCCGAGGTGTGGTCGGCGATCCGTGCGAGGGCCGCCGGCGTCGCGTACGGGTCGACCGGGACGAGCACGAGCCGCGCCCGCAGCACGCCGGAGCACGCGGCCACGAGCTGCGGCGAGTTCGGGCCCCAGACGAGCACGCGCGCGCCCGCGTCGAGCCCGCGGTCGTCGGCGAGGTGGGCGGCGACGGCCGCCGAGGCCGCTGCGAGGCGCCGGTAGCTCCACGTGTCCTGGCGCAGCCCCCGGCGGATCGTCAGCGCCGGCCGGTCGCCGTACGCGGCTGCGGCTCCTTCGACGAGGTCGACGAGGGTGTCCATCCGGTGCCGAGACGCTCCGCGCTACGACGCCCCGGCCCGCCCGGGCACGAGCGCGATGCGACCGCCGACGGAGACCGTCACCGGTCCGTGGGCCTGCAGCTTCAGACCGTCGACGTTGACGAGCTGCTCGTGGTCGAGGCGCTCGGGTCGCACCGTCAGGCTGCGGACGGTGCGGACGACGGCCCCGTACCGGGCGGGATCGTCGAGCACGGCCCCGGACCGGCACGCGGCCGCCTGCCGCACCGTCTCCTGCGGCCCCAGGTACCGGAGCGCGATCACGCGGAACGTCCCGCTCGCGAGCTCGAGGCCGCGACCGAGCCTGAAGTCCGCCCCGAGGTCGCCGTTCAGCACGATCACGGAGACCCAGACCGCCGGCGCGAGCTCCTCGCCGTCCAGCACGAGCGACAGCCGGGGCCGGCGCCCGCGTGCCCGCTGGAGATTCCAGTGGACCGTCGACAGCGCGAATCCGGTCATGAACGGCCCGAGGTCGCCGAACAGCTGGCCGAGGACGCCCTTGTACGCCTTCACGAACCGTGACTCGGTGAAGCGCGGGATCTCGCCGAAGACGCCGAAGCCGCCGAAGCCGAGGAGGCGCCGCTCGAGGCGCTCGCCGGCCCGCCCGCGCGTCGTCACCGTGAGGACGTCGGCGGGGACGATGTCGTCGCTCGCGATCCCGCCGACGATCGCCTCCACGGCCTCCGGGAGGGTGTCGGGGATGCCGAGCACCTTCCCGACGAGGTCGGCGGAGCCCTTGCGCAGCACGGCCAGCCGCAGCCCGTCGGGGACGGCGCCGTCGACGTGGGCGCCTTCGAGGACGGCGTTCAGCGTCCCGGCGCCCCCGGCCGCCACCAGCATCCGCCCACCCCGCCGCACGGCCGCCCGAGCGAGCGCCTGCGCCTCCGCGTGGGTGCCGGCGACGTGCACGCGGACCGGCAGCGCCGACCGGGCGCGGAACGCCGGGCCAAGGCGGCCGACCTTCAGCTGGTCCTCGATCGAGCCGGAGATCGTCGTCGCGACCACGTCGATGCCACCGACGCCCTCGCCCGCGGCGCCGGCCTCGACGCGTGCGAGCTCCGCGCGCGTCTCCTCGACGACGAGCGCGACCGTCTCCGCGGGCGAGCGTTCGTCGACCTGCAGCCGCAGCACGCGCACGCCGCGGCGCCGCTCGAGCAGCGCGCAGACACGCTCGTAGGCGCCGGCGAGCTCGGCGAGGAACGCCTCCGTCTCGTGGGCCTGGAGCGGCGCGCCGCGCGCGCGGATCCGGCGCAGGGCGAGCGCGGGCCGGATCCGGAGCAGCACCACGAGGTCCGGGTACGCGAACCGGCCGAGCCGCAGCCGGTTGAGCAGCGCGAGCTGCCACGAGCGCCGGAGCTCGCTCCCGAGCGCCCGGAGCGGGATCGTCTGCTCCCGCGTCAGGAGCGCGAGCCCCTCGTCGAGCGCATCGTCGTCCCCGGCCAGGCGGTCTCGTGCGAAGCGCGCCGTCGCCCACGCGGCCGTGTTCACGAGCGGATCGCCGTCGCACAGGAGCACTTGCGGCGCGGCGCAGCTCGAGAGCTCGTCGACGAGGCGGGCGCGCTCCACGAGGTCGAGGAACTTGACGTTCTTGTACAGGACGGGTGCGCGCAGGCGCTTGGCCGCCCCGCCGACGGCG
>JBLNEO010000100.1:0-6818 GCA_050262775.1 Pseudomonadota bacterium | reverse complement strand
GCCGCTCAGGCTCCGGTAGTGGACGACGAGGTCCTCGGTGCGCAGGCTCATCGCGTCAGAGCTCCCGCAGCCGCGGGTTGAAGATCTCGTCGAGGCCGACGTTCATCACGTAGAGCCCGCCGACGACCGCCATGATCCCGATGCCCGGGGGGATGAACCACCACCACGTGCCGAGCAGCAGCGCGCTCCAGAGCACCGCGTTGTTCATCATCAGGCCGAGCGACATCGCGTTCGCCGGGCCGAGACCGATGAAGTCGAGCGTCGCGCCGATGAGGATCGCGCCCCCGAACAGGAGGATGAACATCATCAGCAGGTAGGAGCTCATGTTCGGCGCGATCTCCTTGAAGATGATCTGCCGGCTCCCCCGCCCGCTGAGGCGCGCGATGTCGACGAACTCGCGCGAGACGAGCGAGAACGTCTGCGCGCGCACCGCCCGCGCCGCCCACGGCCAGGAGGTGATGCCGATGAAGATCGCCTCGGCGACGTAGCCCTGGATGTTCACGTAGGCGGCGACGATGATCAGCACCGCGAGCGTCGGGATCACGAGCACGACGTTCGTGATCAGGTTGAGGACGTCGTCGACGAGCCCCGACTTGTAGCCGGCCGTGAACCCGACGACCATCCCGATCAGCGTCGCGATCCCGCCGCCGAGGACGCCGACGACGAAGCTCGCGCGCAGGCCGTACACGAACTGCGAGTAGACGTCCTGCCCCGAGAAGGTCGTCCCGAGCCAGTGTTCGGAGGACGGCGGCGAGCTGGGCTCGCCGCCGAACGCGAGCGGCGGGTACTTCGCGAGGAGAGGACCGACGAGCGCGATCAGGAGGAAGACGACGACCACGCCCAGGCCGATCACGAGCTTCGTGTTCCGGAGGGCGAAGTAGAGCCGCTCGTGCCTGTGCCGGCGCGCGCGGGCGACGGGCGCCTCGGGCTCCTCGGGGCGCGGCGCGGCCGACGCCGGCTCGACGAGGCTCGTCGGCTGGCCGGCGCTCACGACTGCCCCTGCATCCCGATCCGCGTCCGCGGGTCGATCAGGACGTAGACGATGTCGACGATGAAGTTGGCGACGAGGACGCCGACGATGATGAAGAGGAAGATCCCCTGGAGCAGGAAGTAGTCGCGGTTCTGGATCGCGCTCAGGGTCATCGTCCCGAGGCCCGGGTACGTGAACACGACCTCGGTGACGAGGGCCCCGGCGACGACCGCGCCGAGCGCGAGCGCGAGGCCCGTGACCTGCGGGAGCAGCGCGTTCCGGTAGGCGTAGCGCCGCACGAGCCGCGGCGGCGCGCCGAGGGACTCGAGGTAGTGGGCGTAGTCCGACTCGAGCTCGTAGATGATCATGTTCCGCATCCCGATCGCCCAGCCGCCGAGGCCGACGAGGAACAGCGACAGGAACGGCAGAATCCAGTGGTAGAGGAAGCTGCGCACGAACTCGACCGTCCACCCCGGCTGCAGCGAGTAGTCGTACGCGCCCGAGATCGGGAAGATGCCGAGGACGGACGCGAAGACGTACGCGAGGACGATCGCGAGCCACATGTAGGGCGTCGCCGTCAGCACGTACGACGCGGGCAGCACCGTGTTGTCGAGCACCTTGCGCCGTGCGGCGAGCGCGCCGAGCTTGTTGCCGACGAGGAAGCTGAGCAGGATCGCCGGCACGAGGAGCGCCAGCGTGTACGGCACGGCGTTGAGGATGAGGCTCGCCACCGGCCGCGGGAACTGCCAGATGCTCGCGCCGAGGTCGCCGTGGAACAGGGCGGCCCAGAAGTTGAGGTACTGCTGCCAGAGCGGGACGTCCAGGCCGAACGCCTCGGTGTAGTAGCCGGTCAGCGCCTCCGCCGCGCCCGGCTGCGCCTGCATGCGCGCGATCAGGCCCTGGACGGGGTCGCCCGGCATGAAGCGCGGGATCGCCCAGTCGATCGACACCGCGGCGACGAACGTCAGCAGGTAGATGAAGAGCTTCCGCGCGAAGTAGCGGCTCACGGCCGGCCCCCCCGACGCGCGGCGTGAGGCCGCCGCCGCTCCGGCGAGGTGCAGCCCGAGCGACGGCGGCGCGTCACGGTCTTACGACCCGACGGGCTTGATGCGGGTGAGCATCTCGATGCCCGTCATCTGCAGGTAGTTCCGCCACATGACCGGAAGCACCTGGTTCTGCCCGGCCTTGGGGAAGTTCGTCCAGTGGGAGGTGTTCCACTGGGCCCACATGCCGTTGTACCAGAGCGGAATCGCCGGCAGATCCTGCAGCTGGATCTTCTGCAGCTTCGACATCGTCGCCTTCATGGAGGCGACCTGCGCCGTCGGCGTCCGGTTCAGCTTCTGCGTGAGCGCCCACGCGGTCTTGTTCGTGTAGCGCTCGTAGTTGACCGTGGTCTGGTTCTCGAGGATCGGGAGCCGGAACAGGTAGTCGTAGTACGTCCACGGCGTGTTCGTGATCTGCCGGTCGTTGCCGATCACGAGGTCGTAGCGGCCGTGGCCGCGGTCGTCGACGAGCGTGTTGTAGTCGGGGTAGGACGGCGTGATCCGGATCCCTGCGCCCTTCGCGCTGTCGGAGACCATCTGGATCGCGGTCATCCAGTCGGACCAGCCGTTCGGCACGATGATGCTGAGGCTGATCTTCGAGCCGTCCTTGTTCTCGACGTACCCGTCGTTGTTGACGTCCTTGTAGCCGGCACCGTTCAGCAGCGCCTTCGCCTTCGCCGGGTTGTACGAGAAGCCGTACTTCTCGACGACGCTGTCGTCGACGTACTTCCGCCAGTTCGGCAGCAGCCCCGTGGGGCTCGCCTTCGTGACGATGTTCCCGTAGTCGGCGGTGACGATCCGGTTGACGTTGATCGACGACGCCAGCGCCTTGCGGAACACCTTGTCGTTCAGCGGCTTGTGCGTCGTGTTCGGGAAGAGCCACGCGGTGTTACCCGGCAGCATGTACGGCTTGCTGCGGTAGTACGTGCCGATCTTCCCGCCGACCTGCTTGTTGATCCCCGGCACGAAGTTGTTGCTGAGGTCGATGTTCCCCGCGAGCAGGTTCGCGAGCGAGGCGGAGTTGCTGCCGTTGTAGATGTCGACGATGTACCTCGGCTTCACCGTCATGCCGAGAGCCTTCGTCGCCCACCAGCCGCTCCGCCGCTGCCACGTGAACTTCTCGTTCGAGTTGAGGCCGCTCTCGTAGACGTACGGCCCCGTCCCGACGAGCTTCTTCACGTCGGCCATGTTCCCGCTGACGATGTCCTGGTTGCTGTACGCCTTCCAGATGTGCTGCGGGACGATCGGGACGTTGAACAGGTAGTTGTCCCACTCCTGGTAGTTCGGCTTCGCCCCGAACGTGAACACGACGGTGTTCCCGCTCGTGGTGACGCTCTTCAGCCCGGTCTTCCACAGCGTGTTCTGCGGATGCGTCGGGATCTTCAGCTTGTCGTAGGTGAACTTGAAGTCGGCGGCCGTCAGCGGCTTGCCGTCACTCCACGTCACCCGCGGCCGGACCGTCATCACGTAGACGCTGGGCGAGCGCCACTGACCCTTCTGCGCGAGCCAGGGCTTGAACACGTCCTTGAGCGGGTCGTACCGGAACGGCGTCTCGTAGACGAGACCGACGGTGCCGGTGACGTAGTCCCAGTTCTTGAACGGGTTCAGGTCGCTGTACGGGCCCCACATGGTCCCCGTCGTGTAGAGCGTCTGCGCGCGCGGGAGGGCCCCGGCCTGTTGCGGGCTGGCGCCCGCCCCGCCGGCGGTCGTGACCGCCACGAGGGCGGCGACGGCGACGGCGAGGGCCGCGGAAACCACGATTCCGCGCCTAGCACGAATCGACATGACCTGATGCCTCCTCTCCTCGTGCGGCCCCGTCCCCCGACGGGTGCACGTGGACTTCGCCCGTCCTTCCGTTCGGACGCGGCACCTCCGATCTATCGGCGTTCGCGCGAGCGGCAAAGGGCAGGCTCTTCGGATCCGACGTGCGGCCTAACACGTACGCCGCCGGGCCCGGACTCGACTAGGTTCGCCGCGACGTGTCGGCACCGACCGAGGATCTCCTCGTCGCGCCCGCGACGGCTCGCGGCTTCCCGTCCGACTTCGCCTGGGGCGCCGCGACCTCCGCGTACCAGATCGAGGGAGCGGCGCGTGCCGACGGCCGCGGCGAGAGCATCTGGGACCGCTTCTGCCGGACGCCCGGCCGCGTGCGAGGCGGCGACACGGGCGACGTCGCCTGCGACCACTACCACCGCTTCCGCGAGGACGTGGCGCTCGTCGCCTCGCTGGGCCTCGACGCCTACCGCTTCTCGATCTCGTGGCCGCGCGTGCTCCCGCAGGGGACGGGCGCGGTCAACGCGGCCGGCCTCGACTTCTACGACCGCCTCGTCGACGAGCTCCTCGAGCACGGGATCGCGCCGTACGCCACGCTCTACCACTGGGATCTGCCGCAGGCGCTCGAGGACCGCGGCGGCTGGCCCGTCCGCGCGACGGCCGAGGCGTTCGCCGAGTACGCCGGCGTCGTCGCCACGCGGCTCGGCGACCGCGTGCGGCTCGCGACGCTGAACGAGCCGTGGTGCTCCTCCGAGCTCGGGTACCGGCTGGGGATCCACGCGCCCGGCCGGACGGAGCCCGCGGCGGCGCTCGCCGCCGGCCACCACCTGCTCGTCGCCCACGGGCTCGGCGTCCAGGCGATCCGCGCGGCGGCGCCCGCGGCCGACGTCGGGATCGTGCTCAACTTCGAGGCGAAGCAGCCGGCGACGCCGCACCTGCTCGACCTCGAGGCCGCGGCGATCCGCCACGCGCAGTACAACCGCTGGTACCTCGACCCGATCGCCGGGCTCGGCTACCCCGAGGAGGCGGCGCGGGCGTGGCGCTGGGACGCGGGCGAGGTGCGCGACGGCGACCCGGCGCTGATCGCGACGCCGCTCGACTTCCTCGGCGTCAACTACTACACGCGCGACGTCGTCCGCTCCGAGCTCCTGCCGCCGCTCGTCGGGCGCCCCGGCACCGCCGAACGGACCGGCATGGGCTGGGACGTCTACCCCGAGGGGCTCACGCAGGTACTCGAGCTCGTCGCCTCGCGGACCGGCGACCTTCCCCTCTACGTGACCGAGAACGGCGCCGCCTACCCGCTCGACCCGGACGACCCGACGCACGACCCGCTGCGGGTGCGGTTCCTCCGCCGCCACCTCGAGGCGGCGCTCGCGGCGATCGAGCGCGGCGTGCCGCTGCGCGGGTACTTCGCGTGGTCGCTGCTCGACAACTTCGAGTGGGCCGAGGGCTACGCGCAGCGCTTCGGGATCGTCCACGTCGACTTCGGGACCCTGGAGCGACGCGTCCGCGACAGCGGGCGGTTCCTCGCCGCCGTCGCGCGCACGGGCGTGCTGCGGTGACGGCTGCGTCGCGGACGGCGACGGCGATCCCGTGGGAGGATCGGCCCGCGGCGTCCCGCGACCTCCTCTGGCGCTCGCGCCGGAACCCGATCGTCGCGCGCGACGCGCTGCCGCGCTCGAACAGCATCTTCAACTCGGCCGTCGTCGCGGTCGACGACGGGTTCCGCGGCGTCTTCCGCGTCGACGACCGGACGCGGACGATGAACCTGCACGCGGGCCGGAGCGCCGACGGGATCCAGTGGGAGCTCGACCCCGAGCCGATCGTCTTCCGCGCCGCCGACGCACGCGTCGACGAGATCGAGCGCCCGTTCGTCCACGCCTACGACCCGCGCGTGACCTGGCTGGAGGACCGCTTCTACGTCACGTGGTGCACCGGGTACCACGGACCGACGATCGGCATCGCGTGGACGGAGGACTTCCAGACGTTCGTCCGCCTCGACAACGCATTCCTCCCGTTCAACCGCAACGGCGTCCTCTTCCCGCGCCGGGTCGACGGCCGCTACCTGCTGCTGAGCCGCCCGAGCGACGACGGCCACACCCCGTTCGGCTCGATCTTCCTCTCGGAGAGCCCCGACCTCGTCCACTGGGGACGGCATCGCCTCGTGCTGGCGCCCGAGCCGTGGACGTGGGCGTCGACGAAGGTCGGTGCCGGGCCGACGCCGATCGAGACCGACGAGGGGTGGCTCCTGCTCTTCCACGGCGTGCTCACGTCGTGCAACGGCTTCGTCTACTCGATGGGCGCCGCGCTCCTCGACCTCGAGGAGCCGTGGCGCGTGCGCGCGCGCGGCCGCGACTCCCTCCTCGCGCCGCAGGCGCCGTACGAGCAGGTCGGCGACGTCCCCAACGTCGTGTTCCCGTGCGCGGCGCTCGTGGACGAGCCGGCCGACCGGCTGACGGTCTACTACGGCGCCGCCGACACCGTCGTCTGCATGGCGCACGGGCACCTCTCGGAGCTCGTCGCGTCGGTCACGGCGTAGACGGGGGAGCGAGCGGAGCCGGCCCCGCGGGGCCGGCTCCTCGCTCCCGACGCGTCGCTACCGGATGCTGCGGTCGCGGTACGCGGTGCCGCCCGGCCCGTAGTACGAGCTCAGGTCCTCGCGGTACGCGTCGTCGCGATACCGCTTCTCGTCGAACTCGGGCGCGTTCTTGATCTCGTCCTTCGTCCGGTTGACGAACACCTTCTCGTCCGCCGGCTCAACGCGGTCGATCACGCCGGCGGGCAGCATGACCTTCTTGCCGAAGATCCACGGCCCCGTGTCGACGACGAGGTAGGACGACCCGACGTCGTACGTCGCGTCGTCGAGCTTGCCGATCGAGCCGTCGGTGGCCTCGACGCCGTACCCGACGACGTGGCGCGGAGAGACGTCGGGCGCCAGGACGCCCTCGCGATAGGTCCACATGTCAACCGTCGTGCGCATGGCTCCTCCTTCTCCGTCGGTGCCTTGACCGGTTGGGTACCCGGCCGGGAAA
>JBLNEO010000099.1:0-13034 GCA_050262775.1 Pseudomonadota bacterium | reverse complement strand
CTCGCCGGCGCGATCCGGAGGACTCCGGGCCTGCGGGCGGCCGACTACACGAGCGTCGGCAGCCAGTCGATGCTCCAGGTGCAGGCGCGGCAGCTCGGCACCGACCGTCCCGAGGAGGCGTACGTCGCCCGCGGGCTCGACGACGGCTTCCTCGCGCACACGACCTACGGGTTCGGCGCGCTCGCGAACGGCTACGGGTCGGCGCGCGAGGTGTGGCACGCGCTGCGGACGACGCCCGGGCTCGCCGTGGTCGACAGCACGGTCGTCCCGCGGCGCGACAACTTCGGCTTCGAGGCTGCCCCGCCGGACTTCCGCGTGACCGGCTTCTACGTCGACGACGGGCACTTCGCGCCGTTCGACGTCGAGGTGCGGGACGAGCAGACGGGCGTGCGGCAGCGCCTGACGGTGATCGGCGTCCTCGGCGACGCCGTGCCGTACGAGATGGTCGGGATCTCGACGTCGCAGACGACGCTCATGCGCAGCTTCCCCGGCCGCGCGCGGCCGACCATCCACTACCTCACGGTCGCTCCGGGCGTCGACCCCGACGCGGCCGCGCAGCGACTCGAGGCCGCGTTCCTCCCGGCCGGCCTCGAGGCGGACTCGATGCAGACGATCGTCGACCGGATGACCGGTGCGTCGCGGACCTTCAACCGGCTGATCCAGGGGTTCATGGCGCTCGGGCTCGTCGTCGGCGTCGCCGCGCTCGGCGTGATCAGCGCGCGAGCCGTCGTCGAGCGGCGTCAGCAGATCGGCGTCATGCGCGCGATCGGCTTCCGCCGAGGGATGGTGCAGGCCGCGTTCCTGCTCGAGTCGGCGTTCGTCGCGCTCACCGCGATCCTCGTGGGGACGGCGCTCGGCCTCCTCCTCGCCTTCAACATCGTCGACGACCAGCGCCAGCAGCCGAGCTGGGCCGACCTCGACCTGGTCGTCCCGTGGGGGAGCCTCCTGCTGATCTTCTCCGTCGTCTTCGGCGTCGCGCTCGCGGCGACGTTCGCGCCGGCGATGCGCGCGGCCCGGACGAGCCCGGCCGAGGCGCTCCGGTACGAGTAGCGATGGCGGGGGCCCTGCAGTCGGGGCCTCGCGGCCGCACCCGACACCGCGCGGCGGGCGAGCCCGGCACGCAGGCGCGCCGCTGAGGACGCCCGTGGCCGCGGACCTCCATGCGCGAGCGGCCGTCGACGGCGCCGCCGCCGGAGGCGAGCGCGCGGGCGCTGCGGGCCTCACCTCCGGGGAGGCGGCGCAAGGGCTGCTCCTCCACGGGCCGAACGTGCCCGCCCCGCCGAAGCGCCCCTCGCTCGCGCGCCTCGCGCTCGGGCAGCTCGCCGATCCGCTCGTGCTCCTGCTGCTGGCCGCCGCCCTCATCTCGTGGCTGACCGGCGCCGGCATCGAGGCGGCCGCGATCGCCGCGGTCATCGTGCTGAACGCGGCGCTCGGCCTCGGCCAGGCCGCCGCGGCCGAGCGTGCGATGCAGGCGCTCTCGCAAGGCTTCTCGCAGACGGCCCGCGTCGTCCGCGACGGCGTTCCCGTCGAGGTCGACGCGTCGCTCGTCGTCCCGGGCGACCTCCTCCTCGTGTCCGAGGGCGACCGGATCGCGGCCGACGCGCGTCTCGTCGAGGCGACGGCGCTCGAGGTCGACGAGTCGGCGCTCACGGGCGAGTCGCTGCCGGTCGCGAAGCGCCCCGGCGCGTTCGTCGAGGGGACGCCGCTGGCCGACCGTGAGCCGATGCTGTTCGCCGCGACGGGCGTGACGCGCGGGCACGGCGCCGCGGTCGTCCAGGCGACGGGCACCGCCACGGAGATCGGCGCGATCCAGCGCCTCGCCGCCGCCGCGCGGCCGCCCCAGACGCCGCTCCAGCGACGGCTCTCCCGACTCGCGCGCGAGCTCGCCGTCGTCGGCGTCGGCCTGACGGTCGTGCTCGCGGCTGCCATGGCCCTCCAGGGCGCGACCTGGCACGAGTCGTTCCTCGTCGGCGTCGCGGTCGCGGTCGCCGCCGTCCCCGAGGGGCTCGTCGCCACCGTCACGGTCGCCTTCGCCCTCGGCGCGCGCGCGATGGCGCGGCGCGGCGCGATCGTCCGCCGGCTCGACGCGATCGAGACGCTCGGCGAGACGACGATCGTGTGCACGGACAAGACGGGGACGCTGACCGAGAACCGGATCGTCGTCGCGGGACTGCGGCCCGCCGCCGGCGTCGGCGAGCGGGAGCTGCTCGCGGCAGCGCTGCTCGCGTCGTCGATCGACACCCGCGGCGTGCCGCGCGGCGACCCGCTCGAGGCCGCGATCCACACGGCGGCGCTGGAGCGCGGGATCGTGGCCGGCGCCGTCGAGGCGCACGTCCTCGTGGACGAGACCCCGTTCGACGCCGCGGCCCGGCGGATGGCACGCGTCTACGACCACCCCGAAGGGAGCGTCGAGTACTCGAAGGGCGCCGCCGAGCTCTTCGTCTCGGCGCTCGCGCCGGACCTCGCGGAGGCGGCGGAGGAGTGGGCGACGGCGGGCTTCCGCGTCGTCGGCGTCGCGCGCGGCACGCCCGGCGACCGGCCGGCGCCGCTCGGCCTCATCGCCTTCAGCGACCCGCTGCGGGAGACGGCAGCCGACTCGGTCGCGGCCGCCCGCGCCGCCGGCATCCGCGTGATGATGGTGACCGGCGACCATCCGGCCACGGCCCGCACCGTCGGCCGGGCCCTCGGCCTCGGCGCCGAGGACGTGCTCGCGCGCGTGGCGCCCGGCGACAAGCTGGGGCTCGTCGAGTCGCTCCAGGCCGACGGCGAGGTCGTCGCGATGACGGGAGACGGCGTCAACGACGCGCCCGCCCTGCGGCGTGCAGACGTCGGCGTCGCGATGGGGCGGAACGGCACCGAGGCGGCGCGCGAGGCGGCCGCGATCGTCCTGACCGACGACGACGTCGCGACCATCGTCGCGGCGATCGCGGAGGGACGACGCATCCGCGACAACATCGCGACGTTCGTCGGCTTCCTCCTCTCGGCGAACCTCGGCGAGGTCGCCGTCTTCGCCGCCGCCGTCGCGGCGGGCCTCGGGGCGCCGCTCGCCGTCGTCCAGGTGCTGCTCGTGAACCTCGTCACCGACGGGCTCCCCGCGGTCGCGCTCGCGCGCGACCCGGCGTCGCCCACGACGATGACGACGCCGCCGCGCCGCGAAGACGTGCTGCTGAGCGGCGCGCGCTGGCTCGCGCTCGCGCTCATCGGGCTCCTCGTCGGGGGCGCGACGCTCGCCTCGTTCCTCGTCGGCCGCGGCATCGACGGCGACGTCGCGCAGACGATGGCCTTCACGACGCTCGCCCTCTCCGAGCTCGTGCTCGTGTTCGCGATGCGGTCGCCGTCGACCGCGGCGTGGCGCCTCCCGGGGAACGGCTGGCTCGTCGGGAGCGTCCTCGGATCGGCGGTCGTCGTCTTCGCCGTCGTGTTCGCGCCCGCCACGCACGCGGCGTTCGCGACGGAGCCGCTGGGCGGCACCGAGCTGGCAGTCGCGCTCGCGCTCGCGCTCCTCCCCGCCCTCGCGGTGGAGCTCGCCAAGGGCGTCATGCGGACACGGGAGGGCCGGCCGTGAGCGTCTGGACGGTCGCGCTCGCCGCACTCGGGACGGCGCTCGCGACCGGCCTCGGTGCGCTCCCCTTCGTCGGCCGCGCCCGGGCATCGGCCGGGTGGCTCGGCGCCGCCGACGCGATCGCCGCCGGCGTCATGTTCGCGGCGACGGTTTCGCTCACGCTCGAGGGAGGCGACCGCGCCCTGGGGCGCATGCTCGCCGGCGTCGCGGCGGGGATCGCGTTCGTCGTCGTCGCACGCCGCTGGCTGACGAACCACGGGGCCACGGAGTTCGGCGAGCTCCGCGGCCGCGACGCCCACCGCGGCGTGCTCATGATCGCGGTGATGACGGTGCACTCGTTCGCGGAGGGCGCGGGCGTCGGCGCCGCGTTCGCCGGCGGCGAGCGCTTCGGGCTCGTGATCGCGCTCGCGATCGCGATTCACAACATCCCCGAGGGGCTCGCGATCAGCCTCGTGCTCGTCCCGCACGGCGCCTCCGTCAGGACGGCCGCCGTCTGGAGCGTCGTCTCGAGCCTGCCGCAGCCGCTCGTCGCCGTCCCGGCCTTCCTCTTCGTGGAGACCTTCTCGGCCCTCCTGCCCGTCGCCCTCGGGTTCGCGGGCGGCGCGATGTTCTGGATCGGCGCGCGCGACCTCGTCCCCGACGCGCTCGACCACTCCTCCCCGCTGCCCGTCGCGGCGGCTGCGACGGCGGCGTTCGCGTCGATGCTCGCCTTCCAGCTCCTGCTGCTGGCCTAGGCCGGGCGGGCGGCGAGGCGGCGCAGGCGTGCCCGCCGCAGCTCGTCGGCGCCCCAGACGACGACCGGGAACGGCGCGAGGATCGCGAGCTCGGTCACGCCGAGCGAGGCGGTGCCGAACACGTCCTGCAGGAACGGCACGTAGACGACGGCGGCGGCGAACGCGAGCTCGAGCGCGATCCCCCAGAGCAGCATCGGATTCGTGAAGAAGCCGACGGAGCGCAGCGACGCGCGCTCGGTCCGCGCGGCGATCGCGGTCCCGACCTGGCAGGCGACGATCCCCGCGAACGTCATCGTCGTGGCCTGCAGGTACGCGTCGTGGAGCGGCGAGCCCGAGCCGACGTCGTCCCCGGCGCTCCAGCCGGCGTCGAGGAGCACGTAGAAGAAGCCGGCGAGGACGAGCGCGGCCTCGATCAGACCGAGGAAGATCCACGCGCGGACCATCAGCGAGCGCTCGATCACGCCCTCGGAGCGCGGGCGCGGCGGACGGTCCATCACGTCCGCCTCGGCGGGCTCGCGGCCGAGCGCGAGGGCCGGGAGGATCTCCGTGCCCAGGTCGATCGCGAGGATCTGGAGCACCGTCAGCGGCAGCGGGATCGCGCCGCCCGAGAGCGCGAACACGAGGAACGGCACGACCTCGGGCGTCGCGTGCGCGAGGATGTAGAGGATGAACTTCCGGACGTTGTCGTAGACGCGCCGGCCGGCGGCGACCGCCGCGACGATCGTCGCGAAGTTGTCGTCCGTGAGCACCATGGTCGACGCCTCGCGCGCGACGTCCGTGCCGGTGACGCCCATCGCGACGCCGATGTCCGCCCGGCGGAGCGCCGGCGCGTCGTTGACGCCGTCGCCCGTCATCGCCACGACATGCCCCTCCGCCCGGAGCGAGTCGGCGATGCGGAGCTTCGCCTCGGGCGCCGCGCGCGCGAAGATCAGCTCCCGCCCCTCGCGCAGCAGCACGTCGAGCTCGTCCTCCGACATGCGCTCGAGCTCCTCGCCGGTGATCACGATCGCCCCGTCGCGCGCGATCCCGACGCGCCGCGCGATCTCGGCCGCGGTGAGCCCGTAGTCGCCCGTGACGACGATGATCCGGAGGCCCGCGTGGTGGCAGCGTGCGACGGCGTCCGCCACCTCGGCCCGCGGCGGATCGAACAGCGCGACGAGCCCGAGGAGGACGAGCTCCCGCTCGGCGTCCTCGCGGCGCTCCGGCGGCTCGGAGCCGTCGGGCAGGCGCCGCCGCGCGACCGCGAGCACGCGCAGCCCCAGCGCGGCGTAGCGCTCGAGGACGGCGAGCACCTCGCGGCGGTCGGCGTCGGTCAGCGGCACGTGGTCGCGCGCGCCGCCGATCATGGTGGAGCGCTCCAGCACCTCCTCCGGCGCGCCCTTGACGTGGACGGTGATGCCGCCGTCGCGACGCTCGTCGACGGTCGACATGAGGCGCAGCTTCGGGTCGAAGCGGTAGAGCTTCCGCCGGTCGTGCTCGCGCCGCGCGACGGCGACGTCGATGCCGAGCGCGCGGGCCGCCTCGAGCAGGCCGATCTCCGTCGCCTCGCCGCGTGACTTCCCGGCCGCCTCCGGCGCGAGCTCCGCGGTCGAGCAGGCGGCGAGCCCGCGCCCGAGGAAGCCGAGCACCGGGTTCGTGCTCGCCGCGGCCGTGGCGTCGCCGTCGCCCTCCAGGTCGAGCTCGCCGAGCGGCGTCCAGACGCGCGCCGCGCGCATCCTGTTCTCGGTCAGCGTCCCCGTCTTGTCGGTGCAGATCACGGTCGTCGAGCCGAGGGTCTCGACCGCGCTCAGCCGCTTGACGAGCGCGCCGCGTCGCGCGAGGTCGGCGACGCCGACGGCGAGCGCGAGCGTCAGGGTCGGGAGGAGCCCCTCGGGCACGTTCGCGACGATCAGCCCGACCGCGAACGTGAAGGCGTCGTCGAGCGGCAGCCCGGCGACGAGCCAGCCGATCGGCAGGAAGGCGAGGCCCGCCACGACCGCGACGAGCGCGATCAGCCACGCGACGCGCCGCACCTGGTGCTCGAGCGGGCTCTCCTCCACGTCGACCCGCTCGGTGAGCGCCGCGATCCGGCCGAGCTCCGTCTGCATCCCCGTGGCGAAGACGAGCGCCTCGCCCTCGCCGCCGACACAGGACGTGCCGCTGAAGACGAGCTCGCGCGACTCGAGCAGCGGACCCGTGGCGTCGTCGAACTCCGCCGACCGGTACACCGGCTGCGACTCGCCCGTCAGCGTCGACATGTCGACGTCGAGCGCGCCGCTCAAGAGCCGCGCGTCGGCGGAGATCCGGTCGCCCTCGGCGAGGACGAGCACGTCGCCGGGCACGAGCTCGCGTGCGTCGATCGTCCGGCGAGCGCCGTCGCGGCGGACGACGGCCTGCTGCGGCAGGTAGCGCGTCAGCGCCTCGACCGCCTGCTCCGCCTGTCGCTCCTGGATGAACGCGAAGGCGGCGTTCAGGAAGATGACGGCGACGATCGCCGCTCCGAGCGCCGGCGTCCCGGCGACGAAGGCGAGCGCGCCCGCGACCCAGAGGAGGAGCGCGAGCGGGTGGACGAACTGCTTCGCGAGCTGGCGCGGCCACCGCCTGCCGCCGCGGCGCCGCAGCTCGTTCGGGCCGTGCGCGACGAGCCGCCGTTCCGCGTCGCGCCCCGAGAGGCCCTCCGGGCGCGAGCGGAGGTCGCGCAGCAGGCGGGCCAGCGGCTCGCGCGGATCGCCCGTCGGGGCGCTGTCGGCCCGGGAGGACGGCGCGCTCGTCTCGGCCACGCCTCATTCTCTCCGCGACACGGGCACGCGCGGCGACGGCCTCACAGGTGCGAAGCGGTGAGACGGGGCCGCCGCGTCCCCGCCCCACCGGGAGTGAGCGAGGCTACGAGAACGCGCGCCAGCCGCGGTCGACCGTCGGCGGCTCGTCGTGCGACAGCGGGTCCTCCTTGACCCAGAAGAAGGCGATTACGACGCCGGCGAGGCCGGCGAGGAGCGAGAGCGCCGTGATGATCGCGAGTGCCGTCATGACGTACCTCCAGTGGATCTGCCGAGCATGCGCCGTTCGTCACGATCGAGCATCCGCGTTTCTCCGCATCACGCGCACGTGATTCCCCTGCCTGCGTAGTTGCCCGTCGTGCGGAAGCGGGCTCCCGCTGAGGCGCGGAGCGGGGTGATCGGCGAGGAGAACCCTGCACAACGGACGGAAAAAGGAGGAGCGATGTCCGTCATGCGCCTGGTCGGGGGGACACACCCCTTGCCGCCGCACGCAAGCGTGCACGAGACGGAGCGCGAGTACGTGATCGAGCTCGACGTCGCCGACTTCGCCGCCGCCGAGCTCACGGTCGAGATGCTCGGGCCGCAGGTGACGGTGCGCGGCGAGCAGGTCGCCGCGGCCGAGGACGCCGGCAAGGCGTTCCGCCTGCGCGAGCGGCTCGAGGAGACCTTCCGGCTGCCCGACGACGTCGACCTCGCCGGCGTCCGCGCGCGCTTCCGCTACGGGTCGCTGCACATCCATGCACCGAAGACGACGCTCGCGCCGAGGCGCGTGCCGGTCGAGACGCGCACCGCGCTCACCGGCAACCCCGACGCGGTGCCGTGCTGAGAGGGAAGCGCTCATGGCCACGACCACGACGACGAGACCGCCGGCCGCGCCGGACGGCGAGCGGCCGATGAAGCGCCAGCTCGGCCTCTGGATGGCGACCGCGCTGGTCGTCGGCAACATGGTCGGCTCGGGCATCTTCCTGCTCCCAGCGAGCATGGCGGGCGAGGCCGGCCCGGTGTCCGTCGTCGCGATGGCGCTGACGGGCATCGGCGCGATGATGCTCGCGCTCGTCTTCGCCACCCTCGGGCGCGCGTACCCCGCCACGGGAGGCCCGTACGCCTACACGCGGAAGGCGTTCGGCGACTTCGCCGGCTTCCTCACCGCATGGGGCTACTGGATCGCCGCGTGGGTCGGCAACGCCGCGATCGCGATCGCGTTCGTCGGCTACCTGGGCGTCTACTGGGGCAAGGTCGAGAGCTCGAGCCTCACGGCGATGCTCGTCGCCGTCGGGCTGATCTGGCTGCTCACGCTCGTGAACGTGCTCGGCGCCCGCGAGAGCGGCTGGGTGCAGCTCGTGACGACGATCCTGAAGTTCGTCCCGCTCGCCGTCATCGGCATCGTCGGCCTGTTCTGGATGACCGGCGACAACCTGACGCCGTTCGCGCCCGAGAGCGGCGGCGACTGGCACATCAACGCGGCCGCGACGCTCGCGCTGTGGGCGTTCATCGGCCTCGAGTCGGCGACGATCCCGGCGGCGGAGGTCAAGGACGCGGAGCGGACGATCCCGCGCGCGACCATCCTCGGCACGGCGCTCTCGACGGTGCTCTACATCGTCGCGCTCGTCTCGATCATGGGGATCCTGTCCCGCGAGGCGCTCGCGGAGTCCGGCAGCCCGTTCGCCGACGCCGCCGACGCGATGTGGGGCGGCACGTTCCTCGGGATGAGCTGGGGCAAGTGGATCGCGCTCGTCGCGATGATCTCGACGTTCGGCGCCCTCAACGGCTGGATCCTGCTGCAGGGCCGCGTCCCGCTCGCGGCCGCCCGCGACGGCCTGTTCCCCAAGCAGTTCGCGCGCGTCAGCGGCAAGCGCGGGACGCCGGTCGTGGCGATCGTCGTCTCGTCGGCGCTGCTGACCGGCCTGATCCTCCTCAACTACTCGGAGCAGAAGACGCTCGTCGACCTGTTCACCGACATCATCCTGCTCGCGACGCTGACGACGCTCGTCCCGTACGCGTGGTCGGCGGCGGCGCAGGTGCAGCTGTTCTTCCAGAACCGGGAGCTCTTCTCCCGCGCCCACTTCGTCCGCGACACGATCGTCGCGGCGCTCGCCTTCGCGTACTCCGCGTGGGCGATCTGGGGCTCGGGCACGGAGGTCATCGCCAAGGGCTTCATGCTCCTGACGGCCGGGATCCCGGTGTTCGTCTGGATGAAGTGGCGGCAGAGCCGCGAGCCGGTCGTACCGGTGCCGGCCACCACCAACGGGGCGGCCCCCGTGAGACGCGAGGAGCCGCGGGTCACCGTGGGCGTCCGCTGACGCCCACCGTCACGGGACCAGGCCCCGGTAGGGCCCGGTCCACGAACTGGAGCTCGAGATGAAGAAGACGATCATCATGGGAGCCGGGGGGCGCGACTTCCACAACTTCAACGTCGTGTACCGCGGCGATCCCGAGACGACGGTCGTCGCCTTCACGGCGACGCAGATCCCCGGCATCGGGGACCGCGTCTACCCCGCGTCGCTCGCCGGGATCCTCTACCCGGACGGGATCCCGATCCGCCCCGAGGAGGAGCTGCCGGAGCTGATCCGCTCCGAGGGCGTCGACGAGGTCGTCCTCAGCTACTCCGACCTGAACCACGTCGACGTGATGCACAAGGCGTCGATCGTCCTCGCGGCGGGCGCGCAGTTCACGCTGCTCGGCCCGCGGCAGACGATGCTCACGTCGAGCAAGCCGGTCGTCGCCGTGTGCGCCGTCCGCACCGGGTGCGGCAAGAGCCAGACGACGCGCAAGATCGGGCAGCTGCTGCTCGACGCCGGCCTCAAGGTCGCGCTCGTCCGGCACCCCATGCCGTACGGCGACCTCGAGGCGATGCGCGTCCAGCGCTTCGCCACGCTCGCGGACATCGACGCCGCCAACCCGACGGTGGAGGAGCGCGAGGAGTACGAGGAGCCGGTGCGGATGGGGATGGTCATGTACGCCGGCGTCGACTACGAGGCGATCCTCCGCCAGGCCGAGGCCGAGGCGGACGTGATCGTCTGGGACGGCGGCAACAACGACTTCCCGTTCTTCGCACCCGACCTGCACATCGTCGTGACCGACCCGCTCCGGGCCGGACACGAACTGCTCTACCACCCAGGCGAGGTCAACGTGCGCATGGCGGACGTCGTCGTCGTCAACAAGCTGGACACGGCCGAGGCGCACAACGTCGAGATCGTGGTGAAGAACGTCGAGCGGGTGAACCCGGACGCACAGCTCGTGCTGGCGAAATCGCCGCCCGAGCTCGACCCGGGCCCGGATCTCTTCGGCAAGCGCGTGCTCGTCGTCGACGACGGGCCGACGCTGACCCACGGCGAGATGCCGTTCGGGGCCGGCCTCGTGGCCGCGCGCCGCGCCGGCGCCTCGTCGGTCGTCGACCCGCGGCCGTACGCCGTCGGGTCGATCGCGGAGGTCCTGGAGCGGTGGCCGCAGCTGACGAACGTCCTGCCGGCGATGGGCTACTCCGAGGAGCAGCTCCACGACCTCGAGGCGACGATCAACGCGGCCGACTGCGACGTCGTCGTCACGGGAACGCCGATCGACCTCGGCCGGCTGATTCGGTCGAAGCACCCGATTCGGCACGTCCGGTACGAGCTCGTCGAGATCGGCAGGCCCGAGCTCGCCGACGTGCTCGAGCCGATCTTCGAGCAGGCGATGCGGCGCGAGCCCGCCGTCGTCGCGTGAAGGGAGGAACCATGTACGAGCGCATCATCTGGGCGACCGACGGCTCCGAGGGTGCCGACGCCGCTCTTGCCGAGGTCAAGAAGCTCGCCGTCGAGGGCGGACGGATCATCGCCGTCCACTGCGTCGAGTTCCTCACCGGGAGGGCGATGGGGCTCCCCACCGATCCGGAGGAGCCGGAGCATGCGGCGCGGATCCGCGAGCAGATCGCCGATCTGCGGGCCGAGGGGTTCGACGTGAGCCTGGTCACGCACCGGGTGCACACCTCGCCCGCGGACACCATCTCCGCGGTGGCCGAGGAGGAGCACGCCGACCTGATCGTGTGCGGGACGCGCGGCATGAGCGCGCTCGCCGGCGCGCTCATGGGCAGCGTGTCGCAGCGGCTGCTGCACGCGGCGCACGTGCCCGTGCTCGTGGTGCCGGAGCCGCACCCGGCGGTCCTCGTGGTGGAGACGCCGAAGAAGGAGGTCGCCGGCGTCTGACGCCCACGTCGACACGGGGGCGGACGCCCGGCGGATCGTCCGGGCGGCCGCCCCGACGTCCGTTCGCGCCCCTGCGTAGTGACGGTTCGCGGCCTGCGGCAAAGGCCGGACGCGTCGGAAGGCGACCCGGCCGAGGATCGCAGCGACATCCCACGCGGCCACGGAAGGAGCCCCACCATGCCAGCCGCACGCGCATCCACCAGCGACTCGCGCCCGGTCCCGGAGGTCGCGGCCTTCCGGCGCGTCGTCGTCGGGATCGACGGCTCGCCCGAGAGCCACGACGCGGCCCGCCAGGCGGTCGTCCTCGCGGCCCCCGATGCCGACCTCGAGCTCGTCTCGGTGTACTCCCTCGCGCCGCCCATCATCGGCGCGACGGGCGGGAACGTCCCGCTCTACTACGACGAGGAGGCGCAGCGGAGCACCGCCGCCGACACGGTCGCGGCAGCCGCCGCCGCCCTCGGCCGAGACGACGTCGGGACGAAGATCGAGCTGGGCACGCCCTGGGAGGTCCTGCTCGACGAGCTCGGCGACGCCCCGGGCGGGCTCCTCGCTGTCGCCTCGCACGGCACCGGCCGCATCGAGGGGATCGTCATGGGCTCGACCGCGACGGAGGTGATCCACAAGGCGCGCGCCTCCGTGCTCGTCGCGCGGCCGGCCGGCGAGGACTTCCCACGGAAGATCGTCGTCGGCGTCGACGGCTCGGCCGAGTCCGCCGTCGCCTACGCCGTGGCGCGGTCGCTCGCCGACCGGTTCGGCGCGAAGCTGTGGCCGGCGATCGCCCACGGCGGCGACCACGTCGACACCGCAGCCGTGGCACAGATCGTCGGCACCTACCACGACGACATGCCGGACGAGCCCGCGACGGCCCTGGTCGCGGCGGCGGCCGAGGCGGACCTGCTCGTCGTCGGCAGCCGCGGCCTCCACGGCCTCAAGTCGCTCGGCTCCGTCTCGGAGCGCGTCGCGCACGAGGCACGGAGCTCGGTCCTGATCGTTCGCAACGTCGAGGCCGCGTGACCGTGTGGTCACGCCGCCGCGAAAGGAGCCAACCATGACGGAACCGCGGACAGTACGGGCCATGTGGGCCGTCTCGGCGGTCGCATCCCTGCTCCTCGTCCTCGACCTCTTCCTCGACTGGCAGAAGGTGACGGTGGACGTCGCCGGAACGGTCCTGGTGAACGCAACGGACTCCGGCTGGCACGGCTGGGGGTTCGCCGTCGGCGCGTTCGCGGTCCTCCTCTCCGCCGTCGCCTGGAGCTACGCGGTGCGGCCGCGGACGGTCGAGGATCACGTGTACGCGGTCGGCCTGCTCCCGGCGGCCCTGCTCGTGACGACGGTGCTCGCCGTCTTCGGCGGCGGCGCCGACGTCGACGTCGGGCAGGTCGTCGGCGTCCGGGTCGACTCCGATCTGTGGCCCACCTGGGCCGGTCTCGTGCTCGGGGTGATCGCGTCCTCGGCCGCGATCACGGCGATCTTCGTCGATCTCGGCGTCGCGCGCGGTCGCGACACGACGACGGCGGTCCACGCCCGCTGACGCGCCGCGTGCCGCGCGGCTCGAGCGCGATCCTGATGCTCGCGCCGCGCGGCGCTGCGTCAGCGGCACCGCCTCGCCGTCGCTCCGTAGAACGGCGCAGGCCGGCTGCGCCGTCCCCGCGATGCAGGACGAAGGGCGGCGGACGACGATCGGAGCGTCGGAGAAACAGAGGAGCTCCCATGTCCAGCTACACGCACCCGCTGTCGATGTCGATTCCGCACGCGCTGCGCGACCCGGCCTGGTTCGTCTTCGGATCGGCCCTCGCGTTCC
>JBLNEO010000098.1:0-57124 GCA_050262775.1 Pseudomonadota bacterium | reverse complement strand
AAATGACGTCGAGGCCCTTCTGATTGATGATGGTGTCGGTGGCGAGGGCGGTCTTGCCGGTGCCCCGGTCGCCGATGATCAGCTCGCGCTGGCCGCGGCCGACGTTCGTCATCGCGTCGATCGCCTTGATGCCCGTCTGGAGAGGCTCCTTCACCGGCTGGCGGTCGACGACGCCCGGCGCCTTGAACTCGAGCGGCCGCCGCTCGGAGGTCTCGATCGGGCCCTGCCCGTCGAGCGGGTTGCCGAGCGGATCGACCACGCGGCCGAGCAGCGCCTCGCCGACGGGGACGGAGGCGACGGCACCGGTGCGACGCACCGGTTCGCCCTCGCCGACGTGCTCCCACTCGCCGAGGAGCGCGGCGCCGACGTTGTCCTCCTCGAGGTTGAGGGCGATGCCGGTGACACCGTGCTCGAACTCGAGCATCTCGAGTGCGAGCGCGTTCTCGAGCCCGTGGACGCGGGCGATGCCGTCTCCGACCTGGAGCACGCTGCCCACCTCGGACAGGTCGGTCTGGACGTCGTACTGCTCGATCCGCTGCTTGAGGATCGAGGTGATCTCTTCGGGGCGAAGCTTCACGTCAGGCTGCTCCTATCTAGCGTCGGACGAGCTCGTGGCGGAGGCGTTCGAGGCGGCCGCGCACGCTCGCGTCCACGCGCAGCGTGCCCGCCTGCAGGATGAAGCCGCCGATCAGGGCGGGATCGACGGTGCGGGTCGCCTCGACCGAGCGGCCGGAGGACGACTCGATCTGGCGGAGGATGTCGGCTGCCTCGTCGTCGGAGAGCTCGACCGCGGTCGTCAGCTCGACCTCGAGGCGCCCTTCGGCGCGCGCGACGAGCTGCTCGAACTCGCGCGCGATCTCGGGCAGCTCGGCGGCGCGGCCCTTCTCGACGAGCAGCAGGAGGAAGTTGCGGACGCGCTCGTCGGCGTCGGCGAGCAGGTCGCGCACGATCGCCGTCTTCGTCGCCGGGTCGACCTCGGGGTTCTCCAGCAACGCGCCGAGCTCGGCGACGTCGCGCGTCGCCGCGACGAAGTCGCCCAGCTCCTCCCGCACCTCCGCGAGGCGGCCGGCGTCCTGCGCCGCCTCGAAGAGCGCGGTCGCGTAGATGCGGTGTGCGGCGGACATCCGCTAGCGCTCGACGCGCTCCAGCGCCGAGAAGTCGAGGTCGCGGACGGCGTCGTCGATCAGCCGCTTGTGGTCCTCGCGCGCGAGGGCGCCGCGGGTCGCCTTCTCGGCCGCGACGAGGGCGAGGCTGGCGACCTCCGAGCGGATCTCCTCGAGCGCGCGGTGCGTCTCGGCCTCGATCTGCCGCCGCGTCTCCTCGAGGCGCCGCTGCCGGTCCTCCTCGGTCTCCTCGCGCACGCGCTCGCGCATCGAGTCGGCGACGCGCCGCGCCTCGGCGAGGATCTCCTCCGCCTCGCCGCGCGCGCCCGCACGCAGCTGGCGGTGCTCCTCGAGGAGCTTGCGGGACTCGTCGCGCGCCCGGTCGGCCTCCGAGAGGGCCTCGCGGATGCGCTGGCGCCGCTCGTCGATGATCTTCTGGACGGGTGCGAACGCGTAGCGCCTGAGCACGAAGAACGTGATCCCGAACGCGATCAGGGTCCAGATCATGAGGCCCGGGACGACCTCGATCAGCGGATTCGCAGCGAGCGGCATGACGATGCTCTCCTCCCGTCCCGCTAGACGAGGACGAAGGCCAGGAGGCCGCCGATGAGGCCGTAGAACACGACGGCCTCGGTCAGCGCGAACCCGAGCCACATGATCCCCTGCAGCTCGCCGCGCAGCTCGGGCTGCCGCGCGACCGACTGGATCATCGACCCGAAGATGTTGCCGATGCCGACGCCGGCACCGAGGGAGCCGAGGCCGATGCCGAGCGCGAGGGCGATCGCCTTGCCGGCGTCCACCGCGGTGTCGGCCTGGGCGAGCACGGGGCTGAACACGTCTTCCTTCCTCCTTGGGTTAGTGCTCCGGCTCGATCGCCGAGCCGATGTAGATGGCTGAGAGGGCGGCGAAGATGAAGGCCTGGATGCCGCAGACGATCACGACCTCGAAGAGGTAGAAGACCGCCGCCGCCGGCACCGCGACCACCGCGAGCGCCACGGACTCGAGCACGAAGATCAGCCCGATGAACGTGAGAATCAGCATGTGGCCGGCGAGCATGTTCGCGTAGAGACGGACGGAGAGGCTGATGAGCCGCATGAACTGGCCGAGGATCTCGAGCGGCACGAGCAGCGGGTACATCACCTTCGGCACGTCCGGGATCCAGCTCTTGAAGTACTTGACGGGACCGTTCGCCCGCACACCCTCGACGTGGGTGAAGACGAAGGTCATCAGCGCGAGCGTCAGCGTCACCGAGAGCGTCGAGGTCGCGGCGAAGATCGCGAGCGTCGGGAGCTCGACGCCCGCGACGGTGAAGCGCTCGTCCGAGAGCGGCAGCGGGATGAACCCCAGCAGGTTCACCACGAGGATGAACAGGAAGAGCGACGCGACGTACGGGAACCACCGTCCGATCGCCTTCGTCGGGAGGCCCTGCTCCGCGATCTGCGTCTGCGCGATGTCGTAGAGCATCTCCCCCACGGTCTGGCGCTTGTCGGGGTCGACCGAGAGCCGCACGCGCATGAGGAAGATCCCGAGCAGGCACGTCAGCGCGGCGCCGAGCAGCAGGTAGGCGACCGTCTTCGTGATCGAGAGGTCGATCGGGCCGAGGTGGATCGGGACCCACTCCTTCGTCACCCACTCGTGCGACGGGTCGAACTTCTCCTCGTCGCCGCCGGACTCGGCCGCGAGCGCCACGGCGGGCAGCAGCAGGGCGACGAAGCCGGTCGAGACGAGGGCCAGCAGCTTCTTCACCGAGCGGGACTCCCGAAGTAGAGGGCGAGCGAGACGAGCAGTTCCAGGGTGTACGCGAGCGCGTAGAGGAGGGCGGCCGAGAGCCCGAGCCGTACGTCGGAGGCGGCCACCGCGATCGCGACGGCCATCACCGCGACGGCGCGGAAGCTCATGCCGATCCCCACCACGCCCGAGTGCGCGAGATTACCCGCGCCGAGCCGGAGGCGCGTCAACACCAGCCCGAGGAGCTGCGCCGCGAGCCACAACGTCGCGCCGAGGGCCCAGCCCGCGAGCGGCAGGCCCGCGACGGCGAACACCGGCAGCGCGAGTGCGACGACCGCGCCGCCCGCGACGACGGGCGCGAGGCGGCCGGGGACGGGCCGCGGGGTGGCGAAGGCGCCGCGGATCACGAGAGGGCGCTCCGGTAGCGCCGGTACACGACGAAGACGCCGAGCGGGATCCCCACGACGACGCCTGCGAGGAGCCCGAGCGACCACGAGCCGGCGGCCCATCCGATCAGGGCGCCGACGGCCGCGCAGGCGACGACCGTGGTCGCGAGCAGGGTCCCGGCGCCGGCAGCGTTGAACGTCTCGCGCGCGCCCGGCTCCATCTCCGCGGCGAGCATACCAGACCTCGTGACAGCGGAAATCCTCATGGCTTCGGTGGTTTCGCAGACTTTGTATCGTTGCGGTCGTGCTGATCGAGACGGTCGGCTCCGGCCCCCGCGTCGTGCTCGTCCACGGCTCCGTGACGGGCCCGGAGACGTGGTCGCGGCAGCGCGGCCTGGCCGCGCGATGGACGCTGGAGCTCGTGACGCGCCCGGGATTCTGGCCCCTCGAGCCGGTGGCGCGCGTCGACTTCGAGGCGGACGCGCCCCTCGTCGCCGCCCAGCTCGGCGACGGCGCCCACCTCGTCGGCCACTCCTACGGCGGCGTGATCTCGCTGCTCGCGGCGGCACGGAGGCCGGAGGCGGTGCGCTCGCTGACGGTGGTGGAGCCGCCCGCCCTCGACCTCGCGCGGGGCGAGCCCGCGGCCGACGCGATGATCGCGCGGGTGGAGGAGCTGTGGTCGTCCGGGACCCCGGAGCCGCGCGCGTTCCTCGAGGCGTTCCTCGCGACGGTCGGCTCGTCGGTGCCGATGCCGGACGAGCTGCCGCCGGCGCTGCAGCGCGGCGCGGAGCTGCTGCTCGTGGAGCGCGGGCCGCAGGAGGCGCGCATCCCGCTCGAGACGCTGCGGCGCGCGGCGTTCCCGGTGCTCGTGGTGTCCGGCGGCCACTCCGCCGCGTTCGACGCCGTCTGCGACGTGCTCGAGCGCGAGCTCGGTGCCGAGCGGGCGGTCCTCCGAGGCGCGGGCCACGCCGCGCAGCGCGCGCCCGGCTTCAACGAGGCGCTCGAGGACTTCCTCCGACGGGCTAGCTCGCCTTCCTGAGCTGCTCGCTGCGCCGGCGCAGGTACGGATTCGCGAGCTTCACGATCTCGAGCAGGTAGACGACGTAGACCGAGAAGCCGACGGCGACGAGGCCGATCGCGGCGGCGAGCACGGACGGCCAGAGGTGCCAGTCGCCGCCCTCGCGGAAGGGCACGAATCGCGTCGCGAGGGCGGCCGCGGCGAGCGTCGCGCACCACGCGTACATCGTCAGCGTCGCCCGGCGCTGCGTGAACCCGCGGCGGAGGAAGCGGTGGTGGAGGTGCGCCTGGTCGGCGCCGTAGACGGGCTCGCCGTGCTTCAGCCGCCGCAGCACGACGAACGTCGTGTCGAGGATCGGCACGGCGAGGACGAACAGCGGGAAGAGCAGCGCGACCGTCGCCGCCGTCTTCAGCAGCCCCTGCACGGAGATCGTCGCGAGCACGAACCCGAGCAGCAGCGCGCCCGAGTCGCCCATGAAGATGCGCGCCGGATAGAAGTTGTGGCGCAGGAAGCCGAAGCACGCCCCGGCGACGATCGCCGCCATCACCGCCGCCTCCGGCTTCCCCAGCGACAGCGCGATCACGCAGAACGTCGAGCCTGCGATCGCGCAGACGCCGGCGGCGAGCCCGTCCATCCCGTCGAGGAAGTTCACCATGTTCATCAGCAGCACGATCCAGAGGACGCTCGCCGGCATCCCGAACCACGCCGGCAGCTCGTGGATGCCGAGGAACGGGAACGTGAAGCGGTCGACCCAGATGCCGAAGCCGACCGGGATCACGGCCGCCGTCACCTGGCCGGCGAGCTTCTGCCACCAGAGGAGGCCGCGGGCGTCGTCGAGCGCGCCGACGGCGGTCGCGACCGCGGCGCCGAGCAGCAGGCCGCGGGTCTCCGGCGTCATCGGCAGGAACGCGAGCGCCGGCACGAGGATCCCGAGGAAGAGCGCGAGCCCGCCGAGGCGGGGGATCGGGAGGCGGTTCAGGCGCCGGCGCTCGGGCGTGTCGACGGCGCCGATGAGCCGCGCCATCCCGCCGGCGGCGGGCGTCAGGAGCAGGACGAGAACGAGCGCGAGCGCGAACCCGTACACCACCTCCGGCGTGTCCCGGAGCTCATCCCACACACGCGCTACTTCGTGCCGTAGAGCCGGTCTCCCGCGTCACCGAGGCCCGGCACGATGAAGCCGCGCTCGTTGAGGCCGCGGTCGATCGCGGCGCACACGACGTGGACGTCCGGATGCTCCTCGTGCACGCGCTCGATCCCGGGCGGCGCGGCGACGAGGCAGACGAGCGCGACGGAGCGGGCGCCGGCCTTCTTGACCTCGGAGATGGCGGCGACGCTCGAGTTGCCGGTCGCCAGCATCGGGTCCAGGACGATCGCGTCGCGCTCGTGGAGGTCGTCCGGCAGCTTCACGTAGTACTCGACCGCCTCCAGCGTCTCCTCGTCGCGGTAGAGCCCGATGAAGCCGACGCGTGCGGACGAGATCAGCGAGAGGACGCCCTCGAGCATCCCGACGCCGGCGCGGAGGACGGGGCAGACGGCGACCTTCTTGCCGGAGATCCGGGCCGCCTCCATCGTCTCGAGCGGCGTCTCGATCTCGACGGGCTCCGTCGGGAAGTCCTTCGTCGCCTCGTACGTGAGCAGCAGGGTCAGCTCCTCGACGAGCTTCCGGAAGTGCACGGTCGGCGTCGACCGGTCGCGGAGGTACGAGAGCTTGTGCTGGACGAGCGGGTGCGTGACGTGCGTCAGGCGCCCCTTGGTGGCGACGGTCTCGCTCATGCGACGTAGGTGGTGGCGCCACGGAAGCCGGGGTAGAGCGGGCGCCGCTCGCAGAGTGCCTCGGCGCGCGCCGCGAGCGACGCCAGGTCGGCGTCGCCGGCGAGCGCGCCGGTCATGATCCGCGCCACCTCGCGGAAGTCGTCCTCGTCGAAGCCGCGCATCGTCGGCGCCGGGGTGCCGACGCGGATCCCCGACGCGACGGTCGGCGGCCGCTCGTCGAACGGCACGGTGTTCCGGTTCACGGTCAGCTTCACCTCGTGGAGGCGCTCCTCCGCGTCCTTCCCGGTCCACTCGGTCGAGCGGAGGTCGACCTGGAGCAGGTGCGTGTCGGTACCGCCGGTGAGGACGTCGAGGCCGCCGGCCTGCAGCTCCTCGGCGAGGACGTCCGCGTTCGCGCGGATCTGCCGCTGGTACTCGCGGAACGGCTCGGTCGCCGCGATCGCGAAGCAGGTCGCCTTCGCGGCGATCGCGTGCATCAGCGGCCCGCCCTGGAGCCCGGGGAAGATCGCGCGGTCGATCGCCTGCGCGTGCTCCTCGCGACAGAGGATCACGCCGGAGCGCGGACCGGCGAGGGTCTTGTGCGTCGTCGAGGTGACCACGTCGCAGTGCTCGACCGGGTTCGGATGCAGGCCGGCGGCGACGAGCCCCGCGAAGTGCGCCATGTCGCACATCAGCAGCGCGCCGACCTCGTCGGCGATCTCGCGGAAGCGGTCGGTCTCCACCGTCCGGGGGTACGCGGAGCCGCCGCAGATGATCAGCCTCGGGCGGTGCTCCTTCGCGAGCGCGAGCACCTCGTCGTAGTCGACGACGTTCGTCTCCCGGCTCACGCCGTAGTGGACGATCGTGTAGAAGCGCCCGGAGAAGTTCACCTTCAGCCCGTGCGTCAGGTGGCCGCCGTGCGCGAGCGAGAGCGAGAGGATCGTGTCGCCCGGCTGGAGGAGCCCCATGTAGACGGCCGTGTTCGCCTGGGCGCCGGCGTGCGGCTGGACGTTCGCGTGCTCCGCGCCGAAGAGCGCCTTCGCGCGGTCGATCGCGAGCTGCTCGATCTCGTCGACGACCTCGCAGCCGCCGTAGTAGCGCTTCCCCGGGTAGCCCTCGGCGTACTTGTTCGTCGGCACGGAGCCCACAGCCTCCAGCACCGCCGGCCACGTGAAGTTCTCCGACGCGATCAGCTCGATCTGGCCGCGCTGCCGGTCGAGCTCACGCGCGAGCAGGCCCGCGATCTCCGGGTCGACGGTCTCGAGGCCCGAGCCGCGGAGCTGCTCGAGCGAGGTCTGGGCGACGGCCATCCGGTCCTCCCTCCGAGGGTTCGCGGCCATGCTACTCCGGGTCCGGGATCAGGCGAGCGCCTCGCGCACGCGTGCGAGCGCCTCGGCCGCGGGGACGGCGCCCTCGCGCAGGACGACCGGCTCGTCCCCCGTCACGTCGAGCACCGTGGAGGGCGTCCCCGGCAGCTCGCCGGCGTCGACGACGGCGGCGACGCGCGAGCGGATCTCCTCCGGGACGTCCTCCAGGCGCCGCGGATCGGGGCCGCCGGCGAGGTTGGCGCTCGTCGCCACGATCGCGCCCACGCGCTCGAGCACCCACGCCGCCTCCTCGGGCATCGACGGGACGCGCACGCCGATCGTCTCCGGCCGGTCGCCCGTGAGCCACCGGTACCGGCGCGCGGGGTTCGGGACGACGACGGTGTACGGCCCCGGCAGGAGCGCGCCCAGGACCGTCGCCGCGGGACCGCGCAGCTCGGGCACGCACTCGAGCAGGAAGGCGAGGTCGCGGGCGACGATCGCGGTCGGCTGGGTCGCCTCGCGCCCCTTCAGGCGGTACAGGCGCTCCGTCGCCTCGGCGCGGTACGGCGTCGCGCACAGCCCGTAGACGGTGTCGGTGGGGAGGATCACGGGCTTGCCGGCGCGGATCGCCTCGACCACCTCAGGCATGCGGCACCTCGTCGGCCGACTCGGCGAGGAAGCCGAGGAGGGCCGCGCGGAACGGGTCGGGCTGCTCGACGAAGACGAAGTGCCCCGCGCCCGCGACGACCTCGAGCCGGGCGTGCGGGATCGCCCCGGCGATCTCGGCCGCGGCGGCGGGGCTGCAGATGAAGTCGTCGCTCCCCGCGAGGACGAGCGTCGGCGCCTCGATCCCCGCGAGCTCGGGGCGCAGGTCGAAGGTCGCGAACGTCTCCGCGTTCCAGAGCGTCAGCGCGTCGGCGTTCACCGTCTCGCGCACGGACGCGAGGAAGGCCGCCTCGCGGCCGCCGTATCGCGCGAAGTAGAGCGGGAACTCCCGCTCGCAGATCGCGCTCAGCTCCTCGTCGGAGAACGGCCCGCCGTGCTGCTCCGCCTCGAGCGCGGCCGCGGCCTCGGCGAACCACGGCTCACCGCTGCGCGCGGCCATCGCCGCGTGCATCGCGTCCTCCTGCTCCGGTGCGAAGCGCGCGATCGTCGCGACGAGGACGAGTCGCGCGACGCGGTGCGGGTGCCGCGCCGCGTACGCCATCGCCACGACGCCGCCGTGGGAGAAGCCGAGCAGGTCCATGCGCTCGAGGCCGAGGCCGGCGCGGAGCTCGTCGAGGTCGGCGACGTAGTCCTCGGTCGCGTACGCGCGCGGGTCGTCCGGCCGCGGTGTCGCGCCCGTCCCGCGCGGGTCGACGAGGAGGAGCTCGAGCGAGTCGCCGAGTCCCGCGAGGTCGCCGAGGAAGCCGGCCGAGTAGCCGGGGCCGCCGGGGTGGCAGACGAGCGTCGGGCCGCCCTCGCCGAGGCGGCGGACGGCCGGGATCACGCGCGCCGCCCCTCGACGACGCGGTCGACGCCGGCGAGGTCGGGCGTGATCCGGACGTCTCGGTACCCGAGCCGCTCGAGCGCATGCGCGACGGCAGGCGCCTGTCCGTCGCCGACCTCGAGCACCAGCCACGTCGTCGCGGCCGCCTCGGCGAGCCGCACGTGCAGGCCGTCGCCGACGAGCGCGACGCGCGGCTCCCACGTTCGCACCTCCTCCTGCAGCGCCGGCAGCTCGTCCGGCCGAACGTACGGCGGGTTCGAGACGACGAGGTCCCACCCCTCGGCGGCCGCCTCGAAGCCGCCCTCGCGCAGGTCGAGGTCGAGGCCGAGGCGCTCGGCGTTCTCCCGTGCGAGCGCGAGCGCGTCCGGCGACACGTCGACGGCCGTCACGCGCGCGCCCGGGTGCTCGTCGACGAGCGACAGCGCGATCGCGCCCGAGCCGACGCCGACGTCGAGCACCCTCGGGGCGTCGATCCCGTCCAGGAGGGCGAGGCAGCGCTCGACGACGACCTCCGTCTCGGGTCGCGGCACGAGCGCACGCGCGTCCGTGCGCAGCGTCAGCCGCCGGAAGCCCCACTCGCCGAGCACGTACGCGAGCGGCTCGCGCGCGCCGCGGCGCCGCAGGAGCTCGCGCACGCCCTCGAGCTCCGCCTCGTTCAGCGGACGGTCGAACTGCGTGTACAGCTGGATCCGCGAGAGGCCGAGCGCATGTGCGAGCAGGTGCTCCGCGTCGACCCGGGGCGAGTCGATGCCCTTGTCGGCGAGGAAGTCGACCGACCGGCGCAGGACGTCCGCGATCGTCACACGCCGGCGGCGTCGAGCGCCAGACGGCGCTCCTCGGCCGCGAGCGCATCGGTGAACTCGTCGAGCTCGCCCTCGAGGATGCGGTCGAGCTGGTGCACGGTCAGCTTGATGCGGTGGTCGGTGAGGCGGTTCTCCGGGAAGTTGTAGGTGCGGATCTTCTCGGCGCGCTCGCCGCCGCCGATCTGGGAGCGCCGCTGCGCCGCGAGCTCGGCCTGCTGCCGCTCGCGCTCCGCCTCGTACAGGCGCGCGCGGAGCACGCGCATCGCCTTCTGCTTGTTCTGGAGCTGCGACTTCTCGTCCTGCATCGCCACGACGATCCCCGTGGGGACGTGCGTGATGCGTACCGCCGAGTCCGTCGTGTTCACCGACTGGCCGCCCGGCCCGGTCGAGCGGTAGACGTCGATCTTCAGGTCGGTGTCGTGCAGCTCGACCTCGACGTCCTCGACCTCCGGCATCACCGCGACCGTCGCCGTCGACGTATGGATGCGGCCCTGCGACTCCGTCGCCGGGACGCGCTGCACCCGGTGCGTCCCGCCCTCCCACTTGAACACGGAGTACGCGCCGTCGCCCTTGACGGCGAAGGTCACGTCCTTGAAGCCCCCTCCGTCGTTCGGGCTCGCCGACAGCTCCTCGACCTTGAACCCGCGGCGCTCCGCGTAGCGCGTGAGCATCCGGTAGAGGTCGCCGGCCCAGAGCGCCGCCTCGTCGCCGCCGACGCCCTGGCGGAGCTCCACGATCACGTCCTTCTCGTCCGCGGGGTCGCGCTCGACGAGCGCGAGCCGGAGCTCCTGCTCGAGCGTGCCGAGGCGCTCCTCGAGCTCGGGGGCGAGCTCGCGCAGGTCGGGATCGGCTCTCGCGGCCTCGAGGTCGTCGTGGGTCTCGCGCCACTGCTGGGCCAGGTCGTACGGGCCCTCGAGCTCCTTCAGCCGCCGTCCGACGGTCGCCGCCTCGCGGTGGTCGTTGTAGACGGACGGGTCCGCCATCCGCTCGCGCACCTCCTCGTAGGAGCGCTCGAGCTCGGCGACCAGCTGTTCGAACGACGTCGCGGCCATCGCCGCAGGAGGTTAGCCCGCGAGCCGTGCGTCGAGCGTGATCTCGGGCACGGCGGCGAGCGCCTGCGAGACGGGGCAGTCCACCTTCGCCGTCTCCGCCGCGCTGGCGAACCCGTCGGCGTCGAGGCCGGGGACGCGTCCCTCGACCGTCAGGGCGACGCGGGTGATCCCGGTGCCCGGCACGAACGTCACCGTCGCCGACGTGCGCAGCTCCTCCGGCGGCGTGCCCGCCTTCGCCAGCCCGTTCGCGAGCGCCATCGCGAAGCAGGCGGAGTGCGCCGCCGCGATCAGCTCCTCGGGGCTCGTGCGCCCGTCCGGCTCCTCCGCGCGGGACGCCCACGTGACGTCGAGCGGGCCGAACGCGCCGCTCGGCACCCGCGCGATCGTGCCCGCGCCGGAGATGAGGTCGCCGCGCCACACCGTCTCGGCCTTCCGCTCGGTCGCCATCAGGACACCTCCAGGGTCGCGTCGATCGAGACCTCCGCGCTCGCGCGGACGAGCGCGGAGAAGGGACAGCCGGCGTCTGCCCGGCGCGTGGCCTCCGCGAACGCGGCGTCGTCGCTCCCGCGCACGCGCGCGCGCACGAGGAGCTGGGAAGCGACGACCCGGTGCCCCTCGCCCTCGACCTCGTCCATGACGACGGTCGCGCGGACGTCGAGCCGCTCGGGCGGCGTCCGGTCGCGCGTGAGCTCCGCGGCGAGCGACATCGCGTAGCAGGCGGCGTGCGCGGCGGCGAGCAGCTCCTCGGGGCTCGTCTCCGACGCCTCCGTCGCGGCGATGCGAGACGGCTCCGAGTAGGGGATCCCCGCGAAGGCGCCGCTCGTCGCGGCCGTGATCGCGCCGCGGCCCTTCGCGGAGCTGCCCTCCCAGGTGACCTTCGCGTCTCGGGTGATGCGCGGCACGGCCGCGCAATCTAGCTAGGCCATCACTTCGACGCGGCGCTCCTCCGCGGTGATGCTCCCCTCGCGGCGCAGCACCTCCTGGAGCGCGCGGATCGAGACCTCGAGTTGGTCGAGGCTCGGCTCCCGCGTCGTCAGCCGCTGCAGCCACATGCCGGGCGCGAGGAACGTCATCAGCACGCGGTTGCCGGAGTGCTTCCCGGCGAAGCGGATCACCTCGTAGGCGATCCCGGCGATCACGGGGAGCAGCAGGATGCGGCTCGCGACGAGCCAGTACCACTCCGGCTGGCCCACGAACGCGAAGACGAAGATGGCGATCACCATCACGTAGAGCAGGAACGCCGTGCCGCAGCGGGGGTGGATGAGCGAGAAGCGCTGGACGTTCTGCGGGGTGAGGTCCTCCCCCGCCTCGAGCGCGTTGATCGCCTTGTGCTCGGCGCCGTGGTACTGGAACACCCGCCGGAGGTCGGGCAGGAGCGAGATCACCGACAGGTAGGCGATGAAGAGCGTGACCCGGATGATCCCCTCGACGACGACGAACCACCCGGTGTCGTCGATCGGGAGCCAGCTCGTGATCAGCGCCGGCGTGACCTTGAACAGCGCGACCGCGAACCCGATCGCGATCGCGAACGCGAAGATGAGCGCGCCGCGCGAGAGCTCCGTCGAGACCTCGCCGTCGTCGCCCTCCTCCTGCGCCGCGTAGTTCGCGGAGATCGCAAGCGCGCGGAAGCCGATCGCGAGCGACTCCCCGAGCGCGACGACACCGCGCACGATCGGGAGCCGGAAGAGCCGGTGCCGCGCCATCGGGCTCGAGATCGGGAAGTTGACCTCGGCGATGGCGCCGTTCGGCTTGCGCACGGCCAGGGACCAGTTGGAGGGCGTGCGCATCATCACGCCCTCGAGCACGGCCTGCCCGCCGATCGTGGTCGACATACCCCTCCTCGTATCGGCGGCCGGTCGGGGCTCCGTTAGCCGCGACGTGCGGACGCCTTCTCGAGGCGCCGCTGGAACCGCTCCACCCGGCCGCCCGCATCCATCAGCTTCTGCTTGCCGGTGTAGAACGGATGGCAGGCCGAGCAGATCTCGACGTGGAGATCCGCCTTCGTCGAGCGCGTCTGGAACGTGTTCCCGCAGGAGCACGTCACGGTCGCGAGCACGTAGTCGGGATGGATGTCGGCCTTCATGCTCGGGCCAGAATAGCAGAGGCGGTTTGGGGCGCCACGTTGCCTCCCGAGACGACGGCGACCACCGTCGACGCCCCCTCGAGCGGCACCCGGTGGGCGAGGAGCGCGGCCGTCGTGGCGGCTCCGGCGGCCTCGACGGCGAGCTTCGCGCGGCCGTAGAGGAAGCGGAACGCGTCCTCGATCTCCTCCTCGGTGACGAGGATGCTCTCGACGCCGAGCGCCAGGCACTGCGCCACGCAGTTCGGGCCGGCGTAGGGCCCGTTGAGTCCGTCGGCGATCGACGTCGCCTCGACGGTGACGGCCTCGCCCGCCTTCAGGCTCTCGTGCATCGCGCGCGAGCGTTCCGGCTCGACGGCGATCACGCGCACGGCCGGATCGAGGCCCTTCACGGCGGTCGCGATGCCCGAGACCAGGCCGCCGCCGCCCACGGGCACGAGCACGATCTCGGCGTCGGGCACGTCCTCCAGGATCTCGAGCCCGACCGTTCCCTGGCCCGCCATCACGAGCGGTTCGTCGTAGGGATGGACGAGCGTGCGCCCCGACTCCTCGCGGAGCAGATCGAGGCGCTCGAACGCGCTCGGAATGTCCTCCGCCTCGGTGTCGACCGTCGCCCCGTAGCCGCGCGCGGCCGCGATCTTCATCGCGCTCGCCGTCGACCACATCACGACGAGCGCGTCGATCCCCTGCTGGGACGCCCCGAACGCGAGCGCCTGCGCGTGGTTGCCGGCGGAGATCGCGATCACGCCCCGCGCCTTCTCCTCCTCGGTGAGCGACGCGAGCGTGTTGAGGACTCCGCGCGGCTTGAAGGAGCCCGTCCGCTGGAACAGCTCGGCCTTCAGGTGGACGTCGACGCCCGCGAGGCGGTTGAGCGTCGCCGACTGGAGCATCGGCGTCCGGTGGACGCGGCCGTCGATCGTCTCGCGGGCGGCGAGGACGTCCTCGAGCGACAGCACGGCGGTCGCAGGCACGCGGCCGATGCTACTCGTCGTGCGGTGGGCTCACATCCGGCGCCGGAGGGCGAGCACGTTCGCGACGTAGCGCGAGGTCTCGGGGCCGACGCCGTAGCGGCGCACGGCGGCGGGGCCGCGGTAGTACGCGGCGACCGCGAGGCGCTCGTCGCCGCCGAACTGCCGGAGGAGGTGCGCGAGGAACGCGGTGCCGACGCGCACGTTGCCGTCCGCGGTGTGCGCGATCCGGCGGCCGACGAGCACGACCTCGACGAAGTCCCACGTCGCCGGCGTCACCTGCATCACCCCGCGCGCGCCGGCGGCCGAGACGACGTGGTTCTGATGGCCGGACTCCTGCCATGCGAGCGCACGGACGAGCGACGGGTCGACGCCGTAGTGCCGTGCCCAGTAGGTGAGGGAGTCGCCGACCGGCCGCGACGGCGCCGCGAGCGGCGTGTGCCGCCCGGAGGGATCGAGCACCGCGAGCGTCGCCGGCCCCGCGAGCCCGTCGGCCACGAGCCGCGACCGCCGCTGGAAGCGCACGAGCGCCGCCCGTGTCGCCGGCCCGAAGCGGCCGTCGACGGCGCCAGCGTGCACGCCGGCGCGGCGCAGGAGGAACTGGAGCACCGAGACGTCCCAGCCCACCGCTCCCTGCTTCAGGACCCGCCGACCGAGCAGCGGGCGGCCGAGCCGCCCGAGCGCCGTTCGCGTGCGGATGCCCGCGATCCCGTCGACCGCGAGCCCGGCACGCTGCTGGAAGGAGCGGACCGCCGCGGCCGTGCCCGGCCCCGCCACCCCGTCGATCGCGCCGGCGTACAGGCCCTGCGCCCGCAGCGCGACCTGCAGGCCCGCGACCTGGGGGTTCGTCGCGGCTCCCGCAGCCGGCACGACGGAGATGGTGACGAGAGCCGAGACGACGAGGATGAGCCGCCTCGCAGTCATGTGGACGGTCCCGGTTCGCGGCCGCCCCCGCCGTTCCTTCCCGGCGTTACGTGATCGTGTACTCGGGCCCGGAGCCGCCCTCGGGCGGCGTGAGACGGCCGCCCTTCGCCGTGATCGCGCCGCACTGGACGCAGTTCGACGCGTTCACCTGCACGGTCACCGTGCCCTCGCCGTCCGACTCGCCGAGCTCGTAGACCTGCGCGGGGCACATGCTCACCCAGAGCTCTGCGAGCCGCAGCGGCACCTCGCGCCGGATCCGGATGTGGTTCGGCTGGTCGTCGCGCGTCTTGTTCCCCGAGAGGAAGACGGACGAGAGCTTGTCGAACGTGAGCGTGCCGTCGGGTACCGGATAGGACTTCGCGCGGTCGGTGCGGATCAGCGGGTGCGCGCCGTTCGGCTCGCTGCGGAACTCCTTCGGCGGGAACCGGCCCTTCGTCACCGTCATCGCCGACGCGTACGCGCCGCCGAAGAAGAAGCCCTTGTCGAAGACCTGCCGCATGTTCCGCACCTCGCGCAGGTCGCGCATCACGTAGCTCGCGCGGAGCTCCTCGTCGTACGAGTCGAGGGCGCCGATGCGCGCCGGGTTCTCGCCGCGGCGCAGCGCGCGCCACGCCGCCTCGGCGGCGAGCCGCCCGGACTCGACGGCGTAGTGGATGCCCTTCAGCGTCGGCACGTTCACGAGCCCGGCGCCTTCGCCGGCGAGCAGCAGGCCGGGCGCGGTGAACCGCGTCGGCAGCGCGTGGAAGCCGCCCTCGGTGATCGTCTTCGCGCCCCAGGCGAGACGCTCGCCGCCGTCGAGGATCTTCCGCACGAGCGTGTGCGTCTTGAACTCCTGCAGCACGTCGTGGACGGAGAACCCGACGTCGCGGTACTCGAGCCCCGCGACGAAGCCCAGCGAGACCATGTCGTCGCCCATCGGGTAGATGAACGAGCCGCCGAACTCGCCGAAGCGGGCGCGCTTGCGCAGCGGCCATCCCATCGTGTGGACGATGTGCCGCAGCGGGCGCGGCACGCGCCAGACCTCCTTGACGCCGAGCGCCCAGACCTGTGGGTGGTCGCCGCGAAGGCCGAAGCGGTCCACCGCGGCGCCGGTGAGGTGGCCGGCGGTGCCCTCCGCGAGCACGGTGACACGCGCGACGATGTCGGATCCGGGTTCGAAGTTCGGCAACTCCTCCCCGTTCCGGCCCCGACCCTTGTCGCCCGTGCGGATGCCGCGCACGGTGCCGTGGTCGACGAGGAGCTTCTGGGCCGTCGTCTCCGGGAGCAGCATGGCGCCGCCCTCCTCCGCCCGCTCCGCGAGCCACCGCGCGAGCTCCGACACGGAGACGATCAGGTTGCCGTGGTTGCGCATGGTCGGTGGCGGCGGGATCCGGATCGCCCTCGAGCGCGTCAGGAGGTAGACGCCCTCGCCGGGCACCTCGCCGTAGGTCGGAATCGCGTCGCCTTCCGGCCGGTCGCGGAACAGCGTGCGCAGCGCGCGCGGGTTGACGACGGCGCCTGAGAGCAGGTGCGACCCCGGCGCCTTGCCCTTCTCGATCACCGCGACCGGCACCTCGCCGAGTCGCTCCGCCGTCTCCGGGTCCTCCTCCATCAGCTGGCCGAGCCGGATCGCGCACGCGAGGCCGGCCGGGCCGCCGCCGACGATGCAGATCCCGACTTCGATCCGCTCGTCCGGCGGATCCGACGGCGCCTGGATCGCCTCCGACGGGTCGAACGGCGGCGGATAGTCGAGCGGGCGGACGGTCACGTCAGCCGCCGCGACGTTGCCGCACGAGCTCGGTGAGCCTGGGGACGATCGCGTGCAGGTCCCCGACGACGCCGAGGTCGGAGTACTCGAAGATCGGCGCGTTCGGATCCTTGTTGATCGCGACGATCACCTGCGAGGACTGCATCCCGACCTTGTGCTGGATCGCGCCGGAGATCCCGAGGGCGACGTAGAGCTTCGGCGAGACGCTCTTCCCCGTCTGGCCCACCTGCGTCGCGTAGGGGTACCACCCGGCGTCGACGACCGCGCGGGTCGCTGCGACCGCGCCGCCGAGCGCCTTCGCCAGCTCCTCGGCGAGCGAGAACTTCTCCGGAGAGCCCAGGCCGCGGCCGCCGGCGACGATCACGTCGGCGTCCTCGATCGACGGGCCCGTCTGCTCCTCGTGCGCCTGCTCGACCATCTCGGCCTGCGTCGAGAAGTCCTCGAGCTGCGGGTCGACGCGCTGCACGGTCGCCTCGCCCCCGCTCTCGGCGGGGTCGAATGCGCCCGAACGGAACAGGGCCAGGCGGGGCGTCGACGTCCAGCCGACGCGGCACACGACGGTGTCCGAGAGCGCGGGCTGCGTCCCGACGAGCCCGCCGTCCTCCTCCGCGACGTCCGTGAGCTGCCAGTTCAGCCCCGCGTCGAGGCGCGCCGCGAGGCCGGCCGCGACGTCGGCCGCGAGGATCGACGAGGCGAAGAAGACGTTGTCGAAGCCGCCGTCGCGGACGAGCTGCGCGAGCACGTCGACGCGCGGCTGCGGAAGCGGCGCCTCGAGCCGCGGGTCGTCGGCGACGTGGACGACGGACGCGCCGTGGGCGCCGGCCTGGGAGGCGAGCCCCTCGACGCCGGCCCCGGCGAGCGCCGCCTCGACCTCGCCGCCGAGCTGCGCCGCCTTCGAGAGCACGGCGAGCGACGCCTTCGAGACCTCGCCGTCGTGGTGCTCGAGGAAGACGAGCGTCCTCACAGCAGCCGCTTCTCCGCGAGGAACGCCACGATCTGCTCCGCCGCGTTGCCGTCGTCCTCGAGCTTCCGCGAGTCGCCGCGCGGCGGCGGGTCGTCGAGCGCCACGACCGTCGTGCGGGACGCGCCCTCGCCCCCCTCGACGCCGAGGTCGGCGAGCGAGACGACATCCTGCGGCTTCTTCTTGGCGCCCATGATCCCCTTCAGCGACGGGTACCGCGGCTCGTTGATCGAGTCGGCGACCGCGATCACGGCCGGGAGCGGCGCGCGGATCACGTCGTAGCCGAACTCGGTCTGCCGGCGGCCGGTGAGCGAGCCTCCCTCGACCGTCAGCTCGGCCACCTGCGAGATCAGCGGCCGGCGGAGGCGATCGGCGACGGCGGCCCACAGCACCGCGCCCTCCGAGTCCGACGCGTACTGCCCGAAGAGGACGAGGTCGGCGCCCTCGCGCTCGAGCGCGGCCGCGAGCACGCGCGAGGTGGCGACGAGGTCGGAGCCGGCGGCGCCCGCGTCCGCCACGAGCACCGCGCGGTCGGCGCCCATCGCGAGGGCCTTCCGGAGCGCGTCCAGCGCCTTCTCCGGCCCCATCGAGACGACGACCACCTCGCCGTCGCCGGCGGCGTCGCGCAGCCGCAACGCCTCCTCGACGGCGTTCGCGTCGAAGGCGTTGAGCGCGCCCTCACCGGCACGGTCGAGACGCTTCGTGGCGGGATCCATCCGCCGATGCGCCGCCTCGGGGACCTGCTTGACGCACACCGCGATCTTCATCCGGCGAGACTCTAACCGCGCTCGCGCACGGGCCGGCCGGGGACCGATCGGGGGATGGCAGCAGCCCCGGAGCCTGGTAGGGTGCGGCGCTTCGAGCACGAACCGGAGCTCATGACTCGCCACCGGACGACAGCCCGAAGCATCCTCGCCGCCGCATTCCTCGCCGGCGTCCTCGTGTGGACCGCGGGCGCCGGGGCTGCGCCGTCCGGCGTCCCGGAGCTGATCTTCCCGGTGGTCGGCAGCGCGACGTACACCGACGACTTCGGCGACGCCCGCGGGCAGGGGCGCCACGAGGGCAACGACCTGATGGCGCCGAAGCGGACGCCCGTCGTCGCCGTCGAGCCCGGCACCGTGCGGCTCTGGACGACCTCGGCCCGCGCCGGCTGCATGCTCTACCTGAACGGGGCGAGCGGCACGACCTACCTCTACATCCACCTCAACAACGACGCGACGCTCGCCAACGACAACAAGGGCGGCTGCAAGCCGGGCGTGGCGTACGCGCCCGGGCTCAAGAACGGCCAGCAGGTCGAGGCCGGGCAGCTCGTCGGCTACGTCGGCGACTCCGGCGACGCGAACGGGATCGCGTCCCACCTCCACTTCGAGGTGCACCCGAGGGACGGGGCCGCCGTCTCGCCGTACCGGTACCTCCGGCGTGCGCAGCGGCTGCTCTTCGCCGCCGCCCCGGGGTCGCCGTTCACCCTCGCGCTGAACGGCACGGTGGTGCAGGCGAACGACGGCTCGCTCGAGCTCGACGTCGCGTCGCTCGCCCGGTTCCCCGGCGGCCAGCGGATCCCGAAGGTCGGGCGCCGCGTCGAGCTCGCGGTCCCGCCCGACGCCGTCGTCTTCAACCCGCTCGGCGCGCTCGTCGCGGCCGCGAAGCTGGCCGCGGCCCGGCCGGGGCAGGCGGCCCAGGTGTGGACGGAGCGCGCGGAGACGACGCTCGACGCCCAGCTCGGCGCGCCGCTCGTGCTCGCCGCGCAGAAGATCCTGCTGAAGACGCGCTAGGCGACGACTCGGGTGCGCAGGAAATCGACGATGTCGCTCGTCGGAGCGCCGGGCGTGAACACCTCGGCGACGCCGCGCCGCTTGAGCTCGTCCGCGTCCTCCTGCGGGATCGTGCCGCCGACGACGACGAGCACGTCCTCGGCCTCGTTCTCCTTCAGCCCGTCGAGGATCCGGGGGACGAGCGTCATGTGCGCACCCGAGAGGATCGAGATCCCGACGGCGTCGGCGTCCTCCTGGATCGCCGTCTCGACGATCTGCTCGGGCGTCTGATGGAGGCCCGTGTAGATCACCTCCATGCCGGCGTCGCGGAGCGCGCGCGCGATGATCTTCGCGCCGCGATCGTGCCCGTCCAGGCCGGGCTTGGCGATGACGACGCGGATCGTGGCCACCGGTGAGCCAGTATAGGCCGGTGAAGCTCACCGTGATCGGCTCGTCCCCGGCCTGGCCGAACCCCGGCGGGGCGCACGCGGGGCTGCTCGTGACGGGCCACGGGCGGCTGCTGCTGGACTGCGGCCCCGGCGTCCTCGCCCGTCTCCGCGGAAACCACGGCGCCAACGGCTGGCCGGCCGTCGACGCGATCGTGATCACCCACTTCCACCTCGACCACTGGGGCGATCTCGTCCCGTGGGTGTGGGGGACGATGTTCCGCCACGGCGACGACGGCCCGCGCCCGGCGCTGTGGCTGCCGCCGGACGGCAAGCGGCGGCTGCGCGGCTTCGGCGCCGAGCTCGGCCGCGAGGGGATGTTCGAGGGCTGCTTCGAGGTGCACGAGTACGCGCAGGCGACGCCGTTCGAGGCCGCGGGCCTCGAGGTGACGCCGTACCGGGTCCCCCACTACCGGCTCGAGACCTACGCGCTGCGCGTCGGCGACGGGCGCCGCACGCTGTGCTACTCCGGCGACACCGGCCCCTCCGACCAGATCGTCGAGGCGGCGCGCGACGTCGACCTGTTCGTCTGCGAGGCGACGCTCGAGCGCGGCGACCTCGACGGCGAGCCGCGCGGGCACCTCTCCGCCGAGGAGGCCGTCGAGGCCTTCGAGCGGTCCGGCGCGCGGCGCCTCCTCCTCACGCACCGCCCGTCCGAGCTCGCGACCCCGGAGGGTCTCGAGGTCGCCTACGACGGGTTCGAGCTCGACCTGTAGGCGCGCTCGACCGCGGCGGCGCGCCGCCAGTCGCGGATGCCTCTCGCGGCGATCGCGGCGAGGGCGAGCCCGAGGAGCGCGACCGGCAGCAGGAGCCAGACCGGGCTGATGCGGCTCTCGTAGTCGTCGCCGGCCTGCGCGCGCCCGATGGCGAACGCGTTGGCGCTGTCGTCGCCTGCTCCCGGCCCGCCGGGCGTGACGGCGGCGAGGCTCGCCGGCGACCAGTTGCTGACGCGCCAGCGGCCGTCCGACAGCGTCACGTCCATGAAGAACGTCATCGGCTTCGTCGTCGAGCCCTGCGGCGGGTAGACGCTGACCTTCCAGCCGACGACGCCCGGATGGGAGTAGTCGAGGCGGTAGATCGCGGCGTCGACGGGGTAGGGCACGACGGGGATGTCGCCCGAGGCCCACGACTGCTTCGTGTAGCCCTCGCGGAGGGTGGGATCTACGAGGTCCCACGACCGCCCGGGATGGTCGCGCGCCACCGCGAAGTGGAGGAACGCGTTGCCGGTCTTGATCGTCGCCGCCTTCACCTCCTTCGTCAGCGGGACGTTCCGGGGCGTCGCGAGCACGACCGCCGGCTCCGTCGAGATCACCTCCGGCTCGCGCTGGACGTCGGGGTACAGCACCGCGAACGTGGCGACGCCCGCGACGAATGCGGCCGCGCCGCCGCCCCACGCCAGGCGCCGCCGTCGGCGGGGCGAGGCCAGGAACCCGCTACGGGGCGCCACTTAGCTCGCCGACGAGCTCGGGATCGGAACCGTCGCGTACGGCCCCCAGTAGTCCACGCGCCACTGGCCGTGGAACTTCCGGACGCCGATGAAGAAGAGCTGCGGCTTCACCGACGAGCCCTTCTCCGGGGAGAGAGCGACGCGCATGAGCGCGTGGTCCTTGTAGGACTCCTCGACGCTCATGGGCGCCGTCGCGGTCGAGCTGACCGGGTACGGCACGATCGGGATGTCGCCGGTCAGCCACTGCTGCTTCGTCATCCCCTCCCGGAGCGACGGGTGCGCCAGCTGCCACCCGCGCGCGAGGTCCTTCCGGGTGACCGTGGTCAGGATGAACTCGCCGGCGACGCGGCGCGCCGCACGCGGGAGCGGCGCCTTGGGGCCACCGTTGACGACGACCGCGGGCTCGTCGGAGATCACCTCGTTCGTCTTCGTGCCGGTGTCGCCGACGGCGAACACGAGCCCGAGCGCCACGCCCACCACGACCACGGCGCTCCCGAGCCAGAGCAGCCGGCGCTGCGCGCGCGGAGACGAGAGCGAGGAGCGGACGCTCATGACGACGAGTGTAGACGCGGACATGCCGCACCGGTTAGCGGCGTTAACCCGCGCTTAAAGCGGTGCGCCTGCGCCCGCTAGAAGACGGGCGTCTCCCGCCAGACGCCCCACACGTCGCGCAGCGCGTCGCACATCTCGCCCATGGTCGCGTACGCGCGCGTCGCCTCGACGATCGGGCCCATCAGGTTCTCGTCGCCGGCCGCCGCCTCGCGCAGCCGCGCGAGCGCCGTCTCGACCGCGGCCGCGTCGCGCCGCGCGCGCACGGCCTGCACCCGCTCCACCTGCTTCTGCTCGAGCGCCGCGTCGATGCGCAGGAGCTCGGGCCCGGCCTCGTCCTGCTGCACGTACCGGTTGACGCCGACGACGACGCGCTCGCCGGACTCGACCTCCTGCTGGTACCGGAACGACGCCTCGGCGATCTCCCGCTGGAAGAAGTTCTCCTTGATCGCCTCGACGACGCCGCCGAGCTCGTCGATGCGGCGGAAGTAGTCCTCCGCCTCCGCCTCGATGCGGTTCGTCTGCGCCTCGACGAAGTACGAGCCGCCGAGCGGGTCGATCGTGCTCACGACCCCCGTCTCGTGCGCGATCACCTGCTGCGTGCGCAGCGCGATCCGCACCGCGTGCTCGGTCGGCAGCGCGAGGGCCTCGTCGAACGAGTTCGTGTGCAGGGACTGCGTCCCGCCGAGCACCGCGGCCATCGCCTCGAGCGCCGTCCGGACGATGTTCACCTCCGGCTGCTGCGCCGTGAGCGAGACGCCGGCCGTCTGGGTGTGGAACCGCATCAGCCACGAGCGCGGGTTCTTCGCGCCGTAGCGCTCGCGCATCGCGCGCGCCCAGATGCGCCGTGCGGCCCGGTACTTCGCGATCTCCTCGAAGAAGTCGAGGTGCGCGTTGAAGAAGAACGAGAGCCGCGGCGCGAAGTCGTCCACGTCGAGCCCGCGCTCGATCGCCCACTCGACGTAGGTGAATCCGTCGGCGAGCGTGAAGGCGAGCTCCTGTGCCGCCGTCGAGCCGGCCTCGCGGATGTGGTAGCCGCTGATCGAGATCGGGTGCCACTTCGGCATCTCCCGCGCGCAGAACTCGACCATGTCCGTGACGAGCCGCATCGACGGCTCGGGCGGGACGATGTACTCCTTCTGCGCGATGTACTCCTTGAGAATGTCCGTCTGGATCGTCCCGCGGAGCTCGTGCATCGGCACGCCCTGCTGCTCTCCGACGACCGCGTAGAACGCGAGGAGCATCGCCGCCGGCGAGTTGATCGTCATCGAGGTCGAGACCTCGCCGAGCGGGATGCCGTCGAACAGCGTCTCCATGTCGGCGAGCGAGTCGACGGCGACCCCCTCCCGCCCGACCTCGCCGAGCGCGCGCGGGTGGTCCGAGTCGTACCCCATCAGCGTCGGCATGTCGAACGCCGTCGAGAGCCCCGTCTGTCCGTGCTCGAGCAGGTACCGGAAGCGGGCGTTCGTCTCCTCCGGCGTGCCGAAGCCGGCGAACTGCCGCATCGTCCAGAGCTTCCCCCGGTACATCGACGGGTAGACCCCGCGCGTGAACGGATAGGTGCCGGGGAAGCCGAGGTCGCGGTCGGGCTCGAGGTCGACCGAGTCGGGGCCGTAGAGCGGCTCGACCTCGTTGCCGGAGATCGTCGTGAACAGCTCGCCCGTCCGCTCCGGCGTCCGCTCGTACAGCTCGCGGCGCCAGGTCTCGGTGGCGCTCTCGGTCCGCGGATCCTCGGTCGTCGCCATCGCGGCCGCGAAGTCTACGCGGGCGCCGGTGCGCGGGCGCGACCGGCGACCGGAGTCTCTACCTCGACTCGAGCTTCATCCCTCGGACCGGCGCCCTCGCCTCACCCGTGACCGTGATCCCCGGATCCCGCCGATCGGGGACGCCGCCGCTCACCCGGACGGGGGATCTTTCGCGCGATCGTCCCGGTTTCGACCCGGAATCGGCTCGCGTCCCCGCCCCCGCGCGCCGATGAGAGCGGCGGGTCAACGCGCGGACGCGCGCGTGAGAAGAAAGGCGACATGGCGAGCAACGACGACGTGCGGACAGACGAGCGGACGGTCACCCCCGTCCGCCTCGCCGTGCTCTTCGGGCTCGCCGGAATCGCGCTCGCGATCGTCGCCTCCGCCACGGTCGTCCTCGCTCAGCTCGCCGGCTGGGGGTCGACCGAGCGGGTCGCGACGCCCGGCTTCCTGACGACGGCGCTCGGCGCACCGCAGGCCGACGCGTCGCTCGTCAGGGAGCCGGTTCGCGGTGTCCGCGTCGCCGTCGCCGACGACGCGTTCCGCTTCGACCGCGACGGCGTCTCCGCCGGGCTCTCCCGGGCCGAGGGTGGCGCCGGGAGCTGGACGCGGTTCGAGCGAGGCACTGTGCGTGCGACCGCGTTCGGGCACGAGGCGATCGTGCTCCGCGGCGAGCGGGGGATCGAGCAGTTCCTCACCGTCGAGCGCCGTCAGGGCCGGCGCACGTGGCGCTGGCGGCTGACGGGATCGACCCTCGAGCCGAGGTCGAGGCTCGACGGGTCGATCGAGCTCGTGGCCGGGACGCGGTCCTCGGGCCTCCAGGTCGACCCCGTCGCGATCCTCGACGCGCGCGGCGGGGACGTCACGCCGGCGGGGCTCCGCTGGACCACGACGCGCCGCGACGGCGCGTGGTGGCTCGAGCTCGAGCTCGACGACCGGAACCTCCCACTCCCGTACGTGATCGACCCGGCAATCACCGCGAACGGGTCGAACACCGCCGTCGCGAGCTCGCCGCTGACGGTCGCGCGTCCCGGCGCCGTGGGCGACCTGCTGATCGCGCAGATCCTCATCCGCGGCACGGGCACGATCACGCCGCCGGCCGGGTGGACGCTTCTCCAGAACACGGTCCAGGGCACGTCGATCAGGCAGGCCGTCTACTGGAAGCTCGCGACGGGCTCCGAGTCCACGCAGTGGTCGTGGACGGGCGGCACGAACGGCGCCGGGATCATCCTCGCGTACGCGAACCCGCATCCGACGGCGGCACCGCAGTCGACTGCGGCCTCCGGCACGACGTCGCCTGCGACGGCCACCGGTCTGACGACGACCCACCCACAGCAGCTGGTCGTCGCGCTCTACGGCCAGCTGAACGACGCGGCGTTCACGCAGACCGGCGGTCAGGGCCTCACGCAGGCGGCGACGGCGAACACGGGCGGCGGCAACCCGGGCAACCGCGTCCGCGTGATGGCGGCCGACGGGATCCAGGCCGCAGCCGGTGCGACGGGCAACAAGACGGCGACCTCCTCGGGCAACTGGGTCGCGCAGCTCGTCTCCTTCCGCCAGGCGCCCGACGACGGCGACGGCACGATCGCCGCAAGCCCGACCGGGGTCGCCTCGTCCTCGACCGGCAACACGATCACCTTCACCTACACGGCGGGTGTGCAGGGGATGGACGGCGGCGCCGTCGCGATCGACGTCCCGGCCGGCTGGTCGGCGCCGTCGACGACGGGCAGCCAGGCCGGCTATGCCACCGCGTCGACCGGCACCGTCGGCGTCTCGGGCCAGCGCATCACGGTCAGCGGGGTCACGCTCGCCGCCGGCGGGACGCTCACCGTCGTCTACGGCTCGAAGGCGTCGGCCGGGCCGGGCGCGACGGCGTCGTCCAGCACGGGCGCCGTCTCGTGGGCGACGCTCCAGCGCGGCACCTCCGGCGGCACGCTCACCTCGACCGGCAGCAGCCCGTCGATCACGCAGTACGCGGCGAACGGCTCCGGAACCGCCACGGCGTCCCCCACGATCGTCCCGCCGGCGAGCCCCGGGAACACGGTGACCGTCACGTACACGGCCGCGAGCGGCGGGATGAGCAACGGCGCGGTGACGGTCGACGTCCCCACCGGCTGGAGCGCGCCGTCCACGACGAACGGCAACGCGGGCTACACGACCGCATCCACGGGCGCGGTGAGCGTCTCCGGGCAGAAGATCACGGTGTCCGGCGTGACCCTCGCGGGCGGCGCGACGTTGACGGTCACCTACGGCACCGGGACGGGCCCGGGCGCGACGGCGACGGCGACGCCCGGGAACCAGACGTGGCAGCTGCAGCAGCGCTCGGTCTCGGGCGGCACGCTCACGAACCTCGCGTCGTCGCCGCAGGTCAGCGTCGACGCTGCGCCGACTGCGACCGTCTCGCTGTCGCCGTCGAGCCCGGCCACGAACCAGACGCTGACGGCGACGGCCACGAAGAGCGACGCCGACGGCGACCCGGTCTCGCTGACGTACGTCTGGAAGGTCGACGGGTCGACGGTGAAGACGACCGCCGGCTCGAGCTCGCTCACCGACACCCTCGACCTCTCGTCCGCCGGGAACGGCGACAAGGGCCAGACCGTGTCCGTGGAGGTGACCCCGAACGACGGCATCGCCAGCGGGTCGACGGTCAGCGACTCGGAGACGGTCGCGAACTCGGCGCCGACCCTGGGGTCGGTCTCGATCGACCAGGGCTCGCCGAAGACGAACGACGCGTTGTCGGTCACGGTCGTCTCCGCCGACGCGGACGGCGATGCGCGCACGTACGGGTACCAGTGGCGCAAGAACGGTGCGGACATTCCCGGCGCCACCGCCGCCACGCTCGACCTGTCGGCCGCGGGGAACGGCAGCAGGGGCGACCAGATCACGGTGCGCGTGACGGCGAGCGACGGGAGCGCGAGCTCGGCGCCGTCGACCTCGTCCGCCGTCACGATCCAGAACTCGGCGCCGGTCGTCGACTCGGTCGCGGTCGACCAGGCCTCGCCGACCACGAACGGCACGCTCACGCTGACCGTCACCGCGCACGACGACGACGGCGACGGCGTCGCGTACGCGTACGCGTGGACGAAGAACGGTGCCGACCTCCCCGGCGCGACGTCCTCCACCCTCGACCTCGCCGTTGCGGGCAACGGCGACAAGGGCGATGCCCTTCGCGCGCGTGTGACGGGAAGCGACGGCTCGCTCACCTCGTCTCCCGTCACCTCCTCCCCCGTCACCGTCGCCGACTCGCTGCCGACGGCGACGGTCGCGCTCGCGCCGACGAGCCCGACGACGAACCAGACGCTGACGGCGACCGCGACGAAGACGGACGCGGACGCCGACGTCGTGACGCTGACCTACGTCTGGAAGGTGAACGGAGCGACGGTCAAGACGACGTCCGCGTCGGCGTCGCTCACCGACACGCTCGACCTCTCCGTCCTCGGCCAGGGCGACCGCGGCCAGACCGTGGCCGTCGAGGTGACGCCGAACGACGGCGCCGCCGACGGGTCGACGGTCAGCGACTCGCAGACCGTGGCGAACTCGGCGCCGACGCTGACGTCGGTCTCGATCGACCAGGCCTCGCCGGCGACGAACGACGCGCTGACCGTGTCGGTGCTCAGCGCGGACGACGACGGCGACGCGCGCAGCTACAGCTACCAGTGGGCCAAGAACGGCAGCGACCTCGCCGGCGCCACCGCCTCCACCCTCGACCTCTCCGCCGCCGGCAACGGCGACAAGGGCGACACCATCACCGTCCGCGTCACCGCCTCCGACGGCACCGCCTCCTCCACCCCCACGACCACGCCCGCCGTCACCGTCGCCAACAGCGCCCCCACCCTCACCAGCGTCACCATCGACCAGCCCACACCCAAAACCAACGACACCCTCACCGTCACCCTCGCCTCCACCGACCCCGACGGCGACCCCCGCAGCTACAGCTACCAGTGGGCCAAGAACGCGGCCGACCGCTTCGGAGAGACGGCCGCGGGCTACGACCTCGCCCTCATCGGCAACGGCGACAGGGGCGACGCGATCACCGTCCGCGTCATCGCCTCCGACGGCATCGACCTCTCGGCGGCGACGACCTCGGCGGCCGTGACGGTGGCGAACTCGTCACCGCTGCTCACCGCGGTCTCGATCGACCAGCCCTCGCCGCGGACGGACGACACGCTGACGGCGACGATCAGCGCGGGCGACCCCGACGGCGACGCCCTGACCCCGACGCGCCAGTGGCGCAAGAACGGCGTCGACCTGGCCGGCGCGACCGGAGCGACGCTCGACCTCTCGGCCGCGGGCAACGGCGACCGCGGCGACCAGCTCGCACTGCGCGTGTCCGTGTCGGACGGTGCCGCGAGCGGCGGCCCCGCGACCTCGGCCGCGGTCACGGTGCAGAACGCCGCGCCGACGATCACGTCGGCCTCGATCGACCAGGCCTCCCCCGGGACGAATGCGACGGTCGGCGTCTCCGTGGCGAGCGCCGACCTCGACGGCGACGCCCCCACGTACGCCTACCAGTGGCGTCGCAACGGCCTCGACCTCGCCGGCGAGACGGGCGCGACGCTCGATCTCTCGCAGGCCGGCAACGGCGACAAGGGCGACGCGATCTCCGTCCGCGTGACGGCGAGCGACGGCACCGACGCGTCGGCGCCGACGACCACGGCGTCCGTCACGGTGGCGAACTCGCTCCCGACGGCCGCGGTCTCCGTCGCACCGGCGGCGCCGACCACGAACGCGACGCTGACGGCGACCGCGACGAAGGCCGACGCGGACGGCGACACCGTCGGGCTGACGTACGTCTGGAAGGTCGACGGCGTCACCCGGAAGACGACGTCCGGCTCCTCCTCCCTCACCGACACGCTCGACCTGTCCGGCGCGGGCGACGGCGACCGCGGCCAGACGGTCAGCGTCGAGGTGACGCCGAACGACGGCAGCGTCGACGGCGCGGCGGCGAGCGACTCGACGACGGTGGCGAACTCCGCCCCCACCGCGACCGTCTCGCTCGCGCCGGCCTCGCCGACGACGGATCAGACGGTCACGGCAACGGCGACGGAGGCCGATCCCGACGGCGACGGCGTCACCCTCACCTACGTCTGGAAGGTCGACGGCGTCGTCCGCAAGACGACGGCGGGCTCGCCGTCGCTCACCGACACGCTCGACCTCGCGCAGGCCGGCAACGGCGACAAGGGCCAGACGGTCAGCGTCGAGGTGGCGCCGAACGACGGCAGCGTCGACGGCGCAGCGGCGACCGACTCGGCGGCGATCGGGAACAGCGCCCCGACGGTCACCTCGGCGGCGATCGACCAGGCATCGCCGCACACGGGCGACACGCTGACCGTGGCGGTCTCCTCGGCCGACGCCGACGGCGACGCGCGCACGCTCGCCTACCAGTGGCGCCGCAACGGCGTCGACCTCGCCGGCGAGACCGGCGCCGCCCTCGACCTCTCGCAGGCCGGCAACGGCGACCGCGGCGACACGATCAGCGTCCGCGTCACCGCCGACGACGGCTCTGCGACCTCGACGCCGGTGACCACGGCGGCCGTGACCGTGCTGAACACGGCGCCGACCGCGACCGTCGCGCTCGCGCCGGCCGCCGTCGGCACGAACGACACGCTCACGGCCACCGCCACGAAGGGGGACGACGACGGCGACGCCGTCACGCTGACCTACGTCTGGAAGGTCAACGGCACCACCGTGAAGACGACGCCGGGCACGAGCTCGCTCAGCGACACGCTCGACCTCTCGCAGCCGGGCAACGGCGGCCGCGGCGACACGATCACGGTCGAGGCGACGCCGAGCGACGGCACCGCGAACGGCACGGCCGCGACAGACGCGGTGGGCGTCGACAACGCACTGCCCACCGCGACCGTCTCCCTCGCGCCGGGGGCGCCCGCGACGAACGCGACGCTGACCGCGACGGCGACACGGGCCGACACGGACGGCGACGCGGTCACGCTGACCTACGTCTGGAAGGTCAACGGCACCACCGTGAAGACGACGCCGGGCACGAGCTCGCCCACCGACACGCTCGACCTCTCGCAGCCGGGCAACGGCGGCCGCGGCGACACGATCACGGTCGAGGCGACGCCGAACGACGGCACCGCCGACGGCACCGCCGTCACCGACTCGGAGACGGTTGCGAACTCGGCGCCGACGGCCACCGTCGCGCTCTCCCCGGGCGCGCCGACGACGAACGAGCTCGTGACCGCGGCGGCGACGACGGGCGACCTCGACGGGGACACGGTGACGCTGACCTACGTCTGGAAGGTCGACGGCACGACCGTGAAGACGACGTCCGGCTCGTCGTCGCTCACCGACACACTCGACCTCGCGCAGGCCGGCAACGGCGACAAGGGCCAGACGGTGTCCGTCGAGGTGACCCCCGACGACGGCTCGGTGACGGGCGCCGACGCGAGCGACGCCGCCGTCGTCGCGAACTCCGCGCCGGTGCTCGCGGCAGTCTCGATCGTCGAAGGGGCGCCGCGGACGAACGACACGCTGACGGTCTCGTACACGGCGTCCGACGCCGACGGCGACACGCTGACGCCGACGCGGCAGTGGCGGCGGAACGGCGCCGACCTCGGCGGCCAGACCGCCGCGTCGCTCGACCTCTCGGCAGCGGGCAACGGCGACCGCGGCGACCAGCTCGCGGTGCGCGTCTCGGTGTCGGACGGGTCGGCGTCCTCGGGACCGTTGACGTCGGCTGCCGTCACGGTCCAGAACACGGCCCCGACCGTCGTCTCGGCCACGATCGACCAGGCGACGCCCGCGACGGCCGACGCGCTGACCGTGACCGTCGTCACGAGCGATCCGGACGGCGACGCCCGCACGGTCGCGTACCAGTGGGCCAAGAACGGCGTCGACCGCTTCGGCGAGACGGCGTCGGGCTACGACCTCGGTCTGATCGGGAACGGCGACCGCGGCGACCAGGTCGCGGTGCGGGTGGTCGCCTCGGACGGCACCGACGCCTCCGCGCCCGTCACGTCCGCCGCCGTCACGGTCGCGAACTCGGCCCCCGTCGTCGACTCGGTCTCCGTCGTCCAGGCCTCGCCGGCGACGAACGACACGCTGACCCTCGCCGTCACCGGCCACGACCCGGACGGCGACACGGTCACGTACGGGTACCAGTGGCGCCGCAACGGCGCCGACGTGGGCGGCGCCACGGCCGCGACCCTCGACCTCTCGCAGCCGGGCAACGGCGACGAGGGCGACCAGCTCGCAGCGCGGGTGACGGCCGACGACGGCACCGCCCCGTCGTCGCCGCTGACCTCGGCGGCCGTCACGGTCGCGAACTCCGCGCCCACCGCGACCGTGTCGGTCGCGCCCACGTCCCCGACGACGAACCAGACGCTCACCGCAACCGCGACGGCAGGGGACGTCGACGCCGGCGACGCCGTCACCCTCACCTACGTCTGGAAGGTCGACGGCGTCACGCGCAGGACGACGGCCGGCACGACGTCCCTGACCGACACGTTCGACCTCTCCGGCGCGGGCGACGGCGACCGGGGGCAGAGCGTGACGGTCGAGGTGACGCCCGACGACGGCGACGCCTCCGGAACGCCGGCGAGCGACGGCGTGACCGTCGCGAACTCGGCCCCGACGATCGCGTCCGTCTCCGTCGACCAGACCTCCCCCGCCACCGGCGACACCCTCAGCGCCACCGTCGTCTCCGCCGACGCGGACGGCGACGCGCGCACGCTCGCCTACCAGTGGCGCCGCAACGGCGCCGACATCGCGGGCGCGACGGGCCCGACGCTCGACCTCTCGCAGACCGGCAACGGCGACCGCGGCGACACGCTCGCCGTGCGCGTGACCGCGTCGGACGGCGTCGCCTCGTCGGGGCCGTCGACGTCGCCCGCGGTGACGGTCGCGAACTCGGCGCCGACGGTCACGTCGGTCGCGATCGACCAGCCCTCGCCGCGGACGAACGACCTCCTCACCGTCTCCGTCGCGAGCGCGGACGCGGACGGCGACGCGCGCACGCTCGCCTACCAGTGGCGCCGTAACGGCGCCGACATCGCGGGCGCGACGGGCCCGACGCTCGACCTCTCGCAGGCCGGCAACGGCGACCGCGGCGACACGATCGCCGTGCGCGTCACGGCCGACGACGGAACGGTGGCGTCGTCGCCCGCGACGTCGGCCCCCGTCACCGTCCAGAACACGGCGCCGTCGGTGACCTCCGTGTCGATCGACCAGGCCTCTCCGCGGACGGACGACACGCTCACCCTCTCGGCGACGACCGCCGACGCCGACGGCGACGCCGTGACGCTCACGGCGCAGTGGCGCCGCAACGGCGCCGACATCGCGGGTGCGACGGGGTCGACGCTCGACCTCTCGCAGCCCGGCAACGGGGACCGGGGCGACGCGATCGCCGTGCGCGTCACGGCCGACGACGGCACGGGGAGCTCGGCGCCCACGACGTCGGCGGCGGTCGCGATCGCCAACTCCGCGCCGGCCGTCACGTCGGTGGCGATCGACCAGGCCTCGCCGCGGACGAACGACGTCCTCTCCGTCGCGGTCTCCTCGACGGACGCCGACGGCGACGCCCGCACGGTCACCTACCAGTGGCGCCGGAACGGCGTCGACCTCGCGGGCGAGACCGGCGCGACCCTCGACCTCTCGCAGGCGGCCAACGGGGACAAGGGCGACGCGATCTCCGTCCGCGTCGCGGCAGACGACGGCTCGACGCCGTCGGCGCCGTCGACCTCGGCGTCCGTCACGGTCGCGAACTCCGCGCCGACCGTCACGTCGGTGGCGATCGACCAGGCCTCGCCGCGGACGAACGACACCCTCACCGTCACGCTCGCCGCCGCCGACGCCGACGGCGACACTCTCACCACCAGCCGCCAGTGGCGCCGCAACGGCACCGACCTCGCCGGCCAGACCGCCGCCACCCTCGACCTCTCCCAGACCGGCAACGGCGACAAGGGCGACACGCTCGCGCTTCGCGTCACCGTCGCCGACGACACCGATACCTCGGCCCCGACCACCTCCGCCTCCGTCACCGTCCAGAACACGGCGCCGATCTGCTCGCCCACGGCCGTCGCGACGACGCAGGACGCGGCAGCCGACACGGCGCCGCTCTGCGCGGACGACGACACGGACACGCTCGCGCCCGCGATCGCCGCCCAGGGCACGCGCGGCACCGCGTCCGTCCTCGCTGGCCAGCTGCACTACGTGCCCGACGCGGGCGCGAAGGGCGCCGACTCGTTCACCTACCGCGCGGACGACGGCACCGACCTGAGCGCGGCCGCCGCCGTGGCGGTGACGATCGACGACGTCACCGCGCCGCAGACGACGATCGACGCGGGCCCGGCGGACGGCTCCGTGGCGACGACGGCCGGCGCGACGTTCGCGTTCTCCTCCGACGAGGCGCCCTCGACGTTCGAGTGCCGCCTCGACGGCGGCCCCTGGAACGGCTGCACCTCGCCGCGTCTCCTCACCGGCCTCGCCGAGGGCCCGCACACGTTCGACGTCCGCGCGACCGACGACGCCGCGAACACCGACCCGTCCCCGGCCTCCCGCTTCTGGACGGTCGACTCGCTCGCGCCGGACACGACGCTCGCCACGACGCCGACCGACCCGTCGAACGACGCCACGCCGACGTTCACGTTCTCGTCCGAGCCGGGCGCGACGTTCGACGCGCGGCTCGACGGCGGCTCGTGGACGACCGTCTCGAGCCCGTACGACCTCGGCCCGCTCGCGGACGGCGCCCACACGCTCGACGTGCGCGCGACCGACGCCGCGGGCAACGTCGACGCGTCGCCCGCCTCGTGGGCGTGGGTCGTCGACACGGGCGCGCCGACGGTGACGCTCGACGATCCGGGGGCCAACCTCGCAGGCGCGGTGTCGCTCACCGCGTCCGCAGACGATGCGGGCGGATCCGGCCTGGCCTCCGTCCGCTTCGAGCGCTCCCCGGCCGACGCCGGCACGTGGACGACGATCGGGACCGACACGGGCGCGCCGTTCGCGCAGGCGTGGGCGACCGGGGCGGTCGGCGACGGGCTGTACGACCTGCGAGCAGTCGCGACGGACGCCGCCGGCAACGAGACCGCATCGGCCGTCGTCGAGGACCGCCGCGTGGACAACGGCGCGCCCACGATCGCGATCTCGGCTCCCGCCGACGGCGGCTGGGTCGCCACAGGCGACGCCGACCCGTACCCCGTCGTTGCCTCCACGCCGGACACCGACGTGACGAAGGTCGAGTTCTACGTCTGCACGACGGCCGGCTGCGCCGACGGCGGCACGCTCGCCGCCACCGACGCCGACGGTGCCCCGTGGACGGCCTCGCTCGCCGTTCCCGGCGACGGCGCCTGGGCGCTGAAGGTCGTCGCCACCGACGCGGCCCTCAACACGGGAACGGCCACGGCCGACGCCGTGGTCGACCGCACGGCGCCGACGGGCGGCTCGCTCACGGTCGCAGACGGCTACGACACCGACGGCTCCGTCGCGATCGCCACCGACCCGGGAACCGACGGCACCGGCTCGGGCGTGGACGCGGCCTCCGCCGTCGTCGAGCGCGACGCGGCGACGCTCGCCGGCGGGAGCTGCGGCGCGTTCGCCGGAGCCTGGAGCCCGGTCTCGGCGCCGGACACGAGCGTCGCGGGCGGGGCGTGCTACCGCTACCGGCTCCGCGTCCGCGACCACGCCGGCAACTGGGCGACGTTCGGCTCCGCGTCGGTCGTCAAGGTCGACCTCACCGCGCCGCCGGCCCCCTCCCTCGCCCTCGCGGCGGGCACTGCGACGCACGTCGCCGGCACGACCGTCTTCTTCCGTGCGGGCACGTCCGGCAGCTTCGACCTGACGCCGACCGCGACGGATCCCGAGTCCGGCGGGATCACGTACGGCCACCCGGACCTCGGCGCCGGCTGGTCGCGGTCGGGCACCACGTGGTCGTTCACCGCCGCGGCCGCCGATCCGGGCGAGCCGAGCCTCGTCACCGCGACGAATGCCGCCGGCCTCACGGGCGCCGGCGCGGCGTTCACCGTCACCGCGGACGCGGCCGCGCCCACGACCACCGGCTCCGCCTCGCCCGCCGCGAACGCGACCGGCTGGACGACCGCCACGCCCGTCGCGGTCACGCTCACCGCGTCCGACGCCGGCGCGGGGGTCGCGGCGATCCGCTACACGCTCGACGGCAGCGTGCCCGGCCCCACGAGCCCGGTCTACACCGCGCCGATCGACGTCGTCGCGCTCGGCACCACGATCGTCACCTACCGCGCGGAGGACCTGGTCGGGAACCTCGAGGCCCCGCAGTCGACGACGGTGAAGCTCGACACGACCGCACCGTCGACGCCCACGCTGGCCTACGGCGCGACGACCAACGCCTCCTTCGACGGCACCGTCCTGTGGTTCCGCCCCGGCGTCGCGGGCGGCTTCACCGTCAGCCCGAGCGCCGCCGACGGCGAGTCCGGGATCGGCACGTACGCCTATCCCGCGCTCGGCGCCGGCTGGTCGAACACGGGCGGCACGTACGCGTTCGGCGCGGCGGCCGCCGACCCGACCGAGCCCTTCGACGTCGTCGCGACGAACGGCGCCGGGCTCGACTCGGCCGGCGCGGCGATGACCGTGACCGCGGACGCGACGGCACCCGCGAGCGCCTTCACCTGCGACGCCGTCGCCTGCACATCCGGCTGGTACACGACGAAGCCCGTCACCGTCGTCGTCACCGCGACCGACGGCGAGTCCGGTCTCGACGAGATCCGCACCTCGACCGACGGCTCGGCGCCGTCGGCCGAGTACCTGGGGCCGCTCTCGCTCGCTGCCGAGGGCACGACCACCGTGCGAGCGTCCGCGCTCGACAACGTCGGCAACGCGGAGACGCCCGTGGCGCAGGACGTCCGGATCGACACGGTCGCGCCCACGGCGTCGATGGGCCCCGTCGCCGCCTACCTCCGCGGCACGGTCTCGCTCGGCTCGACGCAGAGCGACGCGACGTCGGGCGTCGGCTCGGTGCAGTTCCAGGTCTCCCCGGCGGGCGCCGGGTCGTGGTCGAACGTCCCTGCGACCTGGGACACGACCGGGACGGCGAACGGCGAGGTCGACGTGCGCGTCCGCGTGACGGACGTCGCGGGGAACGTCGCCGCCTCGACGCCGGTCACCTCGCGGTGGGTCGACAACCTCGCGCCGACGGTGACGCTCGACCCCGTCGCCTCCCCGGCATCGGGCACGGTCGCGCTCACGTCGAGCGCGAACGACGCCCACTCGGGGGTCGCCTCCGTCGAGTACGCCTACTCCGTCGCGGGCGCCGGCGACTGGCGGACCGACGCGCTCACGGGCGCGAACTGGGACACGTCGCTCCTCGTCGACGGCGTCTACGACGTCCGTGTCCGCGCGACCGACAATGCCGGAAACGTCTCGGCCTGGTCGGTCGTCAACGGCGTCCAGGTCGACAACCACCCGCCGACGGTCGCGCTCACGGCGCCGTCCGACGGCTCGTTCGTCAACGCGTCCGACCCCGACCCGTTCACCCTGGCCGCGACCGCGTCCGACGGCGGCACCGGCGTCGCCACCGTCGAGTTCCTCGCGTGTGCCGCCGCCGGCGCGACCTGCTCGTCGTGGACGAGCATCGGCGTCGACGCGACCGCCGGCTACGCCGCCGGGTGGACGCTGCCGGGCGACGGGCAGCGGCTGGTGAAGGCCGTGGCGACCGACGGCGCGGGCCACACCTCCGAGGCCGTCGCGGCCGTCACCGTCGACCGGACCGCGCCGGCGGCCGCGGTGACCGCGCCGGCCGCCGGCGCCGACGTGCGCCTGACGGTGCCGCTGACGGCGACCGCGAGCGACGCCGGAAGCGGCGTCAACTCGGTCGACTTCCAGCGCTCGCCGGCCGGCGCAGGAACCTGGACGACCATCGCCTCCGACGCGGACGGGAGCGACGGCTGGACCGCGAGCCTCGACACGACGGCCGGCTCGACCCCCGACGGCCTCTACGACCTCCGCGTCTTCGTCACGGACGCCGCCGGGAACACGACCGCCGACACGGCGGCGGCCGTCCGCGTCGACAACACGGCCCCGACCGGGACGCTCATCGACCCCGGCCAGTACCTGCGCGGCAGCCTCGCGCTCTCGGGCACGGCCGCCGACGCGGGCTCGGGCGTCGCCTCCGTCGCGTTCCAGCGCTCGCCCGAGAGCGCGGACACCTGGACGACGATCGACACCGACACCGACGGCGGCGACGGGTGGTCGGCGACCTTCGACACCACGACCGGCGCGACGCCCGACGGTCGCTACGACCTGCGCGAGCTCGTCACCGACCGTGCGGGCAACACCTTCGCGCACGCGCTGCCGGGACGCACGGTGGACAACACGAATCCCTCGGCGGCGATCGACGATCCGGGTGCGAACCTCCGCCTGACGGTCGCGCTCACGGGGCAGGCCGACGACGCGACGGCGGGCGTCGCCAGCGTCGCGTTCGAGCTCGACGGCGGCGCCGGCTGGCAGCTCCTCTCGACCGACACGGACGGCTCGAACGGCTGGTCGGCGTCCCTCAACACGACCCTGCCGGCGACGCCGGACGGCCTCTACGACTTCCGGATCACGGCCACCGACCGTGCGGGCAACCGGCAGACGTCCGTCGTCGCGAACCGGCGCATCGACAACACTGCGCCGTCGGCATCGCTGGTCGACCCCGGTCAGTACCTGATGGGCACCGTCCAGCTGCTCGCGGGCGCGACCGACGCGGGCTCCGGCGTCGACACCGTCCGCTTCGAGCGCTCCGCTGCCGGGTCCGGCGGCCCCTGGACGCAGGTCGGCGCCGACGCCGCGCTCGTCGGCGGGCAGTGGCGGACGATGTGGACGACCGGCACGGACGGGCTCTACGACCTCCGCGTCGTCGTCGACGACCAGGCCGGCAACCGCTCCACGGACGTCGTCGCGAGCCGGCGCGTCGACAACACCGCGCCGGTGACGACCGACGACGCGGTCGCCGGCCGCCACAACACCGACCAGACCGTGACGCTCTCGCGCACCGACGCGGGCTCGGGCCCGTCGGCGACGCAGCACCGCGTGAAGCCGCCGTCCGGGTCGTTCGGGCCGTGGCAGTCCGGGACGTCCGTGACGATCCTCGCCTCCGCCGGCGACGGCGTGCACACGATCGAGTACTACTCGACGGACGCGGCCGGGAACGTCGAGAGCGTCAAGAGCACCGAGGTGCTGATCGACACCACCGGGCCGTCGGGCACCGTCGCCGACCCGTCGACGTTCCTGCACGGGCTCGTCACGCTCACCGCGACCGCCGACGACCCGAGCGACGTGAGCGCCGTCGTCTTCGAGTACGCGCCGGAGGGGACGACCGCATGGACGGAGATCGGCACCGACCTCACCGCGGACGGCAGCGACGAGTACTCGGTCGACTGGGACACGACCGCGGTCGCCGACATCGCGTACGACCTCCAGGTCACGTTCCGCGACAGCCTCGGCAACCCGACGGTGAGGAGCCTCAGCGGCAGGACGGTCGACAACGAGCTGCCCGCGATCGCGCTCACGGCGCCGGCCCCGGGCGCGGTGAAGCGGAACACGTTCGCGATCACGGCGACGGCGACCGACGGCGTCTCCGGGATGAAGCAGGTGCGCTTCGAGGTCAAGCTCGCCGGGGCGGCCGGGTTCAGCGCGATCGACACGGACGCCGGCGCGCCGCCGACGTACTCGACGTCCTGGAACTCCACCGGCGCGCCCGACGGCCCCACCGACCTCCGCGTGATCGCCGAGGACGCGGCCGGCAACCTGCGCAGCGCGACGACGACGATCTTCGTCGACAACGACGTCCCGTCGGTGGCCGTGCACGCGCCGTCCACCGCCGTCTCGGGCGACGTGACGCTCACGGCGACGGGCGCGACCGACATCCAGACGGTCGTCTTCAGGGTCGACGGTGCCCCCGTCGGCACCGACAACGACGGCTCGGACGGCTTCTCGGCGACCTGGAGCACGACGGGTGACGGCGCCCGCGTCGTCACCGCCGAGGCGACGGACGTCGGCGGCAACGTCGGCACGAGCGCGCCGGTCACGGTGCAGGTGGACAACACGGCGCCGACGGGCACGATGACGAGCCCGGGTGCCGGCGACACCGTCGGCGGCAGCGCCGTCGCGCTCGCGGCCACGACGTCCGACGCCGGCTCCGGCGTCTCCGGCACGACCTTCCAGTTCAAGCGGTCGTCCGACCCCGTATCGGCGTACGGCTCGAACCCGCAGCTCGGCTCCTCCTGGGACACGAGCGGGCTGCCGACCGGCGCGTACAACCTCCGCGCACGCATCACCGACAACGCGGGCAACGTCGCCTACTCGCCGGCGATCACCGTGCAGGTCGACTCGAGCGCGCCGACGGTCGTGCTGACGACGCCGGGCGCGAGCGGGGTCGCCCTCTCCGGCACGACGACGCTCGCCGCCGCGGTCAGCGGCGCCGACGCGCAGCGCGTCGTCTTCGCGGTCGTCACCTCGGGCGGCTCGGCATGGACGACGGTCGGCACCGACACGACGGGCGGCGACGGGTGGACGGCCGGCTTCGACACGCGCACCGTGGCCGACGGCGCCTACGACGTCCGCGCGCGCGTCTTCGACTCGTACGGGAACCTCAACGAGAGCGTCCGGACGGGAATCCGGATCGACAACACGACGCCGCGCGTCGTCTCCTCGTCGCCCACCGACGGCGAGACGGTTCCTGCGGCGCCCGGCGTGATCACCGTGACGGCGTCCGAGGCCCTGTCGGCCGCGACCGCGACGATCGACGGCGGCGCCGTCGCCTCGGGTGTCTCGGGCGCGTCGCTGTCGATCGCGCCCGGCGCGCTCGCGACGGGTCCCCACACCGTCGCCGGCACGCTGACCGACCTCTCCGGGAAGACCGCCGCGTACCGTGTCCACTTCACGATCCTGAGCGGCTCCCCGTCGACGCTGCCGTACGTCGAGCGCAACGCGAGCGCGACCGCGGCGACGTCGCTGACGGCCGTGGACGGCGCGTCGCGCGTGATCGTCCCCGCGGGCGCGACGAGCAGCGTCTCGGACTGGCTCGTGATCCGGATCCAGCCGATCGCGGCGTCGTCCGTCTCGCCGTCCCCCGCCGGGCAGCCGAGCTCCGTCGTCGACGTCACCGCCCGCTGGGCGCTCGCGGGCACGCAGGTGCACAACTTCCTCGTCCCGCTCGAGATCGTGCTCACGAGCACCTCCTCCACCTCCGTGATCCCGGCGACCTACGAGGGCGGCGCCTGGCGGACGATCCGCCCCGTCCCCACCGCGGGCCGGCTGCCCGAGGGCCGCGACGACGGGTTCTTCCGCGACGCCGACGGGATCCACGTGCTCACGCGCCACCTGACGCTGTTCGCGCTCGTCCGCGACGTCGAGCCGCCGTCGGCTCCCCGCGCGATCGGCGTCGTCGGCGAGGACGGCCTCACCCTCCGGTGGCTCCCCGGCGAGGACAACAGCGGCGTCTCGGGCCAGGTTCGCCTGTACGTCAACGGCGTCCTCTACGCGCACTACGACCCGACGCAGACCGAGGCGAAGCTCGGGCCGTGGTCGGCGGACGACACGCGCCGCTTCACGTTCACCCAGCTCGACCTCGCCGGCAACGAGAGCGCCCCCACGCGTGCGCTGCGCGGCGTCCCGGCCCTGACGGGGAAGACGCTCGCGGAGGCACAGGCGGCGCTCGCCGACCGCGGGTTCGCCGTCGGCGGCGTGACGGAGCGGGCGTCCGACGCACCTCCCGGGACCGTCGTCGAGCCCGCCGGGCTCGCGCTCGCCGAGGAGGGCGCGGCCGTCGACCTCGTGGTCGCCGCCGGCGCGACCGTGACGCCGCCGCAGGCGCGGCTCGCGATGCGGGTCGTCGGCGCGCCGCGCTTCTCGTGGCGTCAGCGCTCGTTCGTCGCCCTGCGCGTGAAGGTGACGGTCGCCTCGAGCATCGCTGCCACGCTCATGGGACCGAGGGGCGGCCGCGCCTACACCTGGCGGGCCCGCGTCCGCGCCGGCGCCTCGATCCTGCGCCTCCCGATGCCGCGGCACGTCCGCAGGCCGGGCGTGTACCGGATCGTCGTCACCGCGAGCGCCGCCGGTCAGACCGCGCGGAAGACCGTGCGCATCCGGATCGTCCGCGCGGCCGGCGCCCTCGTCCCGGCTCGCGGCCCCGTCGTCGTCGCGCTCGCGGCCGACGCGCGCCTGCGCGCCCGCGTCGCGCCGACGCTCCGCGGCACGCGCACGCACCTCGTCACGGCCGCCGGCGACACCGCGTTCGACGTCGCCGCCGACCCGCGGCGCAACGTCCGAGTCGTCGTCGTCGACGTCGGTCGCTACGGCGCGTCGCTCGTGCGCGACCTCCGCGTGGTCTTCCCGGGCGTCCGGCTGGTCGCGCTCGTGTCGCGTCCCGGCGACCTCCTCCGCGCGACCCGCGCCGGCGCCACCGTCGCGCTGCCGCGCAGCACGCCGCCGGCGAAGCTCGCACGCGTGATTCGCCGGCTCGCGACGCGGCGCTAGCCGACCAGCGCCTCGATCGCGAACGCGACTCCGATCGCGAAGACGGCCGCGCCGATCGCGCGACGCAGCGTCTCCTCGGCCACGAGCCCGGTCGCGCGCGCTCCGACCCACGCACCGGGAACCGCGCCGAGGAGGCCGGCGGCGAGCAGGTCGTACTCGACGTCGAGCGCCGCCGCGTGCGCGGCGAAGCCGGCGACGCCGAGCACGAAGCCGACGACGAGGTTCGTCCCCACCGCGCGCGCCGCCGTCATGCCGACGCCGCGCAGGAGGGCCGGCATGCGGAGCGTCCCGAGGATCACGCCGATCGCGCCGCCGACGAGGCCGATGACGAGGCCGAAGCCGGCCGCGGCGGCGAGGCGCGGCTCCGCGGCCGGCCGCTCGCGGAACGGGCGGAAGGCGAGGTCGACGCCCTGCCAGAGGAGCACCGCGGCGACGACGGCGTAGAGCGCACGCGTCGGGACGTCGTCGCCCACGACCGCGCCGAGGACGGCGCCGACGGCCGACGGCGGCGCCATCCACGCGACGACCCGCCAGTCGACACGTCCTTCGCGCGCGTGGCGCAGCCCGCCCGATGCCGCGGCGGCCGCGCTGATCGCGATGTTGGTCCCCGCGCCCGCCGCGGGCGTGCCGGCGGTCAGGAGGAGCACGGGCAGCCGGAGCGTCCCGAGCACGAGCCCGAGCGCGGACCCGAGCGCGCCCGCGACGAGCGACCCGACGAAGACGGCGACGAGGTCGAGCACCCTGCCCGGCCGCCCTACCGCGTCGCGCCGGGCTTCCAGAGCGGCTCGTCGCCGCCGACGTTCGCCACACGGGCGAGGATGAAGAGGAGGTCCGAGAGCCGGTTGAGGTACACGAGCGCCGGCCGGCTGAGCTCGACGTCCTGCGCGGCCGCGAGCGCCTCCCGCTCGGCGCGGCGGCACACGGAGCGCGCGACGTGGAGCCGCGCCGCGACCTCCGAGCCGCCGGGGAGCACGAAGCTCGTCAGCTCCGGCAGGCGTTCGTTCCAGCGGTCGCACGCGGCCTCGAGCGCCTCGACCATCTCGCCCGTGACGCGCAGCCGGTCCTCGACCTCGACGGGAACGCTGAGATCGGCGCCGAGGTCGAACAGCTCGTTCTGGATCCGCTCGAGCAGCGGCGTCATCGTGCCCGGCCGCGCGGCGACGACCCAGCCGAGCAGGGAGTTCAGCTCGTCGACCGCGCCGAACGCGCGGATGCGCGGGTCGAGCTTCGACACGCGCCGCCCGTCGCCGAGCGAGGTCTCCCCCGCGTCGCCGCCGCGCGTGTAGATCCGCGTCAGGCGCACCGGCTGGTCGCGGTCGCGGCTCGGCATGCGCCGTAGCCTAGTGGCCCCGGCCCGGGACGAAATCGCACTCGAAACCGGACAAGTAACAGACTGTTACTTGTCCTCTTTCGGAGCATATGCTGGGCCTCGTGATCAGGGATGCCCGCGCCGAGGACGTCGAGGCGATCGCCTCGCTGTTCCGCCGCTCGTTCGGGACGCTGACCTTCCTCCCGACGCTGCACACGGCGGAGGAGGACCGCGCCTTCTTCTCGGGCGTGCTCTCGCGGAGCGAGGTATGGCTGTGGGAGGAGCACGGGGACGTCCTCGGCTTCGCGGCGCTCGACGGCGAGGAGCTCACCCACCTCTACGTCGAGCCGGAGGCGCACGGCCGCGGGATCGGCGGCGCGCTGCTCGACGAGGCGAAGCGGCGGCGGACGGCCGGCTTCCGGCTCTGGGTGTTCCAGCAGAACGAGAGCGCGCGCCGGTTCTACGCCCGCCGCGGCCTCGAGCTCGTGCGCGAGACGGACGGGTCGGGGAACGAGGAGCGGTCGCCCGACGCACTGCTCGCGTGGCGGCCGGGCGAGGTCAGCAGGGGCGCGTCGCCGTCAGGACGAGCGACGCCGCCGCCCGGAGCGCCTTCGTCGGCTCCGTCGTCGTCGTCATGAGCGAGTAGCGGCCGGGGCGCCAGCGGCCGTCGGCGCACGCGAGCCGGGCGGCGCGCGCCGTCAGCGTGAAGCCGACGTTGGGGCCCCCCTCGCCGCAGTTCGGCGCGAGGAAGGCGCCCGAGCGGGTGACCCGGCGGTGCGCCACGCCGCGCGACCAGTCGATCAGCACCGCGACGCGCAGTCTGCGGTTCGTGTCGCACGCGACCGACTCGTCGATCCACATCCCGCGGAGGTCGGCGTCGCGCGCGGTCATGCGCACGCCGCTGCCGACCCGGAGCGAGCCGAGACGGGCGTCCCCGTACGCGTCCGTCTCCGCCGGAGCCGACGCGTGCAGCGCCGCGCCCGCGACGCCGGCCGCGGCCAGCGCGACCGCCGCGAGCAGCGCGATCCTCGAGACGACGACCCTCCTCACCCCGTGATCATCGGCTGGCGCTCGCGCCGGGGCATCCGCGAAACGCCGCGATCCGCTAGCGGACGGCGGCCGCGCGCTCCGCGTGCTTCAGGAGCTCGCGCGCGATCACGAGCCGCTGCACCTCGCTCGTGCCCTCGTAGATCTCGGTGATCTTCGCGTCGCGGTAGTAGCGCTCGACCGGGAACTCCTTGGTGTAGCCGTACCCGCCGAGGACCTGGATCGCCTCGGCCGTCTGCCGCCGCGCCATCTCGGAGGCGAACAGCTTCGCCTTCGCGCCCGCCTCCGTGTGCGGGAGTCCCTCCTGCTTCAGCCACGCCGCGCGGTGGACGAGCAGCCGTGCCGCGTCGAGCTCCATCGACATGTTCGCCAGCTTGTGCTGGATCGCCTGGAAGTCGGCGATCCGGCTGCCGAACTGCCGCCGCTCGACCGCGTACGCGCGGGCGACGTCGTACGCGGCCTGCGCGATCCCGACGGCCTGCGCGGCGATCCCGATCCGGCCGCCGTCGAGCGTCGACATGGCGACCGCGAAGCCGCGCTTCTCCTCGCCGAGCAGCCGGTCGCGACCGACCTGCGCGCCCTCGATCACGAGGTCGACGGTGGAGGACGAGTTGAGGCCGAGCTTCTCCTCCTCTCGCGTGATCCGGACGTGGTCCGCGTCGAGCACGAAGGCGGAGACGCCGCGGGCCGAGTCCGTCTCGGGATCGGTGCGGGCGAAGACGAGGAACGTCCCGGCGTACGAGCCGTTCGTGATCCACTGCTTGCTCCCCGTGATGCGCCAGCCGTCGTCGTCGGGCTCGGCGCGTGTCCGCAGCGAGCCGGCGTCGGAGCCCGCCTCCGGCTCGGTGAGCGCGAACGACCCGATCACCTCGCCGCGCGCGAGCGGGGGCACGAACCGGGCGCGCTGCTCCTCCGTCCCGTACGCGAGGATCGGGAGCGTGACGGCACTCGTGTGCACGGCGACCGTCACCCCCACGCCGGCGTCCGCGCGCGAGAGCTCCTCGAGCACGAGGACGTAGGAGAGGAAGTCGGCGCCGGCGCCGCCGTACTCCTCCGGCACGCACGTCCCCATGAGGCCGAGCTCGGCGAGCTTCGCGTAGAGCTCCCGTGGGAAGTGGTGGTCGCGGTCCCACTGGGCCGCGTGGGGCTGGATCTCGGCGTCGGCGAACTCGCGCGCGAGCGCCTGGATCTCGCGCTGGTCCTCGCTGAGCGAGAAGTCCACCGCCGGAATCTACCCTGGTGCCGTGTCCGCACGCCTGCTCGCCGTCCTCAGCGTCGCCGCCGCCCTCACGGGTTGCGGCGGGGACGAGCCGTCGGCGGAGGGAGTCGTCCGCGCCTGGGCGGAATCCGTCCGCCTCGGGCACGTGGAGGCGGCGGCCCGCCTCCTCGCGCCGGGGGCCGAGGTGATCGACGGCGACCGCCGCCTCGTGCTGCGGACCGAGGGGGACGCCCTCCGCTACAGCCGCCGCGAGGCGTGCGCGGGAGCGGTGGTGCGGATCGAGGAGGAGGGCGGCACGGTGGAGGCGGAGTTCGACGTGGGCCCCGCCTCGCTCGCGCACTGCGAGGGCGCCGTCCGCGAGCGCGCGCTGTTCCGCGTGCGCGACGGGAAGATCACCTTCCTGCACCGGCTGCCGAGCCGCGAGCGCGTGCGCGTGGTGTGACCCGCCACGGCCGGGCGCGCTCACCACTCCGTCACCCGAGCGTCACCGCGCGGAGTCCCACGTCCCACCGGCCGCCGCGGAGAGCCCGGGAACCCGCCGTCGGCCGACCCGCGCGCCACCCTCGACGGGTGCGCCGTCCTCCGCCTACGCTTCGGCCCCGGTGCAACGGCACGAGCACACGATCGAGATCGGCGCGCCGCGCGACCGCGTCTTCGAGTGGGTGACCGAGCCCGAGCTCATGCGACGGTGGGTCGGCGGGCTGAAGGAGTTCCGGCCGCTCGACCCGCGGCCCGGGCCCGGCGCGAGGGCCGAGCAGGTCGTCGAGCTCGCCGGCCGGCGCGTGCACGTCCGCTCCGAGATCCTGCGATACGAGCCCTCGGAGGCCGTGGACGCGCGCATCCGGGGCAAGGGGTTCGACGTCGAGACGGCCTACCGCCTCGAGGACCTCGGCCCGGCGACGCTGCTCCGCGCGACGGTCGCGACCCGGCTCCACGGGGTCGCGGGCCGCCTGATCGGCGGCGTCGTCGACCGGCAGGCCCGACGGAAGCTCGAGGCCGATCTGACCCGGCTCAGGCAGCTCGTCGAAGCCGAGCGCTAGTTCACCACCTCGCTTCCGGATCGACACGAGACGCGTGCCCACGCCGGTTCGGGCGGCTCCTACGCTCGCCACGTCACGGAGTCGAACGAGGAGCTGTGCGGACATGAAGGCAGAGATCGGCACGAGGGCGACGCTGTTGGCCGTCGTCGCCGTCGTCGTCGCGGTGGTCGCCGGGACGGCGTCGGCCGCACCGGAGCGCGGATCGGCGGGAAGCTTGAAGGGTGCGGGATCGAGCTTCGTCTTCCCGCTCGTGTCCCAGTGGGCGCCCGGCTACGACAGCGCCACGGGGACGACGGTCAACTACGACCCGATCGGGTCCGGCGGCGGGATCACCGCGATCACCAACCGGACGGTCGACTTCGGCGCCTCGGATGCCCCGCTCTCCCCCGACCAGTTCTCGGCGTGCAAGGGGTGCGTCCAGATCCCGTGGGCGCTGTCGGCGACGGCGGTCGCGTACAACCTGCCCGGCGTCCGGAACAACCTCCGGGCGAACGGCCGCATCCTCGCCGGGATCTACAAGGGGACGATCACGAAGTGGAACGACCCGGCGATCCGCCGCCTCAACCCGGGCGTCAACCTGCCCTCCACCGACATCACGCCGGTGCACCGGTCCGACAACTCGGGCACGTCGTACAACTTCACGGAGTACCTCTCGTCGGTCGACGCGGACTGGCGGAGCCGGTTCGGCAAGGGCGTCAACGTCAACTGGCCCGCGGGCCCCGGGGCCCGCGGCAGCTCCGGCGTCGCCGGCGTCGTCGCCCGCACGACCGGCGCCGTGGGGTACTTCGACATCGCCTACGCGAAGGCGAACAAGCTGCAGTTCTTCGCCGTGCAGAACAGGTCCGGCAAGTACGCGCTGCCGGGGCTGCGGGGGATCAGGGCGGCGGCCGAGAGCGACCCCACGGTCGGCGCGAACAACGAGATGTCGATCGTGAACCCGCCCAAGCGGTTCACGAACGCCTACCCGATCGCGACGTACACGTACGTGATCGTGCCGCTGAGGACGGACAAGGCGGCGGAGCTGCGCCGCTTCGTCTTCTGGGCGCTGACGAAGGGCCAGACCTACGGGCCGCGGCTGCTCTTCCAGCCGATCCCGAAGCACGTGCTCGTCGCCGCCGAACGGACGCTCAAGCGCGTCCAGAGCTAGGACGGCGGTGGCGAGCACACCTCGCGCCGACCCCGGAGCCGTCCTGCTGAAGGGACGGCTCCGGCTCGGCGACCCGCTCCTCCACGCGGTCACCGGCCTCGCCGCCCTCCTGGGCGCCGCGCTCGTCGTCCTGATCGCGTGGAAGGTGGTCGACCAGGCCTGGCCGGCGATCAAGGCGTTCGGGCTCGGCTTCGTCCTCGACACGGTCTGGGACCCCGGCCAGGGGCAGGTCTTCGGAGCCGCCTCGTTCATCGCCGGCACCGCGATCACGTCGCTCTGCGCGCTCCTGCTCGCGGCGCCGCTCTCGATCGCGATCGCGCTCTACCTCACGGAGCTCGCGCCCCGCTTCCTGCGCGGTCCCGTCACCGCGCTCGTGGAGACGCTGGCCGCGGTGCCGAGCGTCGTGCTCGGGCTCTGGGGCATCCTCGTCCTCGGGCCGGCCGTCGTGAGGGTCGAGCCGTGGCTGCACGATCACGTCGGGTTCGTCCCGCTCTTCGGCGAGCCGTCCCTCACCGGAACCGGGCTCCTGCCGGCGATCCTGATCCTCACGATCATGATGATCCCGATCATCTCCTCGATCACGCGGGAGCTGTTCCTGTCGGTCCCGCGCGAGCAGAAGGAGGGAGCGCTCGCCCTGGGGATGACCCGCTGGGAGATGGTCCGCGGCGTCGTCTTCCCCTCCACGCGCGCCGGGATGACCGCCGCGATGATCCTCGGCCTCGGCCGTGCGATCGGCGAGGCGATCGCGGTCACGCAGGTGGTCGGCGGGGCGGTGACGCTCGACTGGTCACTCTTCTCGCAGGGCGACACGCTGGCCGGCCGGATCGCCGCGCAGTACCAGGGCGCGACCTCCGACCTCCAGGTGGCCTCGATCGTCTACCTCGCGGCGATCCTGCTCGTGTTCTCGCTCGTCGTGAACCTGATCGCGCAGTGGATCGTGCGCCGGTCGATGCGAAGCGCGGCGGGGATGGTGCCGTGAGCGGCCGGGCCGAGGCGCATCCGCTCTCCCGGGCGTCGGTCAAGCGCGACCACCTCGTCCGCCGCCGCGCGGTCAATCGGATCATGGAGACGCTGTCGACGCTCGCCGCGTTCACGGCCGTCGGAATCCTCGGCATCGTCGTCTGGTCGGTGGCGAGCCGCGGGATCGACGCGATCGACACGTCGTTCTTCACCGAGGTCCCCGCGCCGTTCAGCTTCGTGCCGGTCGAGACCGGGATCGCGAACGCCTTCGTGGGGTCGATCATCCTCGTCGCGCTCGCCGCGGTGATGGCGCTGCCGTTCGGCGTGATGACCGCGATCTACCTCAGCGAGTACGCCGGCCGGCGCTCCGCGTCCGCGATCGCGCTCTCGCTCGACATCCTCAACGGGATCCCGTCGATCGTGATCGGGATCTTCGTCTTCGGCCTCCTCGTCGTCGGCCGCGGCCAGAGCGGCGTCGCCGGCTCGTTCGCACTCGCGATCATCATGGTGCCGCTCGTCGCTCGGGCCACCCAGGAGGTGCTGCGGCTCGTCCCGGACGCGACCCGCGAGGCGGCCCTGGCGCTCGGCGCGACGAAGGCCAGGACGACGCTCTCGGTCGTCCTGCCGCAGACGATCGGCGGCATCCTCACGGGCGGGACGCTCGCGGTCGCGCGCGTCGCCGGGGAGACGGCGCCGCTGCTCTTCACCTCGTCGATCGCGGGGACCGCGATCAACGAGGACCCGCACGACGCCCTGGCGTCGATCCCCGTGACGATCTTCACCTTCTCGGAGTCGCCGAACCCCGCCGACCATGCGCAGGCCTGGGCCGCGGCGCTCTCGCTGATCCTCTTCGTCCTCGTCCTGAGCCTCGGCTCGCGCGCGCTCGCGTCGCGCTACCGGAAGAAGCTCGGGCTCACGCGGTAGGAGCGACCGTGACCGTGAGCGACACACCCGCCCCCGCCCGGCTCGCCCACATCGACGCACCGGTGATCCACGTGGAGGCGGCGGCCCCGACGGGCGGCGAGAACGTCGTCGCGACGCAGGCCCTCTCGGCCTTCTACACGAGGGGGGCCCCCGCGCTGCGCGAGGTGACGCTGAACCTCCCGCGGAACCGCGTGACGGCGATCATCGGCCCCTCGGGCTGCGGCAAGTCGACGTTCATCCGCTGCATCAACCGGATGAACGACACCCTGCCCGGGTTCCGCACCGAGGGCGCGATCCTCTACCACGGCACCGACATCTGCGGACCCGACATCGACCCGGTCCTCGTCCGCCGCCGGATCGGGATGGTGTTCCAGAAGCCGAACCCCTTCCCGAAGTCCGTCTTCGACAACGTCGCGTTCGCGATGCGCGCACTGCGGATGGGCGACATCGACGACCGTGTGGAGCACGCGCTGAAGCGGGCCGCGCTGTGGGACGAGGTGAAGGCCCGGCTGAAGCAGAGCGCTCTCGGCCTCTCCGGCGGGCAGCAGCAGCGGCTCTGCATCGCGCGGACGATCGCCGTCGAGCCCGACGTCGTCCTGCTCGACGAGCCCGCGTCCGCCCTCGATCCGATCTCGACCGCCGCGATCGAGGACCTGATCCACGAGCTGAAGCGGGACTACACGATCGTGATCGTGACCCACAACATGCAGCAGGCGGCACGGATCGCGGACCGGACGGCGTTCTTCACCCTGGTCGAGTTCCCCGACGGCACCACGAGCGGGACGCTCGTCGAGGTCGGACCCACCTCGACGATCTTCACGCACCCGTCGGACCCGAGGACGAACGACTACGTCACGGGTCGCGTCGGCTAGTCGCCGGCCACCGACACGAGGATCTCGGGGAGGCGGTCGACCGCCTCGGCCTTCGTGACGAAGGCCGCCGCCCCGACCGAGGCCGCGCGCGCGGCGGCACCGTCCTCGTCGATGCCGGACACGAGCACCACGGCGGCCTCCGGCACGCGGGTGCGGAGCTGCTCCGCGGCCTCGAACCCGTCGAGTCCGGGCATGACGACGTCGAGGAGCACCACGTCCGGTCGCAGCACCCCCGCCAGCTGGACGGCGTCGGCGCCGTTCGTCGCCGTGCCGACGACGTCGAGGCGCTCGTCGTGCGAGAGCAGCATGACCAGGCCCTGGAGGAAGACCTCGTGGTCGTCCACGAGCAGGACGCGAACCATCGGGTGGTGGGTCCCCCGGCGGAATGCGATCCAAACGGTTCACCGGCTGTGCACCGGACCGCAACCACTAGGATGCCGCCCCGTGCGTCTCGGCCTCGTCCCCCGCACCGACGAGTTCTACGAGCTCTTCACCCGCGCCGGCGGCAACGCGCTCGAGGCGGCGCGCCTCGCGGAGACGCGGTTCCGCGAGTACCCGTCGTCCACGGTGTCGCAGGCCGACGTGAAGCGCGTCGAGACGGTGGGCGACGGGATCACGCACGACCTCATCCAGCTGCTGAACACCCAGTACGTGACGCCGTTCGACCGGGAGGACATCTACGAGCTCGCGACGGCGCTCGACGACGTCGTCGACCACATCGAGGAGGCGAGCGACCTCCTCGAGCTGTACGGGGTCGAGCACCCGACGAAGCAGTCGGTCGAGCAGTGCGGGATCATCGTCGCCGCAGTGGAGCGCCTCGCGGAGGCGCTCGCGCGCCTCAAGGGGCTGAAGGGCGTCCAGGAGTCGCTGATCGAGGTGAAGCGGCTCGAGGACGACGGCGACCGCATCGTCCGCGACGCGATCGCGTCGCTCTTCCGCGACGAGCGCATCGACCCGCTCGTCGTGATCCGCTGGAAGGACATCTACGACTCGCTCGAGGCCGCCCTCGACGCCTGCGAGACCGCGGCGAACGTGCTCGGGAACGTCGTCGTCAAGAACCAGTAGGACGCGCCGCCGATGGAGCTCGCACTCTTCGCCGTCGTCGCGGTCGCGCTCTTCTTCGACTTCACCAACGGCTTCCACGACACGGCGAATGCGATCGCGACGTCCGTCTCCACGCGGGCGCTCTCGCCCCGCGCGGCGGTGGCGATGGCGGCCGTGCTCAACTTCGCCGGGGCCTTCGTCTCGATCGAGGTCGCGGCGACGGTCGCGAAGGGGATCGTCGACCCGGCCGTGATCACGCTCGACGTCGTCCTCGCCGGCCTCGTCGGCGCGATCACGTGGAACCTGATCACGTGGTACCTCGGGCTCCCCTCGAGCTCGTCGCACGCGCTCATCGGCGGGGTGCTCGGTTCGGCGGTCGCCGCGTCCGGGTGGGACGTCGTCCAGTGGAGCGGCCTGAAGGACAAGGTGCTGATCCCGTCGCTGCTCGCGCCGTTCCTCGGGATCGTGCTCGCCGCGACGATCATGCTCGCGATCACCTGGATCATCCGGCGACAGGCGCCCGGCCGGATGAACCGGATCTTCCGCCGGCTGCAGCTCGTCTCCAGCGGGTTCGTCGCGTTCACTCACGGCACGAACGACGCGCAGAAGACGATGGGGATCATCTCCCTCGCGCTGATCGCGACGGGCCACCTCTCCTCCGAGGAGTTCGACGTGCCGACGTGGGTGATCGCCTCGTCCGCCCTCGCGATGGCCGCCGGCACCTACGCGGGCGGCTGGCGGATCATCTCCACGCTCGGGTCGCGGATCACCAAGCTCGACCCACCGCAGGGGTTCGCCGCGGAGACCGCGTGCGCGTCGATCCTCTGGACGACGGCGCACTTCGGGTTCCCCGTGTCGACGACGCACACGATCAGCGGCTCGATCCTCGGCGCGGGCGCGACCCGCCGCCTCTCCGCCGTCCGCTGGGGCGTGGCCGGGAACATCGTGGTCGCGTGGCTCCTGACGATCCCGTGCGCGGGCGTCGTCGGCGCCGTGATGGAGGTCGTGACGCGGCTGCCGATGGGCGACGCCGTCGTCTTCGTGCTCGCGGGGGCGATCGCGGCGACGGCGTTCCTCGGCCGCCGGGCGGCGACGCGGCGCAACGCGGTCCTCCGCCCGGTCGCGCCGACCGCGTAGACAGAGACGGCGAGGGCCCGGTCGCCCGGGCCCTCGCGTCGTTCGATGCGGCGTCGGCTCAGCCTCCCGGCTGCGTGACGCCGTTCGCCTTCAGCTCGTACCGCGCGTACTGGAGGATCTCCTCCGTCGGCTCGTCGTAGGTGACGATCGCACCCACGACGTCCGCCTGGGTGCCGACGAGGCTGCGGATCTTGCCGCCGCTGAGCGTCGCCGCGAAGGACGAGTCGAGCGGCACGCTCGCGTACACCGTCGGCGTGTTCTTGTCGGTGTCGAGTCCGACGAGCTGGAGCGTGAACCCGTGCACCTTCACCGGGTTCACCTCGGTCAGCGACTGCCAGCCGCCGAGCGTCCCGTCGCCGACGCGCACGCCGCCGAGGGTGATGTTGTCGACCCACACGCCGTCGTAGAGCACGCCGCGCGTGTTCGTGTCGGTGATGTACCGGAACGAGAGGAGCACGGTCTGCCCGGCGTACGGCGCGAGCGAGATCGTCTCGTGCTTCCACGTGGTCGACTCGCCGTTGAAGCCCGGCAGGTTGTCCACGAGCTTCGCATCGGCCCCGGGGTTCAGCGACGTCGTCATGTCGGGCGTCGAGAGCGACGTCCACGTCTGCCCGTTGTTCGTCGACACCTGCACGTACACGGTGTCGAACGCGACCTCGGTGCTCCAGAGGATGTCGAACTCGAGCGTCGGGCTTCCGGCCGGCACCGCGATCGACCGGATCATCGCGTTGTCCATGTTGTCGCGACGACCGCCGAAGTACGCCGGGTTCCCGGCCTGGAGCGGCGGATTCGGGTCGACCGTCCACTCCGTCGGCAGCGGCGCGAACGCCGTCGCGCCCTTGAACGAGAGCGACGTGATCTGGTCGGCCGAGAGCGGCGACCCCTGCGCGTTGCGCAGCCGCACGTAATCGGAGCCGTTCGGCGGGGCACCCGCCTCCGAGTACGACTCGGCCGAGCCCCAGTTGACCTCCGAGCGCATGCTCGTGAGCTGGTAGAGCGCGGGGAAGTCCGTCCCGCGCAGGTCGTGCCCGTCGTCGAGCGACTTGTCGATCGCGACCGCCGCCGCCCAGTTGTGCAGGACGTCCTCGACGGTCTTGCCGGTCGCGAACGAGTCGAGCACGCTCTGCAGCCCGGCGAAGCCGTTCGCGTCCTCGCGGTGGAGGGCCGACATGAACGACGACCCGTAGTGGTCGGACAGCCAGAGCATCAGGGAGAACGCCGCGCCGTAGTCGCACAGCGTCTCGTCCGTCCCCTGGTCCTCCCACCACGTCAGCGAGTTCTCGGGCCCGCCCGTCGCGCGCGGGTTCGGGTTCGCCGGTGTCGCAACCGTCAGCCACCCCAGGAAGCACTGCAGGTGCGAGTCGAAGCCCGTCTGCGTGATCGGCGTCTTGGGGTCGACGTACCCGGTGAGCGCGATCGCGAAGTCGGACAGGCCCTCGTTGGCCCACGTCGCCTCGCCCGGGCTCTCGTAGAACTCGAGCAGGTGCTGGTACTCGTGGGCGAAGACGCCCTCGTAGAGGAACGGGCGCGCCGGCTTGCTGTTGCAGAAGTCGCCGGCGACCGGCTCGTTCGGCGGGTTCGCCGTCGTGCGGTGCAGCCAGTCGTACGAGTCGATCGTCATCACGTTGCGGTCGAGGTTGACGTTGATCGTCGACGAGAAGAAGCCGGCGATGTACGAGAGGCCCTGGCTGTTGTTGAGGTCGTTGTAGTTGTCGTCGCGGACGTTGTCGACGAGGATCACGATCTTGTCGCCGTCGCCGCCGTAGTAGTTGTCGCCGCCCGTGAGCGAGAACGGCGTCCCCGGCTGGCCGCGGCGCGCGTTCGAGCCGTCGCGGTTCGGCGGCACGCTGAACTCGGTCGACTCCTTCGGGTAGATGTTGTGCTCGAACTGATCCGCCAGGTATTCGACCTGGGCGTTCGTGATCACGTTGCGGACGCCGTCGTTGCGGCAGTCGCCCGCCTTGAAGTCGAGGACGTTCGAGACCCAGATCTCCGAGTGCGCCGTCACCGCGCGCAGCGTGAAGAGCCGGTCGCGGAGCAGCGAGTTGCCGCTGCGCGAGTACCAGAACTTCTGTGTGCCGATCGGGGGTGTGGTATTCGCCGCCAGCGCCTTGAAGCTGCGCGTCGCCTTGAAGGCCCGGGCGTCGTTCGTCACCGCCGCCGGCTCGGCCAGCTTCGATGTGTCGTCGTTGAGCACGATGTCGCTGCCGGTGACGGCTGCGACCTCGGGCCCCTTCGCGAGCGCGGACGCCGGCAGGACCAACGCCAGCATCAGCACCGCGAGGATCGATGCTCTGCGCATCTGTCGATTCCCCTCTCCCTGTGAACCGACCGCACGCGCCCGTGCGCGGCGGTTCCCGCTCCCGCGGGCGCCCCGAGCCTAGTGCCCGCCTCCCGCGCTGTCCAGCGGGCTACGGGTCGACGGGGTGCGACGCGTCGGTGAACTCCCGGAACTCGCCGGACACCATGTAGGCGATGCGCTCGCCGATGTCGACGGCGTGGTCGCCGATGCGCTCGAAGCAGCGCGAGACGAGGATCATCCGCAGCCCCCACTCGTGGAGCTTCGGGTCGCGCCCGAACGAGAGGACGTGCTGGACGAAGCGGCGGTTCGCGCGGTCGATCAGCTCGTCGAGGTCGACGAGCGTCTCCGCCTGCTCGACGTTGCGCGCGGCGAACGCCTCGAGCGCGACCTTCACCATCTCCTCGGCCCGCTCGCCCATCTCCTCGAAGGCGTCCGTGAACAGGCGGTCGGGCGCCACCGCGGGCGCGAGCTTCACGAGCTTCGCGATCGTGACGCAGTAGTCGCCGATCCGCTCGAGGTGGAGGTTCACGTGCAGCATCGCGAGCACGAGCCGGAGATCCGACGCGACCGGGGTCTGGCGCGCGAGCAGATCCTGGATCCCTTCCTCCTGCGCGAGGTAGCGCTCGTCGATCTGGTCGTCGAACGCGATCACCTCGTCCGCGAGCTCCTCGTCCTGCTGCACGAGGGCATTCCTCGCGCCGCCGAGCGCGCGGAGGACGAGCGTCCCCTCCTCGTGGATTCCCGCCTCGAGCTGGTCGAGCTCTTCCTGGAAGGTGACGCGCATCATCCGAACCGTCCTGTCACGTAGTCCTCCGTCCGCTTGTCGGACGGCGTGGTGAAGATCTTCGAGGTGTCGTCGTACTCGACGAGGACGCCGGTGCGGCGGTCGTGCTCCTCGTCGACCTTGACCGAGAAGAAGGCCGTCATGTCGGCGACCCGCGCGGCCTGCTGCATGTTGTGCGTGACGATCACGATCGTGTAGTCGCGCTTCAGCTCGTGCATCAGGTCCTCGATGCGGGTGGTCGAGATCGGGTCGAGCGCGGAGGCCGGCTCGTCCATGAGGATCACCTCGGGATTCGTCGCGAGCGCGCGCGCGATGCAGAGGCGCTGCTGCTGGCCGCCCGAGAGCGAGAGCGCGCTCTCCTTGAGGCGGTTCTTCACCTCGTCCCACAGGGCCGCGCGCTGGAGCGCCTCCTCCACCCGATCGTCGAGGCCGTCCTTCCGCCCGAGCACGCGGGGCCCGAAGGCGACGTTGTCGTAGATCGACTTCGGGAACGGGTTCGGCTTCTGGAACACCATCCCGATCAGCTTCCGCACCTCGACCGGGTCGACGTCGTCGGCATAGAGGTCCTGGCCGTGGTAGAGGATCGTCCCGTCGACCGCGGCCGACGGGATGAGGTCGTTCATGCGGTTGAAGCAGCGGATGAACGTCGACTTGCCGCAGCCGGACGGGCCGATGAACGCCGTGACCTGGTTGCGGTGGATCTCGAGGGAGACGTCGGCGAGCGCGGGGACGCCGCCGTACGAGACGGTGAGGTCGCGCACGTCGAAGAGCACCGCACCGCGCTGCTCCGTCCCGGGCGGGGGCGCGGCGACGGCCGCCTGGATGTCGGTCATGGTCACCATCGCTTCTGGTAGCGGTTTCGGAGCCAGATCGCGAACGCGTTCAGCGTCAGCAGGAGCACGAGCAGGACGATGATCGCGGCGGCCGCGAGCTCCCGGAACGCCGCCTGGGGCAGCCGGACCCACTGGTAGATCTGGATCGGCAGCGCCGTGAACGGGCCGAGGATCGTCGGGTCGAACGCGATGTACGTGACCGCGCCGATCAGCAGGAGCGGCGCCGTCTCGCCGATCGCGCGCGAGACGCCGAGGATCGAGCCGGTCGCGATCCCGGGGGTCGCCGCCGGCAGCACCTGGCGCCAGGTCACCTGCCACTTCGTCGCGCCGAGCGCGAGGCCGCCCTGCCTGATCGACGGCGGCACGGCCCGGATCGCCTCGCGCGAGGCGATGATGATCGTCGGGAGCACGAGGAGCGTGAGGATCATCGCCCCGGCGAGGAGGACGCGCCCGAGGCCGAGCCCCCGCACGAGGAAGGCCAGGCCGAGGATCCCGTACACGATCGAGGGCACCGCCGCGAGGTTCTGGATGTTGACCTCGAGCAGGCGGTTGTACCAGCGCTCCCTGTTCGCGTACTCCTCGAGGTACAGCGCCGTGGCGACTCCGATCGGGATCGCCATCACGATCAACAGCACCATCATCTCGATCGTCGCGAGGATCGCGGGCCGCGCCCCCGCGATGTCCGGATCCGACGAGGGCGGCTCGGTGAACAGGCGCGAGGAGAGCACGGGCAGCCCCTCGCGCAGCACGTCCACGAGCAGCGCGCCGAGGGTCCCGAAGCCGATGAGGAGCGAGCCGAGCAGGAAGCCCTTGAACAGGATCTGGCCGGTCCGACCGTGTGAGCGGCGACCCGCGAGCGGCGCGACCGTCACTCGTAGACCTCGCGGTAGCGGCGGACGAGGCGGATCGACGCGATGTTCATCACGAGCGTCGCGACGAACAGCGTCAGGCCGACCGCGAAGATCGTCTTGTACTCGAGCGACCCCGTGGGGATGTCGCCCTGCCCCGTCGCGGCGATGAACGCCGTCATCGTCTCGACGGCGTGGAGCGGGTTCCAGTCGATCACGGGCTGCTGCCCCGCGGCGAGCAGCACGATCATCGTCTCGCCGACCGCGCGCGAGATCGCGAGCACGAAGCTGGCGATGATCCCGGAGACGGCAGCCGGGACGACGACGCGGAGCGAGACCTGCAGCTTGTTGGAGCCGAGCCCGTAGGCGCCGTCGCGCAGCGCCTGCGGCACGGCGCTCATCGCGTCCTCGGACAGCGACGCGACCGTCGGGATCAGCATCACGCCGATCACGAGCCCGGCGGACAGCGCGTTGAAGATCTCCGCGCCGAGGCCGATGTCGCGGAGCAGTGGCGTCACGAAGGTGAGGGCGAAGTAGCCGAACACGACCGTGGGGATCCCGGCGAGCACCTCGAGCGCGGGCTTGAGGATCCGTCTCGTTCTCGGCCGCGCGTACTCGCTCAGGTAGATCGCAGCGCCGACCCCACAGGGCATCGCGACGACGCACGCCCAGAGGGTGACCGACAGCGTCCCGACGACGAGCGGCAGGACGCCGAAGCTCGGCGGGCTGAACAGCGGTGACCAGGTCGTCCCGGTCAGGTAGTCGAGCGGCGACACCTCCCCGAAGAACTCGAGCGCCGGCACGAGCAGCGCGACCACGATCCCGACCGTCGTCGCCACCGAGACGAGTGCGCACAGCGCGAGGAGGCCCTTGATCAGGGCCTCCCCCCACCGGATGCGCTTCGCGGTGATCCGCGCGGCCGCGTCGGGCGCCGCGGCGGTGACCTGCGCCGAC